>NZ_MUME01000343.1 GCF_002155915.1 Streptomyces thermovulgaris | reverse complement strand
GGGCCCGGGGGCCTTGCGCCGTGCTGCGGACGCGCTCCCCGCTCGGTGCGCTATCCCTGCTGCTGGGGCAGCCGCTCCAGCTGCGCGGTGATCCGTGCGATGTCCTCCTCGGCCTTGGCCAGGCGTCCGCGGATCTTCTCGACCACGTGCTCGGGCGCCTTCGACAGGAAGGCCTCGTTGCCCAGCTTGGCCTCGGCCTGCTGCCGCTCCTTCTGCGCCGCCGCCAGGTCCTTCGCCAGCCGCTTGCGCTCCGCCGCGACGTCGATCGCCCCGGACAGGTCCAGCGCGACCTCCACCCCGGCCACCGGCAGCGTCGCCGTGGCGGTGAAGGAGTCGCCCTCCGGCTGCAGCCGCAGCATCTGCCGGATCGCCGCCTCGTGCGCGGCCAGCGGCGTGCCGTCCAGCTTCAGCCGCGCCGGCACCCGCTGTCCCGGCTGCAGGCCCTGGTCGGCCCGGAACCGCCGCACCTCGGTGATGACGGACTGCAGCGTCCCGATCTCCCGCTCGGCCTCCTCGTCCCTGAAGCCGCTGTCGGCCGGCCACTCGGCGATGACGACCGACTCACCGCCCGTCAGGGTGGTCCACAGCCTCTCGGTGACGAACGGCATGACCGGGTGCAGCAGCCTCAGGGTGACGTCCAGGACCTCGCCCAGCACCCGCCGGGAGACCTCGGCCGCCTCGCCGCCCGCCTGGAAGACGGTCTTGGACAGCTCGACGTACCAGTCGAAGACCTCGTCCCACGCGAAGTGGAACAGCGTGTCGGACAGCTTGGCGAACTGGAAGTCGTCGTAGTACGCGTCGACCTCGGCGACGACCGAGTTCAGCCGGGACAGGATCCAGCGGTCGGTCGCCGACATCCTCGAGGCGTCGGGCAGCGGACCGTCCACCGTCGCGCCGTTCATCAGCGCGAAGCGCGTCGCGTTCCAGATCTTGTTGGCGAAGTTGCGCGAGCCCTGGACCCAGTCCTCGCCGATGGGGACGTCCACACCCGGGTTGGCGCCGCGCGCGAGCGTGAACCGGAGCGCGTCGGAGCCGTACTTGTCCATCCAGTCCAGCGGGTCGACCACGTTGCCGAAGGACTTCGACATCTTCTTGCCGTACTGGTCGCGGACCATGCCGTGCAGGGCGATGGTGTGGAACGGCGGGGTGCCGTCCATCGCGTACAGGCCGAACATCATCATCCGGGCGACCCAGAAGAAGAGGATGTCGTAGCCGGTGACCAGGACGGAGTTCGGGTAGAACTTCGCGAGGCTCTCGGTCTGTTCGGGCCAGCCGAGCGTGGAGAACGGCCACAGGGCGGAGGAGAACCAGGTGTCGAGGACGTCGGTCTCCTGGTGCCAGCCCTCGCCGCTCGGCGGTTCCTCGTCGGGGCCGACGCAGACGACCTCGCCGTCCGGGCCGTACCAGACGGGGATCCGGTGACCCCACCACAGCTGCCGCGAGATGCACCAGTCGTGGAGGTTGTCGACCCAGTCGAAGTACCGCTTCTCCATCTCCCGCGGGTGGATCGTGACGCGGCCGTCGCGGACGGCGTCACCGGCGGCCTTGGCCAGCGGGCCGACCTTGACCCACCACTGCATGGACAGACGCGGCTCGACGGTGGTCTTGCAGCGCGAGCAGTGGCCGACGGAGTGGACGTAGGGCCGCTTCTCGGCGACGATCCGGCCCTCGGCGCGCAGCGCGCCGACGATGGCGGAGCGGGCCTCGAACCGGTCCAGGCCCTGGAAGGGGCCGTGCGCGGTGATGACACCGTGCTCGTCCATCACGGTGATGGCCGGCAGGTTGTGGCGTCGGCCGATCTCGAAGTCGTTCGGGTCGTGCGCCGGGGTGACCTTGACGGCACCGGTGCCGAACTCGGGGTCGACGTGCTCGTCGGCGACGACGGGGATGGACCGGTCGGTCAGCGGCAGCTTGACGTGCTTGCCGACGAGGTGCCGGTAGCGCTCGTCGTCGGGGTGAACGGCGACGGCGGTGTCGCCGAGCATGGTCTCGGCACGGGTGGTGGCGACCACGATGGTGTCGTCGCCCTCGCCGTACTTCATCGAGACGAGCTCGCCGTCGTCCTCCTGGTACTCCACCTCGATGTCGGAGATGGCGGTGAGGCAGCGCGGGCACCAGTTGATGATGCGCTCGGCGCGGTAGATCAGCCCGTCGTCGTAGAGCCGCTTGAAGATGGTCTGGACGGCCCGGGAGAGCCCCTCGTCCATGGTGAAGCGCTCACGCGACCAGGCGACGCCGTCGCCGAGGCGGCGCATCTGACCGGAGATCTGCCCGCCGGACTCGTTCTTCCACCGCCACACGCGCTCGACGAAGGCCTCACGGCCCAGGTCGTGCCGGGACTTGCCCTCCTTGGCGAGCTCGCGCTCGACGACGTTCTGGGTGGCGATGCCCGCGTGGTCCATGCCGGGCTGCCACAGCGTCTCGTACCCCTGCATGCGCTTGCGGCGGGTGAGGGCGTCGATGAGCGTGTGCTCGAAGGCGTGCCCCAGGTGGAGCGAGCCGGTGACGTTCGGCGGCGGGATGACGATGGTGTACGGCGGCTTGTCGCTCTTCGCGTCCGCCTCGAAGTACCCGCGCTCTACCCAGCGCTCGTACAGCGGCCCTTCTACGTCGGCCGGCGCGTACTGGGTCGGCAGTTCGGTGGCGGGCGCTGATGGCTGCTGCTGAGCGTTCTCGGTCACGGGGGTCAGTTTAGAGGTGTCACAGCACGGTCCCGAAACGCGTTTGTTCTGTAACGGTGCGGGCCCCCGCCGCCCCGGCTGTCGGTGCTCTGGGTCAGGATGTCAAGGACACATAAGCGCACTGGAGGGGAACCCAGTCATGAGCAGCAACCAGCCGGGCCCGTACGGCGGGCAGCCCCAGCAGCCCGGACCGTACGGGCAGCCGGGTCCCTACGGCCAGCCGCCGCAGGCGCCGTCCGCGCAACCCGGTTACGGCTACCCTCAGCAAACCCCTCCGCCTCAGCCCGGTTACGGCTATCCGCAGCAGCCCGCCGCCCCGGGCGTCCCGCCCCAGCCGGGGCCCTACGGTCAGCAGCCGCCGTACGGCCAGCCCCCGTACGGCGCCACTCCCCCGGCCCCGAGCGGCGGCAAGGGCGGCCGGACGGCGGCCCTGGTCGTCGGTGCGGTGGCGGTCGTGGCGGCGATCGCGGTGGGCGCGTACTTCGTGTTCGGCGGAAGCGGTTCGGACATCGCCGACGACGGCCCGCACAAGCTGACGACGCCGGCGACCGTGCTGACGGAGTACAAGAAGAGCGAGAGCGAGAGCGGGACCCTGACGAAGGACGACGTGAAGGACGCCGAGAAGTGGGGCGTCCACGACCCCAAGGACGTCAGCGCCCAGTACCAGGCCGGGGACAAGGACAACCCCCTGAGCCAGAAGCTGATCCAGTTCGGCGGCGTCTACGGCTCCATCGACGATCCCGAGAAGACCGTCGACGCGATGTTCGCGCACATGAAGGACAAGACCAAGGAGGACGAGGACAAGGACGTCACGCTGGTCGGCGATCCGAAGTCCTACACGCCGCCCTCGCTCGAGGGTGCGGTCCTCAAGTGCCAGGAGGCCAAGGTCGACAACTCCTCCAACGCCGGCACCGCGGGCGGGCCGAAGGAGATGAACATGGCCATCTGCATCTGGGGCGACCACAGCACGCTCGGCATCGTCATGCCGATGGACGTCGCCAACCTCGCGTCGGGCAAGAGCGAGAACCTGGAGGAGGCCGCCGAGCTCACCGCCAAGTTCCGCAAGGAGGTGCGCGTCAAGGCCTGACGCGCCCCCGTACGGCGCCTCGTACGGCGAAGGGCCCCGGTCGGTCGACCGGGGCCCTTCTCGACGCGGCTTCTCCGTGTGGCCGCTGCGCGGCTTCCCCGGGCTGCTCTGCGGCCCTCTGCGGATTGTCTCCGGGCCCTTTCGCCGGTGGCCGGTCTGCCGGCTCTGCCGGCGGCCGTCCGTGCCCGTCGTGCCGTCCCTGCCGCGGCGGTCAGGCCGTCTTCTGCTCGCCCGGCCCCCGGCCGCGCGCGTCCCGCGGGATCAGGGTCGGGTTGACGTTGGAGCGGACGACGTCGGCGGTGATGACGACCCGCGCCACGTCCTTGCGCGAGGGCACCTCGTACATCACCGACATCAGGACCTCCTCCATGATGGCGCGCAGACCGCGGGCGCCGGTCTGGCGGAGGATGGCCTGGTCGGCGATGGCCTCCAGGGCCTCGCGCTCGAACTCGAGCTCCACGCCGTCGAGCTCGAACAGACGCTTGTACTGCTTGACCAGGGCGTTGCGCGGTTCGACCAGGATCTTGAGCAGGGCCTCCCGGTCCAGGTTGTGCACGCTCGTGATCACCGGCAGACGGCCGATGAACTCCGGGATCATGCCGAACTTGACCAGGTCCTCGGGCATGACGTCCCGGAACAGGTCCTTGTCCGCCAGCTCCCGCTTGGAGCGGATCGTCGCGCCGAAGCCGATGCCCTTGGCGCCCGCCCGCCCCTCGATGATCTTCTCCAGGCCCGCGAAGGCACCGCCCACGATGAACAGGACGTTCGTCGTGTCGATCTGGATGAACTCCTGGTGCGGGTGCTTGCGGCCCCCCTGGGGCGGAACGGAGGCCGTGGTGCCCTCGAGGATCTTCAGCAGGGCCTGCTGGACGCCCTCGCCGGACACGTCGCGGGTGATGGAGGGGTTCTCGCTCTTGCGGGCGACCTTGTCGATCTCGTCGATGTAGATGATCCCGGTCTCGGCCTTCTTGACGTCGTAGTCGGCCGCCTGGATCAGCTTCAGCAGGATGTTCTCGACGTCCTCGCCCACATAGCCCGCCTCGGTGAGCGCCGTGGCGTCGGCGATGGCGAACGGGACGTTCAGCATGCGGGCCAGCGTCTGGGCCAGCAAGGTCTTGCCGGAGCCCGTGGGGCCCAGCAGAAGGATGTTGGACTTGGCCAGCTCGATGGCGTCGTCACGGCCCTGGCCGCCGCCGTTCTCACCGGCCTGGACGCGTTTGTAGTGGTTGTACACCGCGACGGACAGGGCCTTCTTCGCGGCCTCCTGGCCGACGACGTACCCGTCCAGGAACTCGTAGATCTCGCGGGGTTTGGGGAGTTCCTCCCAGCCCACCTCGCTGGTCTCCGCGAGTTCCTCCTCGATGATCTCGTTGCAGAGATCGATGCACTCGTCGCAGATGTACACACCGGGCCCTGCGATGAGCTTCTTGACCTGCTTCTGGCTCTTGCCGCAGAACGAGCACTTGAGCAGATCGCCGCCGTCACCGATGCGTGCCACGGTGTGCTTCCCCTTCGCCTGGGAGGCGGCCGGACGCGTTGAGTCCGGCCACTCCTGGTGCTGCCTTATGTCGACGGTACCTTGCCGGGCCCCCCGTTCGGGCCCCCCTTGGCACGGTTCACTTCGGTGTGCCCCGTACCAAGGAGCGGCAGACGTCGCTCCCCGGGCTCTCGGCCGCGCTGGAGCACGGGGTGTCCCCCCGCGTCAGCGGAGGGCGGCGTTGTTCATCTTCCGGGTGGAGATGATCTGGTCGATCAGCCCGTACGACAGTGCTTCCTCGGAGGTGAGGATCTTGTCGCGCTCGATGTCCTCGCGGATCTTCTCGATCGGCTGGTTGGAGTGCTTGGCCAGCATCTCCTCCAGCTGCGAGCGCATCCGCAGGATCTCGTTGGCGGCGATCTCCAGGTCGGAGACCTGACCGCGGCCGGTCTCGCTGTACGGCTGGTGGATCAGCACGCGGGCGTTCGGCAGCGCCATGCGCTTGCCCGGCGTGCCGGCGGCCAGCAGGACGGCGGCGGCGGAGGCCGCCTGGCCCATGCAGACCGTCTGGATGTCGGGCTTCACGAACTGCATCGTGTCGTAGATGGCCGTCAGCGCCGTGAAGGAGCCGCCGGGGCTGTTGATGTAGACCGAGATGTCCCGGTCGGGGTCCATCGACTCCAGGCACAGCAGCTGCGCCATGACGTCGTTGGCGGAGGCGTCGTCGATCTGGACGCCGAGGAAGATCACGCGCTCCTCGAAGAGCTTCGCGTACGGGTCGTACTCGCGGACGCCCTGGGAGGTGCGCTCCACGAAGCGCGGGATGACATAGCGGGACTCGGGCACGGGGCCGGTGTACTCGGCGCGTGTACGGTCGTAGAGGCCGCTGCCGGGGAAGTCGTTCACGGTGTCTCTCCTGAAAAGGGGCTGGGCGGTCGGCTGGAGGCTGGTCGGGCTTCACGGAGGCCCCGGGCGTCCTGTGGGGGCCGAGAGGGCCGGGACTCCGCGGGAGCGGCTCGAGGGGCCGTGGGGACCCCGAGGACGGCTCAGGCCCCGGTGCCGCCGCCGCCCGGCATACCGGCGGCCGAGGTGATCACGTCGTCGATGAGGCCGTACTCCTTGGCCTCGTGGGCGTCGAACCAGCGGTCGCGGTCGGAGTCGCGGATGATCTGCTCGACCGTCTGGCCGGTGTGGTAGGCGGTGAGTTCCGCCATGCGCCTCTTGGTGTGCAGCAGCCGCTCGGCGTGGATCTTGATGTCCGAGGCCGAGCCTGCCAGGCCGGCGGAGGGCTGGTGGATGAGGATCTCGGCGTTCGGCAGCGCGAAGCGCTTGCCGCGGGTGCCGGCGCTGAGCAGGAACTGGCCCATCGAAGCCGCGAGCCCCATGGCGATGGTCACCACGTCGTTCTTGATGTACTGCATGGTGTCGTAGATCGCCATGCCGGCCGTGATCGAACCGCCCGGGCTGTTGATGTAGAGATAGATGTCCTTGTCCGGGTCGGCGGCGAGCAGCAGCAGCTGCGCGGTGATCCGGTTCGCGATGTCGTCGTCGACCGGCTGGCCGAGAAAAATGATCCGCTCGTTGAGCAGCCGGTTGTAGACCTGGTCGCCGAGGCCACCACCGATGGAGGGCTCGCTGGCGGCGGAGGGCATCAGATTCGTCACGTATCCACCTGCTCGTCTTGCGACGGCACGGGGCCGTCTTACGTGTTCTGCCGGGGGCGTGGGGCCGTCCGGCGTTGTTCGGGGACTCCCCTGCCCTCGTATTCAAGGACCCTAACGCGCAGGCCCGGCGGTGCCATCCCGGTTCCCGGGGTGTTCGCCGGGGGCGTACGCCGTGGTCTTTTCGGGGCCCGTGTTCCCCGGGCAGGGGAACGGGCCCCAGGTCACAACGTACCCGGGGCCCGTCCTACGTGCAGGGGAAGATGCCGTACGACCCGGCTCAGGACTCGCTCTTCTCCTCGCCCTCGCCCTTGTTCCCGGCGGAGGCCTCGGCCGGCTCGGAGCCTTCGGCGTTCTCGGCGCCCTCGGCGTCCTCGTCCTCGTCGTCCTCCAGGTCGATGATCTGGCCGTTGGTGTCCTTCACGGTCGCGGCCTCGACCACGAGGGCCAGGGCCTTGCCGCGGGCGACCTCGCCGACCAGCAGCGGAACCTGGTTCTGCTGGACGACGGCCTGGGCGAACTGATCGGGGGACATCCCGGAGGAGGCCGCACGCCGCATGAGGTGCTCGGTGAGCTCCTCCTGGTTGACGCCCAGCTTCTCCTTGCTGACGAGCTCGTCGAGCACGAACTGGGTCTTGATGCCCTTGATCGCCGCCTCGCGGGTCTCGGTGTCGAACTCCTCGGCGGTCTTGCCCTGGATCTCCAGGTACTTGTCGAGGGTCAGACCCATCTGCGCGAGCTGGTGGTGCTCGAGGTTGTGCTTACGGGTCCTGATCTCGTCCTCGAGGAGCTTCTCGGGGATGGGGACCTCGACCAGCTCGAGCAGCTTCTCCAGGACCCGCTCCTGGGCCTGCGTGGCCTGCTCGAACCGCTTCCGCTCCTCCAGGCGCCTGCGGCTGTCGGCCTTCAGCTCCTCGAGGGTGTCGAACTCGGAGGCGAGCTGGGCGAAGTCGTCGTCGAGCTCGGGCAGCTCCCGGGCGGCGACCTGGGTGACCTTGACGGTGATCTCGGCATCCCGGCCGGCCGCCGGGCCGCCCTTCAGCTGGGAGGTGAAGGTGGCCTCGCCACCCGCCTCCAGGCCCTTCACGGCGTCGTCGATGCCGTCCAGCAGCTCGCCGGAGCCGATGGTGTAGGAGACGCCCTTCGCGACGCCGTCCTCGAGGACCTTGCCGTCGACCTTGGCCTCCAGGTCGATGGTGACGACGTCGCCGTCCTCGGCGGCGCGCTCGACCGGGGTCGTGGAGGCGAAGCGCTCGCGCAGCTGCTGGACCGCCTTCTCGACGTCCTCGTCGGTCACCTCGACGGCGTCGACCTCGACCTCGATGCCGGAGTAGTCCGGGATCTCGAGGGTCGGGCGGACCTCGACCTCAGCGGTGAAGTTCAGCGTCTCGCCGTCCTTCAGCTCGGTGATGTCGACCTCGGGCTGGCCCAGCGGGGTCAGCTCCGCCTCCCTGACCGCATCGGTGTAGAACCGCGGAAGGGCGTCGTTGACGGCCTCCTCCAGCACCACACCGCGGCCGAACCGCTGGTCGATGATCCGGGCCGGGACCTTGCCCTTGCGGAAGCCCTTCACCGTGACCTGCTGGTTGATCTTCTTGTACGCCGCGTCGAGGCTGTCCTTGAGCTCCTCGAAGGGCACCTCGACAGTGAGCCGAACCCGGGTCGGGTTCAGGGTCTCCACGGCGCTCTTCACGGTTCGGTCTCCTTGTGGCTGAACTTCTGGGAATCTGCCGGGGCGGGTGGTTCCGGCGGATGTTTCGCCGCCCGGAGGCGTTCGCAGCCCCAGCAGGACCGGACACACGGGCGCGCAGTCTGCATAGTAACCGCAGCCACGGGGCGCCCCAAAAGGCGATCACCGGGGTGATCACTCGTGATCACGCCGACCGGGGGCCGGCGGTTGAGTCGGGGTGGCGGGATTTGAACCCACGGCCTTCCGCTCCCAAAGCGGACGCGCTACCAAGCTGCGCCACACCCCGTCTGGTGCGCGACACGTAGGGTACATGGCCGCAGGCAGTGCGACCGTCGTGTTCTTCGGGTACCAAGGCGCACCGGGAGGCACACGGGTCGCAGAGGTGGGCGCCGGCTTACACCCGACGGCTCACGGGTGCGTACGAATGGCGTACGGAATCGGCATACGCCCCCGGGGCGTGCGGCGATGCCCCTCGACCCGCTACCATTCCTGCGTGTGCCGCGGTCGGCAGACTCGCGGCGCGTCCTGTGTGCGGGCGTAGCTCAATGGTAGAGCCCCAGTCTTCCAAACTGGCTACGCGGGTTCGATTCCCGTCGCCCGCTCTGCACGGCCCGGGGCCAGGTCAGGGGATGTCTCCCGCGACCTGGCCCCGGGCGTTTCCGGCCCCGCCCGCTTCCAGGGAGCTCAAGGGGCTCCAGGGCTCCAGAGCCCCCCGGGGGGACGTGATCGGCAGGAGGCATGACCGGTCCGCCGCCTCCCCCGCTCGGCCCCGGCCCCGGCCGGGACCCCGAAGCACTGCCGGTGTGTCGAAGATCATGAAGGTGCACCCCCCTGGCCCCGCGCCGCTCCACGCCTCGCGCCACGGCCGGCCGGCAGGACCCCGGCGGGGTGCCGCCCTCCGGCGCCGGCGAACGCCCGCCCGCCTGCGCTCCCGCCTTCTTCCTCTTCCTCTTCTTCACGCCTTCTTCACGCGCTGCGCCGACGCGCATCCGCACAGGGAGGGGACCGGCGCACAGCCACGCGGCTCCCACGGCGCGCCCGGTCGGCCGGTGCCCGGCGAAGACAGCAGGGACAGCGGAGAACAAGAGGGAGTCCCCTCGAGCCCCCGTGCACGAGCAGGCCGCCGTCCCGTCAGGCGAGCGCCCCGCCCCGGCGGTTCAGAAGCTGATCGAATTGATCGTCTGCGCTATCGCGTCCAGGAAACGGCTGATCGACGGGGCCATGCCGGTGGAGGCGAGGAAGAACCCGAAGAGCACGGCGACCAGAGCCGGCCCCGGTTTGATGGATCCCCCGCGGAGCAGCACCACCAGGATGATCGCCAACAGCAGCACGACGGACAGTGAAATGGCCACAACTGATCACACCCTCGGTCGGTCCGCTCTCCCGGCCCGGGGACACCGGCCTCGTGCGCCCCGTTGGAACCATCGTGCCACCAACGCGGCTTTCGTATGCGAGGGCTGACGACCCGTCGAACAGGGCGGGGAAGCCGGTGTCGGACCCATGGTGCCGACACCGCTCATCGGCCGCTTTCCGCAGGGCAATTCAGCACTTCGCGCCACCGCGTCCCCGCAGTGAATCGAGCAACTTCGTTTCAGGGTCCATACATCACGTTCACAGGGCATTTGAATTCCCGTCGCACACCATGCGCAACGGGTCTGCTTATCGCCATGAATCACGACATTGAGGGTGCAGATGGTGTGCCCGAGCAGGGTGGGCGATGTGTCGATCATCACCCTTCGGTCACACACTTTCCGTCAATTTCCGGGTAGCCGAAGCGAATAGCACGGACTGCCGTCGTGCATTCCGCAAAATCCATCGGACAACGCTAGGGTGCATTGGATGTTGCACGCTGCCTCGTTCCCAGATCCGAACAGGAAACCGCTTCTCCCGGAACGGTCGTCCGCACCGGAGGAGGCCGGTGCGCAGCGGCCCGGCGAGCAGGGCAGAAGATCCGGCGATCAGCGCGATCCGTTCTTCGACAACGCGAAGTATCTGGCGATCGTGCTGGTGGGCATGGGGCACACCTGGGCGGCGCTCAAGGACGACGTCCGGGTCCTGGAAGCCGCGTACAACGTCGTCTACCTCTTCCACATGCCGGCGTTCATCATCATCTCCGGCTTCTTCTCCCGTGGTTTCGATCTTCGTCCGCACCGGTTGAAGCGGCTGATCACCGGCGTTCTCGTGCCGTATGCCGTCTTCCAGCTCGCCTATGTGCTCTTCCGGATCCTCGTCGGCCAGTCCGACGACCGGCAGATCAACCTCTTCTCCCCCTGGTACCTGACCTGGTTCCTGTGCGCCCTGTTCATCTGGCGCCTGACCGTGCCCGTCTGGAGGCTGGTGCGCTGGCCCCTGCCCGTCGCCCTCGGTGTCGCCATGCTGGCCTCGATCACCCCGGACATGGGCGGTGAGCTGGAACTCCAGCGCGTTCTCCAGTTCCTGCCCTGCTTCGTGCTGGGCCTGCATCTGAGGCCCGAGCACTTCCGTCTGGTGCGCCGCCGCTCGGTGCGGCTCCTGTCGGTGCCGGTGTTCGTGCTGGCCGCGGTCCTCGGCTGGTGGAGCGTGTCCCACATGGACGCCAGGTGGGTGTACCGGGAGAGGGCCGCGCAGGACCTGGACGCCCCGTGGTGGGCCGGGCCGGTCATGGTGCTGGCGCTGTTCTGCTGTGCGGTGGTGCTGACCGCCTGTTTCCTCGCCTGGGTGCCGGGCCGGCGGATGTGGTGCACGGTGCTCGGCGCGGGCACGCTGTGCGGCTATCTGCTGCACGGCTTCGTGGTCAAGGGCGTGCTGTACGCGGGCGGGTTCGACGCGGAGTGGCTGCGCAGCCCGCTCGGCGCCCTCGTCGCCACCCTTCTCGCGGCGGGCGGCATGACCCTTCTGTGCACCCCGCCCGTACGGCGTGTCTTCCGGTGCGTCATGGAGCCGAGGATGGACTGGGCCTTCCGGCAGGACACGGTCCAGCCGGCCCGGGAGCGCGAGCGGTCGGGGAGCGGCGGCCGGCGTGAGGCCGTGGTGGCGCACTGAGGCGCACGCCCGGAGCAGCACACGTCCCGACGAACGGGCCGGGGCCGTTGTGCGGATCGACCGCGGACGGCCCCGGCCCGTCGTGCGGCGTCTCAGGCGGCCTGGTCGCCCTTGAGGTGGCGCATCAGCTGTTCGAAGTGCTGCCAGCCCGACAGGTCGGACGGGTCGCCGGGGAAGGGGTAGTACAGCGCGGGGCGGGTCCGCGGGCCCAGTTCGCGCGGCGGCTGTGCGAGCGGGGTGCGCCGGGCGCGGTCGGAGGGCAGGGAGCGGACCTCCTCGGCGCCGAGCACGAAGGCGTACGGCACGCCCGGACCCTCGAAGTGCGGCGGCACCGACAGATCGCGGCGGGCCTTGCGGATCTGCACCAGCATGGACTGCAGGTCGTGCCGGGTGGCGAGGACCTCCGCGGCCCGGGGGACCGCGTCCTGTGGGATCTCCTCCCCGGGGCCGTAGCCGAACGCCAGCGTGACGTCCTCCTCCACACCGCCCTTGGTGCGGGAGATGCGCACCGTGGCCAGCCCCGGGCGCTCCGGGCTGCCGACGACCACCAGCCAGGTCGGCTCGGGGGCCCGTTCGTGGGCCATGTCCGTGAGCTGCCGCAGCGACCAGGGCAGGTTGACGGGCTCCTCCGTGCCCCAGCCGGCCGGCGGCTCGCCGGTGATCTCGCGCCACACGGCCTCCAGGGAGCCGCCGAGGACCAGGCGGTCGTCGGCCGGGTGGACGGTGCGGTAGGAGACGGCGAGCTGGCGCTCTCCCGTGTCCGTGACGTCCCGGGTGAAGGACTCGGCGACCGGGGTGCGCGGGTCGTCGGGGGTGCCCCCGGGCGACTGGACGGGCATGAACAGCCCGTCCCGCCACTCCAGTACGGCCCCGGACAGACCGTCGTAGTAGCCGGCCTTCTCGTCCTGCACGACCCACCGCGAGGGCCAGCCCGGCAGGCCGGCGCGCACCGCCGGGGACAGACGGGTGCCGGGCGGTGTGACGATCTGCAGTCCCAGTTCGGCGTCCGCCGCCGCCCGGAAGGCGTCCGCGAGCCAGGCGGTCATCGCGACCACCGGGCGGTCCTGGATGACGACGGCGACCTTGTCGGTGAGCACGTCCACGGCGGGCTGGGCGGCGGCCGGCGCGGGCACCGCGCTCACCCCGTCCGTCTTCACCACGGCCAGCGACCGCGCGGCCTGCGGGGGCCAGGCGGTGCCGCCGAGGAGCGTGGCCAGCCGGGCCGCGAAGGTGCCGGCGAGCTTCTCGCCCTCCGTCACGCCGGTGGTGGCCCGGGCCTCGGTCCACCAGTACGGCACCGGGGGCTCGCTGGCCCCGAGCAGCCGCTGGGCCTCGCCCCTGACCTGGACGAGCAGCGGTGCCTCGATGGAGACGAGGGGGCGTCCCTGCTCGTCGCAGAGCCGCACCACCGCGCCGTCGCCCTCGGCGCCCACCAGCTTGTCGGGACCGCCGGAGAGCAGGCCCGCGAGCACGGTCAGCGGGTCGGGCATCTTCTGGGTCAGGGTGATGACGTCCTTGGTCATGAGTGTGGTTCACCTGCTCCCGGCGTGGACGGTCTGGATCAGCCGGCTGGGCTCTCCCCTGCGGACCAGCACCCCGCGCCCGGGCGGCTGCTGGCTCGGGTACACCCCGGGGAAGAGCTGGCCCTCGCTGCGGTCTCCGGACATCACCAGTACCGAGGCGCCGGACTCGCGCAGGCCCTGCACCAGCGGTTCGTACAGGCCGCGGGAGGCGCCCGCGACCCGGCGGGTGAGGACGAAGTGCAGGCCGATGTCGACGGCGGAGGGGATGTACGGCACGAAGGGTGCGAGCGGCTGCTGGCCCGCGGTGGTCAGCACGTCGTAGTCGTCGACGAGGATCACGATGCGCGGGCCCGAGCCCCAGCTGCCGGGTTCCAGGTCGGCGGGGTCGGCGCTCTCGTCCGGCAGCCGCTTCTCCAGCTCGTTCGCGATACCGGCGGCCAGTGCCCCGCACAGTTTGGTGTTGTAGGCGTAGCCGCCGCGGTACTCCTCCGGGACGGCACCGCGCAGACCGCGGCGGGGGTCCATGATGCCGAAGACCAGTTCCTCGTCGCTGTAGCGCTCGACCAGGCCCTGGGCGATCACCTTGAGCAGGTTGGTCTTGCCGCACTCGCTGTCGCCCATGATCAGCAGATGCTGGTCGCGCTCGAACAGGTCGAGCAGGACGGGTGCCAGCCTCGTCTGGTCCAGGCCGATGGGCACCCGGCGCGGCTCGGCCGCCGGGCCGGGCAGCTGGTCCGGCTGGAGGAGGTGCGGCAGCACCCGCACCGGCTGGGCGACCTCGCCGGTCCAGGTGGCGCGGATGGTGCGGGCCGTGCGCTCCAGGACCGCGCCGAGGTCGGCGGTGTCGGCGATGCCGTCGGTCCGGGGCAGGGCGACCTGGGCGAACAGCTTGCCGTCGGTGAGGGCGCGGCCCTTCTCCTCGGGCGAGAGGGTCTCGGCGAGCTTGCGGTCGATGCTGGACTCGCTCGGGTCGTTCAGCCGCAGTTCGATGCGGGTGCCGAACTGGGACTGGGTGGCGATGCGCACGTCGTTCCAGCGCAGCATGCCGGCGACGACGTGGATGCCGTAGCCGCTGCCGCGCTTGAGGATGTCGACGACCGCGTCGTCCAGTTCCTCGAAGTCGTCGCGCAGTGCGCCGAAGCCGTCGATGAGCAGCACGATCTCGGTGGAGGCCAGCTCGGGCAGCTTTCCCGCGGCGCGCAGGGTGCGCAGCTGTTCCAGGGAGTCGATGTTGTGGACGCGGAACAGCTCCTCGCGCTGGTCGAGCATGTCGCGCACGGAGTCGATGGTGCGGGCGGCGCGCTCGCGGTCGGCGCGGCCGGCGACCCCGCCGACGTGCGGCAGCCCGGAGAGGGCCTGCAGACCGCCGCCGACCAGGTCCAGGCCGTAGATGCCGACCTCCTGCGGGGTGTGCGTCAGGGCCAGGGACAGGGCGAGGGTGCGCAGCAGGGTGGTCTTGCCCGACTGGGGGCCGCCGATGACGGCCGCGTGGCCGCCCGCGACGGTGAGGTCCAGGTACCACTTGCCCTGCCACTGCCGGGTGGGGTCGTCGAGGATGCCCAGCGGCACCTGGAGCGGGCCGCGGCGCTCCGCCAGCTGGGTGCCGCGTGCGCCCACCTCGACGGGGCCCGCGACCTTGTCGAGCGGGACGGCCGCGGGCAGCGGGGGCAGCCAGATCCGGCGGACGGGCCGGGCGCCGGCGTTCTCGATCCGCTCGACGAGGACGCCCATCTCGGTCGGCCCGGTCTCCCGGCGCCGCATCTGCGGCTCCTCGGGGCCCGTGGACTCCTCCCGGCCGAGGGTGTTGTACGCCTCGTACTCCAGGGCGAGCGGGCCGGGGTCCTCGGTCTCCTGCCGCACCGGGCCGCGGTAGGCGCCGGAGACGTAGCCGGCCTTGAACCGCTCGTAGTGACTGGTGTCGACCTTGAGGTAGCCGAAGCCGGGCAGCGGGGGCAGGTGGAAGGCGTCCGTGGTGTCCAGCACCGTGCGGGACTCGTCGGCGGAGAAGGTGCGCAGGCCCAGCCGGTACGACAGATAGGTGTCCAGGCCCTTCAGCTTGCCGCCCTCGATGCGCTGGCTGGACAGCAGCAGATGCACGCCGATGGAGCGGCCGATGCGGCCGATGGACAGGAACAGGTCGATGAAGTCCGGTTTGGCGGTGAGGAGTTCGCCGAACTCGTCGATGACCACGAACAGGTGGGGCAGCGGTTCGAGGTCGGGGCGCTTCTCCGCGCGCAGCGCGGCGTAGTGGCCGATGTCGGCGACGTTGCCCGCGTCCTTGAGCACCTGCTGGCGGCGCTTGACCTCGCCGGCGAGCGAGGCGTGGACGCGTTCGACGAGGCCGGCCTGGTTCTCCAGGTTGGTGATCACACCGGCGACGTGCGGCAGGCCCGCGAACGGGGCGAAGGTGGCACCGCCCTTGTAGTCGACGAGGACCAGGGCGAGGTCCTCCGGCGGGTGGGTGGCGACCAGGGCGAGAACCAGGGTGCGCAGCAGTTCGGACTTGCCGGAGCCGGTGGCGCCGACGCACAGGCCGTGCGGGCCCATGCCGAGCTCGGAGGACTCCTTCAGGTCGAGCAGGACCGGTTCGCGGGCGTCGTTGACGCCGATGGGCACGCGCAGGAAGGCGCGTTCGCCGCGTGGCGCCCAGAGCCGGTCCAGGTCGGGGTTGGCCACGTCGTCGATGCCGAGCAGGTCGGCGAAGTCGACCGGGCCGGCCAGCGGGGCGTCGGCGGCGCCCGTGGAGTCGGCGGACAGCCGCAGCGGGGCGAGCATCCGGGCCAGGCCCTCGGCGAAGGGGACACTGGCCTCGTCGACCGTGCCGTGGGCGCTGACCGGCTCCGTCTCGCGCAGGTCCTCGATGACGACCCGCTCGCCCTCGACGGTGATGCGCACCCCCACGCTGCCGGGTTCCTGGACGCGTTCGTCGAGCAGGTGGAGCACGGTGACGCCCATGTCGCGCAGGCTCAGCGCGTCGTCGGGCACGGGCAGTTCGACGGCGTCCTCGCCGTGTCCGTCGGCGACGACCAGCAGCCGGGAGGTCATGGCGAGGGCGTCCTTGCCCGACAGGCCGCGGCGCACCTCGGCGGCGTAGGAGGCGCGGCGGCGCAGTTCGGGGCCTATCTGCCGGGCCAGCTGGGGCAGGGAGGGGGCGATGCGGCGGGCGGCGACGGGGCCGTCGAACTGCTCGGTGTCGAGCAGGTGCGGCAGCCACTTGGCCCACTCCCACTCGGCGAGCCGGTCGCCGGAGACCGCGAGCGCCATGCCCACGTCGTCGGGGGCGTGGGTGGCGGCGGTCTGCACCATCAGGGCGCGGGCGACCCGGAGGGTGTCCTCGCGGCGGCCGATGATGCTGACGTTGCCGACGCGGTCGAGCGGGACGGTGAGCGGCAGTTCGGTGCCGGTGCTGAAGCGGGCCACCAGCGCGGAGGCCTCGTTCAGCATGAACTCGTCGGGCGGGGTGAGCACCGAGGAGCCCTGCTGGGCCACCTTCAGGTCCCGTACCGGCATCTCCCCGGTGCCGATCCGCACCCGCAGGAAGTCCGGGTCGAGCCGGCGCCGCTCCCACAGCCGGGCCGGGTCGCGCACGATGTCGTACAGGGCGTCCGGGGGCGGGTTGAGCACCTGGGCCCGTTCGCGCCGCTCCCGCTCCTCCCGGGACAGCTCCTCCCGCAGGTCCTCGAGGTAGGCGAGGTAGGCCTCGCGCTGGGTGCGGCGGGTGCGCTGGGCCTTGCCGCGCTGGGAGAACAGCAGGATGAGGGAGCCGGCCAGGGTCACCACGAGGATGATCGCGCCCAGTCCCGCGAACTGGGTGTTGCGGATGACCGTCATCATCACGACGGACGACATCACACCGGCCACGGGCAGCAACGAGGTCGCGATGGAACCCGTCTTGCCCTCGGGCAGGTTGGGCGGCGCCTCGATGGTGCGCGGCTCGGGGGCCGCCTGGGGCCGGGTGGTCCGAGCCGGTCGGTGGATCAGTCGGGTGGTCATCGTGCCTGCCTCGTCCTCGTGTTTCCCTTTTCCCTTCCGCTTTTCCCTTCCGTCCAGGGGGTCAACGGCGCTTCTGGGAGAGCTGGAAGACCTCGGCGGCGAGCCTGGTCACGGCCTGCCGGGTGGGCCGGGCGAGCAGTTCGGTGCGGATGGGGCCGCCGGCCGCCAGATGCCGGTCGTACGGCAGCACCCGCACGCTCGCCCCGGTGCTCTTCAGCCGCTCGGCGGCCTTGTCGAGGTCGAGTCCGATGTGCGGCACGGTCTCGGTGAGCACGACGACGGTGGAGGAGATGATGCCCCGGGGCAGGGCACGCATCCACTCCAGGACGGCATGGG
This sequence comes from Streptomyces thermovulgaris, assembly GCF_002155915.1. GTDB lineage: Bacteria > Actinomycetota > Actinomycetes > Streptomycetales > Streptomycetaceae > Streptomyces > Streptomyces thermovulgaris. The sequence continues at coordinate 6,386 of NZ_MUME01000343.1, read as the reverse complement.
TGCTGGCGATGCCCTCCAGGGTCGCGGGCACGGTGAGCACCCGGGCCTGGGCGGCGGACAGCGCGGTGCGGGCGACCTCGGCGGGCAGGGTCTCGCAGTCGACGACGGTCACCCCGAAGTAGCGGCGCAGCGACACCATGACCCGTTCGTAGCCCTTGGTGTCGAGCATCGCCCCGACCTGGCCCTGACTGCCGGGCAGCAGCCAGGCGTTGTCGGGCAGTTGGACGAGGTAGCCGGTGACGTCGAGCAGGGACATCTGCGGCTCGACGACCTCGGCGAGGTCACCGGTGGTCCAGCGCAGGGTCTCCGCGCCGAGCCGGAGGGGCAGCGAGCCGAGCGCCGGGTCCGCCTCGACGACGAGCACCGGGTCGTGGCGGTAGTGCGCGTAGGTGGTGCCGAGCAGCGCGGTGACCGTGGTCTTGCCGGAGCCGCCGCGGATGGAGGTCACGGCGATCTGCCGCCCGGTGGTCACCGCCTGTTGCAGCACCTCGGCGGTGGCGGTGGTCTCGGCGACCTCGCGCGCGGCGGAGGAGGACACGGCACGGCGCAGGGCGCGCAGCGCCCGGACGGCGAAGGACTCGCCGTGGCGGGGCTCGGCGCCGATCGCGGCGAGCCGCTTGTCGACCACCGGACGGGACTCGGGGGTGCGGCGGGTCCGGGCGGGGCGTGCGGCGGCGGGCCGCGGTGCCTGGTGCGGCCGGGCGGCACGGTCCGCCGGCTGGGGCTGCCCGGCCGCGGCGGACGGCGAAGCCGCGGAAGGCTGCGGGACGGCGACGGGCTGCGAAGCCGCGGAAGGCCGCGGGGCCGTGTCCGCCGGCTGCTGCTGGGCGGGCGGCGCCTGCTGGGGCTGCGGCCGGGCGTCCGCCGGTGCCTGCGCCTGCGCTGCGCTCGTGTCCTCCTTCGGTCCCTGCGGGGACGTGCCGCCTCTCAGATCGCGCAGCACGTCGCTCTGCCAGTTGTTCCCGCTCGGCATGTCCCCTTCTCTCCTGCCTCGTCGTCCCGCCCGAAGCGGCGCGCGTCGTCCGTGGAGCCTCAGAACTTGTCGAGCAACTGCCCGTAGATACCGAACACCCCGACGGCGAGCGGGAAGAGCGCGATCACTCCGACGGACTCGATCAGATCGGCGAACCTGCGCAACCGTACCCGGATGTGCTCCGGAGGTTCGATCGCGAGGATGCCCAGCGGCAGCAGCGCGGCCGCGCCGAGCAGCGTGAACGCGCCGATGCCCCCGCCGTGGTCCAGCCACAGCACCACCAGCCGCACGACGAGCACGGCCGCCGCCGCGAACACCGCCACCACCTCGGCGACCAGCGGGAAGGCCCGGGCCCGCGACAGCAGCACGACGGCGGTCACCGAGGCCAGCGCCACCGTCCACGCGGTGGGCTCCTGAGCGGTGGTCAGCAGCCAGCCGCCCGCGGCGGCGGAGGCGGCGGTGACCACCGTGGCCAGGACGAGCCCGCGGTGGGTGGCGGCGAGGGCGTTGGCGACCTGATGCCGGCTCACCGAGGCGCCCGAGGAGCGCCGGTCGTCGAGCCCGGTGAGACCGGAGGCCATCAGCGCGAACCGGGGCAGCAGCCCCAGCAGGACGATGGAGAACACGGCCATCACGGCGCCGAGCCGGTCCGGCCTGTCCTGCACGGCGGCGACGGCCTCCCACACGAGGGCGACCGCGGCGGCCGCCCCCGCCCCGATGAGCCCGCCGCGGCCGAGCGGCGAGAAATAGGCCAGCAGCACCAGGGTGACCACCAGTGCGCCGACGACACCGCCCAGTCTGGCCGTTCCCGACCAGGCGTAGGCGTCGGCGGCGGTCCACGCCGTGAGCAGCCCGAGTCCGCCGGTGGCGAGCAGCAGCGCGGTGGCAAGACCGCGGTTGCCCTTGCCCACCTTGGCCGCCAGGGCTCCGGCGACCATGCACGCCACCGTGAGGGCCGCGAGTGCGGCGGTGACGCTCTCCAGCGCGAACTCCCGCCGGGCGAGCAGCCCGGCGGTCACGGCGAACGCCACGGTGGCCACCCCGGCACCGGCCCGGCGGGCGGCCGGGCGCCAGCGCCAGGCGTGCAGGTCGAGGTCGTCGGCGACCTGGTCGGTGACGTCGTGGACGACCGGTGCGGGCGGGGCCGCATGGGCGCGGACGAGCCGCAGCACGGCGCCGTCGGGGACCTCCGCCGAGGACAGGGTCGCCTCGTGCGGCAGGACCGAGCCGTCGGAAGTGATCAACTGCCGGGTGGCCGGGCGGGTGGCCACCCGGTCGTCGAGCAGTTTCAGGATGTCAGGGAGCAGTTGACCGATCGGGGTGTCCGACGGCAGGACGATGTCGGCGCGCCGTCGCTCACCGACCAGGGTGACCCGGCTCAGCCGCGTCCGGGACGTCGTTGCTGCGCTCACCACTCACCGGAACCTATCATCGTGTCCTCTCCGTCACGGGTCCTTTGTAGCGTGCCCATGCCAGAGCTGTTCCTGCTGCTGCCGCTGCTTCTTCTCCTCGGCCTTCTGCTTGGCCAGGGTGGCCTGGAGGAACGACCAGCCGACGCAACCGGCGCACAGCACGGCCGCGATGGCGATGCCCGCGAACAGCTTGCCGAGCCTTTCGTCCAGCGTGCGCCGGCCGCGCTGCGTGCCGAACAGCAGCGCGTCGCGCAGCCGCCGGCGGCGCACCGCCACCGACTCGAGCAGTTGGCTGTCGTAGTCCCGTGCCATTCCGTCGTCCTGTGCCGTGTCCTGCGTTGCCGTCAGTCGTCCGGGGCGAGGCCCAGAAGGCCGCGCATCGTGGCGTACTTCCGCTCGAGCCGCCGGGCGGTCGGCTCGTCGAGGAGGGCGAGCCGGCGCGGATCGGCGTTGTGCGCGAGGTCGGCCGCCTTGACCAGCCGGGCGCCGGGGGTGGCCAGGATCCGGCGCGCGTACGCCTCCGGTTCCTCGCCGGGCCGCTTGGTCACGGCCCGTACGACGTCCTTGGTGCGCTGCGGCAGCCGGGCCGCCTCGAGCCACTCCTCGTCGAGGACGCCGTCCTCCAGGGCGTCGTGCAGCCAGGCGGCGGCGACGAGTTCGTCCCCTCCGCCGCGGGCCCGCACCCCTTCGGCGACGGCCTGCAGATGCTCGGCGTAGGGCCGTCCGGCCTTGTCCCTCCGGCCGTTGTGCGCGGCGCGGGCGACGGCCTCGGCCTCGGCGGGAGTCATCGGTGCGCCGTCGCCGGACGGCGTCTGCGTCCGCTCCTCGTGGAGCGGCTCTTCCTGCGGCACGCGGAATCCCCCCTCATTCCTTTCCGCAACATAAGCCATGGGCGCGTCGCCCGTACACCCCGGGTGCACCGTCCGCCGGGCGGCCACCGCCCCCGGTGCGTCAGCCACCGCGGATCACCGCCGCCGCGATCAGGGACAGCAGCCATGACAGCGGCACGAGCGCGATGTACGCCCGCAGCCGCCGGTGCACGGGCCGGCCCGGGTCGAACCGCTCCCCGAGCGTTCCCGGCCCCGGCTCCGGAAGCCGTTTCACCCGGCGTACGGCGAGAAGGTTGCGCACCAGCGTCAACGGGCCGAAGAGAAACAGCGAGAGCGGACTCCACCAGCCCCAGCACAGCGTGTGCGTGGTCAGCGCCCGGTGCACGGCCACACCGCACACCCTGCACATCGGCCCGTCCATCCTCCGGAACCCGAGGACGAACAGCAGCCCCCGGTGCGCCCGGAAGGCGACGTCCGCGGCGGGGCCGGCTCCGCAGTACCTGCACAGGAAGACGGTCTGCCGGGGGCGGACGGCACGCTCGCCGGCGCCGGGCCGGACGGCGGCGGGCGCGGGTGTCCCGTGGCCGGTGCCGGCCCCGGACCGGCGCGCGGCGAAGCACCGTGCGATCGCGGGGTCGGCGTGCCATGCCCGGAGCGAGTCGGCGACGGCGTCCAGGAGCCCGGTCCTCACCGCGTCCTCGATCATCCCGTCGCAGAACCGCTCACTCCGCAGGACCGCGGTGGCGGCACGCACGGCGTCGGCGGGGTCCAGTCGCCCGGACGGCGGAACCTGGGGAAGCGGGTTGCCCGTCCACCGGTACTCGGGAGTGACGGCGCCGAGGTCCCACAGCGCCCGCACCGCCCGCATCAGCGGCTCGCTGTAGATCGGGAACCGCACGTGGATCGCGCCGCTCGACGTCCTGTGGCCGCCACCCCACTTCACGGCACGGTCCTCGTCCGTGAGCGCGTCGAAGGCCTCGGCCAGCTCCTGCCAGGCGGGATGGTCCGCCGGTTTGAGCTGGTCGAGCAGCCGCTGGTCGTCGGCCGGGGTGACGACACGGGCGAGCTCCTCGATCGTGTCGAGGTCGGGGGCCTCGGTGACGGGCCCCGCGCCCGGCTCCCGGCTGAACAGGGCGAGCACACCGGCCGGGGCGAGCCCACGCCGGTGGGCGTCCTGGACCTTGCTGCACCACTCCATCCCCGCCTTGTAGGCACTGCTGCTGCTCGCCGCCCGGTGGATCCACCCGACGTCGGTGGCGCTGCCCCAGGCATAGCCGATGACCTCGCCGTCGGGGGCGGTGACGGTGATGTAGCGGACAGGGTGGGACATGGGTGCGATCTATGCTATTCGCCCTCGGCGAGCGCTTTCACCGCCTCGGAGTTCGGGGCGTCGGTCAAGGAGTCCGGCAGGATCCGTCCGCGGTTGCCCTCCGGCTCGGCCCGCAGCTCCGCGAGGGCCTGGGACGGCGGGATGCCCCGCTCTTTGGCCCCCTGCAGCCGGGCGTGCCAATGACTGCCCTCGGCGAGGGCCCGGCCTCCCGCGGCCTTGCGCGGCACCCATGCGGCGGCATCGTCCTCGTCACTCGCCCACACATATCCGAGGACCGCGCCGCCCTCCTTGTCGGCCACGGTGAGGTACCGCACCGGCTTGTCGGTCCAGGTCTGGTACCGCGGCGGTCCCGGCTCCACGAGATTGAAGTGCACGTCGTCGTCGAAGCGCGGGTTGATCGGTCGTTCGCTGCTCATGAAGTACACGCTCTCCTGGCTCTGCTCGATTCTCAACGCGGCAGCCGTCACGGCTTCTGCCTCGGCAGAACCTCTCCGTAGATGTGCCACTTGCCGTGTGTGTCGTCGTAGAAGACACGCGTCACCCTGTAGTGGGAGCCCTTGGCAAGCAGCAGTTCTCGTTCGCCCTTGACCTGGGTGATGGGCTCCAGCCAGAGAGCCGGGGTGTCCTTCGGCACCCGAAGGTGCATCCACACGGGCTTCTGGTCGAACGGAGGCGGCGGCGTCTTGCCCAGTGCTGTGGAGGTGAACGCCTTGTCGTCGAAGGTTCCGCCGAGCATGTCGAGCGGAGAGTCGATCGGACGGCCTCCGACCTTGATGTGGTCGACTCCGGTGCCGCGCACCACCATGATGTCCTCGGGCACGGGACGGGCGTCCATGACCTCGTCCATGCTCTCGATGGTGTCCAGGATGTGCTGGGGCACATCCGTGCCGTAGCGGAGATGGCTGTTGATCGAGTCGTACGCGATACCCGTGTAGGTGATCAGCCCCTGCTTCTTCTCCAGGGGCAGGTCTTCCATGAACTCGCCCCAGTACGCGTTCCCGTAGTCCAGCCCCGCTTTGTTGCTGACGCTGGGCGCAGGGTTCGTGCCTCGGGCCAGTTCGGCCTCGGCCACCGCGTGCTTCTCGGCGTCGCTCAGGGCGTCGAACTCCAGGTCCGACATGAGCGGCTTGTACTCGAACGGCTCGTTACCTCCGCCGTGCTGCGGCACGTCCGTGTCCCCACGGCCCGGCTCCACCGGTGTGTCGGTGCCGTGGTGCACGGCGTCGTCCACAGCGGTGTCCACGGCCGTGTCGCCGAGGTCCACCTGGTCGACCTGGTCGACCGCGTCGGCGATGTCGTCCGTGTATCCCTGCGCGAGCTGGTCGGTGGGGCCGTCGCCGTACTTCGTGTGGCCGCCGTCGTGGCCCGTCCCGTGGGAGATGTCGTCGGTGTGGCCGCCGGGCATCTCGTGGGTCGAGCTCCGGGACACCGGGTTCGGGTCGTGGCCACTGCCGTTCGGGAACTCGTGCCCACCGGTGTGCGGCGTGTACGAAACCTCCGTGGGGGCATCCCGCACCGGCGTGTCCGTGGACATGCGGTTGTACGCCGTCGTGTCGGTCGTGCGCACGCCGTCGACCAGATTGTCGCCCGCGTGGACTCCGGCGTACACCGGCTGCTGGCCCTGGACCGTCCAGTGGGCCGGGAGCGTGGAGGTCGTCTCGCGCGGGATCGGCGTGGTGTCGATGGCCCCGTTGGGCGTCATGAGATTGCCGTGCGGGTCCAGAAGACGGCCGTCGGGCAGGCGAACGGAGCCGTCGGGGAGGGTGGGGATGTCGATGTTGCCGACGCCCCTGAGGCTCTTGGCGAGGTCACCGACCCTGGACAGGCCCGCGCCGGCGCCC
>NZ_MUME01000342.1 GCF_002155915.1 Streptomyces thermovulgaris | reverse complement strand
CTGGTCGAGTCCTGGGCGGCGTTGACGGCCCTGCTGCTCGTCCTCGTCGCCGCCCCCGTGACCGGCTCCCTGGCCGTCAACGCCGCCCAGGACTCGACCAGATCGGTCGTGCGCCGCAGCGGATTGTGCCGCCAGCGCCAGAGTCCGCTGATCGCCCGCACGTCTTCCGCACCCCCCTTCCCGTTCCGTCACGGCCCGGGACGGACCGGGACGGGCCATGGTGGAGAACGTCGCGTCATTCCCGGGTGCCGACCGGGGACTTCCGGGCATGTCCTGGGAGGACCAACGGCCGGGCCCCGTCCCGGGTTCCCGGCGGACGAGGGCCGGCGCGGGGACGGTGGGGACGGGACGAGTACGACGCGCCGCCGGCCGTCCTTGCGTGATCGGCGCACCGATGGGGAGGCGGGGGAGAGCCGAGGGAGGGCAGCGGAAGCGAGCAGGCGGGCAGGGGCGACCGCCGGCGGGTCGTGCCGTCCCTGCCCGGCCGGGCGTGGTCCGGGGCGGGTGACGGCGTGCGGCGGGGCGGTCCGGGCGGACAGGACGGACGACGGCCCCATGGGTGCCGCACGGGACGGGGACGGCCCCGCCCGCCGGAACGGCCCTCACCGTGTCGCCCGGGACGCACATCGCCGCCGTGCCACCCGGCCGCGGGACGGACACCGTGTCCGGGCCGCGTGGACGCGGAGGAACGACGGCCGCCGCCGGGCCCGTGCCCGGCGGCGGCCGGGGCGGGCTGCTGCGGCCGGCGCCGTACGACGGCCTTTCCCCGGTGCCGGCCTGCGCCCGGCACCGGGCGCCGGGAGGTCCCGGGACCGGACGGCGGCCCTTCCGCCGGACGGCCGGGGCGGGTCAGTAACCGCGGTACTGCTGCTGGTTGCCGTACGGGTCCTGATGGGGCGCCGGGGCCGGACGGGGAGCGGCGGCCGGGCGCATGGCCTCGTAGCCGATGGTGTTCCCCGCCGGGCGCGGCTGCTGCGGCTGCTGCGGGCCGGGGTACCCGCGCGGCATGCCGGCCTGCTGCGGGACGGAGCCCGGCGGAGGCACCTGCTGCAGGGGAGCGGACTGCAGCGGGGCGGGCTGCAGCGGAGCGGACTGCAGCGGCGCGGGCTGCGGCGGGACCGGCTGCGGCGGGACCGGCTGCGGCGCCTGCGGGTAGCCGCCGTAGGAGGGCTGGGACGGGGCCGACGGAAGCGCGGGCAGCGCCGAGGGGAGCGCGGGCAGCTGGCTGCTGCCGCCCGTGCTCAGGTGGCTGCCCGTGTCGTACGGCGCGGGGACCCGGATCGGAGCGATCTGCGGGGTGCCCCGCTCGGCCACGAGCGAGTCGTAGATCGGAGTGTCCGGGAAGGAGGAGGCGGAGTAGTAGCCGCCTCCATAAGAGGAGCGGGGGGAGGTCATGGCCATAAGTTAAGCCCACCGCGTGCGGGTTGGGGAGACCGATAAGGGGGTTGTTTCCCGTGTCGGCAGTGATGTGAACTCACTAATACGAGTGAATTTGGACAAGCAGGGCGGCAATCCGGCGTAGTCGGGTGTTAAAAAGCCGAGCTCCGGAGCGGGTTACCGGCGGTCGGCCGGTGCGTTCCGGCCCTTCTTGTGGGAGACTTCCGGGACCTCGCCCGGCCGGCGTGCGCACGCGCGTGCGCGCACGCGCCTGAAGAGGCGGCCCCGGCAAGGGGCGGACCCACGGTGCGGGGCATGGGCCGGCGCCCCGCTCACCCCTCGTCGGGCAGGACGTCCGGACGTGCGTAGGTACGGCCCTTCCAGGCCGCACCCCGTCCCCGGTGGTGCCGCACCGCCGAGTCGACCGTCATCAGCAGATACAGCAGCGCGGTGAACGGCAGCAGGACGGCGAGCCACAGCGGCTGGCGGTAGTGGCGGAGCATCGGCACGTACGTCCCCGCCATCACCAGCCATGCCGACCCCCCGGCGAGCGCCGCCGCCGCACTGCCCGCCGCCAGGCCCACGGCCAGCGCCGCCGGCGGCACCAGGTACACCAGCGTCAGCCCGGCGACCGTGCCGAGCAGCAGCAGCGGACTGCGGCGCAGCTGTGCGTAGGCGCTGCGCGAGACCATCCGCCACAGGTCGCGCAGCCGCGGGTAGGGACGCACACTGACCACCCGTTCGGCGAGCCCCAGCCAGATGTGCCCGCCGCTGCCCTTGACGGCCCGGGCGAGGGCCACGTCGTCGATCAGCGCCTGCCGGATCGCCTCCGGGATCCGCGCCCGCTCGGCGGCCTCGGTGCGCAGCAGCACGCAGCCGCCCGCGGCCGCCGCCGTCCGGGTGCCCCGGCGGCCGATCCGGCGGAAGGGGTACAGCTGCGCGAAGAAGTAGACGAAGGCGGGCACGACGAGCCGTTCCCACCAGGTCTCCACCCGCAGGCGGGCCATCTGCGAGACGAGGTCGAACCCCCCGGCGCGCGCCGCCGCCACCAGCCGGCGCAGGCTGTCCGGGGCGTGGGCGATGTCCGCGTCCGTCAGGAGCAGGTACTCGGGCCCGCGCGCGCGGGCCAGGCCGATGCCGTGCCGCAGGGCCCACAGCTTGCCCGTCCAGCCGGCGGGCGGCTCGCCCGGAGAGGCCACGGTCAGCGGCAGCCCGCCGTGCTGCCGGGAAAGGACCCGGGCCAGCTCGCCGGTGCCGTCGGTGCTGCCGTCGTCGACCAGGAAGACCTCGGCCCGCCCCGGGTAGTCCTGGGCGAGCAGCGAGGGCAGGCTCGCGGGCAGCACGGCCGCCTCGTCCCGTGCGGGGACGACGACGCACACCGGCGGCCAGCCGTCCGGTGGCTGATCCTCGCCGGGCGGCATCCCGACGTCCGTGCGCCAGAAGAAGCCCTGGCCGAGCAGCAGCCACAGCCAGGCGGCGAGTGACCCCACGGCGCTCCACACGATCACGCTCACCCGCGCAGTCTGCCCCACCCGGGCGGCCGGTTCGAGGGGATCGTCTATCGTGGCCGGGTGAAGATCGCGCTCATGGACTCCGGTATCGGGCTGCTGGCGGCCGCTGCCGCAGTACGGCGCCTGCGCCCCGACGCAGATCTCGTGCTCTCCCTGGACCCCGCGGGCATGCCCTGGGGCCCGCGCACCCCGGAGGACCTGACCGAACGCGCCCTGGCCGTCGCCGAGGCCGCCGCCGCCCGCCGCCCGGACGCCCTGATCGTCGGCTGCAACAGCGCGACCGTGCACGCCCTGACCACCCTGCGGGCCCGCTTCGAGCCCGACCTGCCGGTCATCGGCACGGTGCCCGCGATCAAACCGGCCGCGGCCGGAGGAGGACCCGTCGCCATCTGGGCGACGCCCGCCACCACGGGCAGCCCCTACCAGCGGAACCTCATCCGTGAGTTCGCCCGGGGGGTGCGGGTCGCCGAGGTGCCCTGCCCGGGGCTCGCCGAGGCCGTGGAGCGGGCGGAGCAGACGGCGATCGACGAGGCCGTCCGCGCGGCCGCCGAGCGGACCCCCGAGGACGTGACGACCGTCGTCCTGGGCTGCACCCACTACGAACTGGTCGCCGACCGCGTCCGGGCCGCCGTGCAGCGGCCGGAGCTGCCCCCGCTGGTCCTCCACGGCTCCGCGGGCGCCGTCGCCGGCCAGGCGCTGCGCCGGATCGGCGCCCGGCCCGCGCCCGAGGCGCCGGCCGAGGGCACCGTGACCGTCCTGCTGAACGGGCAGGAGGGCGCCCTGCCCGAGTCCGCCCTGGCCTACGCGGAAGGCCGCCTTCTGGCACAGACCGCACCCGTCCGCTGACGCACGGCCACCCCCGGCGGGCCGCCCGTCCGGGCGAAACCCGGGTACCCTCGTGCCCATGAGGGAGCAGTCCCACCGCGAGCACGGCACCCACCCCGAGGTGTGGACCGGACGCGCCACCAACCGGGCCCAGTGGCTGCTGGCACTCGTCGGGGCCGCCTGCGTGGCCCTCGGCATCGGGCTGGCCGTCGACTCCGCCTGGCACTCCGGCGTCGTCCCGCTGGCGATGTCCGTCGTCGGCTGCATCGCGGCCGGCCTGCTGGTCATCTGCGGCACCCTCGCCTTCGTGCACGTGGCGATGCGCGTCGACAAGGAGGCCCTGGAGGTGCGCTGCGGGCACATGGGCCTGCCGCGCCGCCGCATCCCGCTCTCCCACATCGCGGGCGCCGAGTTCGCCCCGCACGTCACCCCGCGCCACTGGGGCGGCTGGGGCTACCGCTGGCTGCCCGAGAAGGGCACCGCGGTCGTCGTACGGCGCGGCGAGGGCGTCGTCCTGCGCCTGTGGGACGGCCACACGTTCACGGTCACCATCGACAACGCCGAGACGGCGGTACGCGTGATCAGGGACCGGCTGCGTCCCCCGGCCTCCGGCCGGACCTGATCACGCTGTCGGCCTCCCGGCGACCGGCCGTAGACTCCCGGGGTGACCGTCACCGCACCTTCCGTCGACGAGCCGGACCGGCTGCAATCGCAGACGACGTCCGCACCCTGGCGTACGCGGCTCGCCCGGCCCGCCCCCGCCGTGGCCGCGGCGCTGTCCGGCCTGCTCCTCTACCTCAGCTTCCCGCCGCGCCCCCTGTGGTGGCTGGCCCTGCCCGCCTTCGCGGTCCTCGGCCGGGTGCTGCGAGGGCGCACCTGGAAGGCGGCGCTCGGTCTCGGCTACCTCTTCGGCCTCGGCTTCCTGCTGCCACTGCTGGTGTGGACCGGAGTGGAGGTCGGCGCCGTCCCGTGGCTGGCCCTGGTCGCGGTGGAGGCGGTCTTCGTCGCGCTGACGGGCGCGGGCGTGGCCGCGGTCTCCCGGCTGCCCGTCTGGCCGGTGTGGGCGGCGGCCGTGTGGGTCACCGGTGAGGCGGTACGCGCGCGCGTGCCGTTCGGGGGCTTTCCCTGGGGCAAGATCGCCTTCGGGCAGGCGGACGGAGTGTTCCTGCCGCTGGCCGCGGTGGGCGGCACTCCGGTGCTGGGCTTCGCGGTCGTCCTGTGCGGCTTCGGCCTGTACGAGGTCCTGCGCCTGGCGGTGCGGGCCCGGCGCACCCGCGCGGTGCGGCGCTCGGCCGCCGCCGCGGCCCTGCTGAGCGTCGTCGTCCCGGTGGCGGGCGCGGCGGCCGCCCGGCTCCTGGTCAGCGACCGGGCCGAGAACGGCACCGTCACCGTGGCCGTCGTCCAGGGCAACGTGCCGCGCGCGGGCCTGGACTTCAACGCCCAGCGGCGTGCCGTCCTGGACTACCACGCGCGCGAGACGGAGCGGCTGGCCCGGGCGGTGCGGGCGGGCGAGACCGCCAGGCCCGACATTGTGCTGTGGCCGGAGAACTCCTCCGACATCGACCCCTTCGTCAACCCCGACGCACGCGACGTGATCAACCGGGCCGCCAGGGCGGTCGGGGTTCCGGTCTCCGTCGGCGGTGTCGTGAAACGGGACGGCAGGCTGCTCAACGAGCAGATCCTGTGGGACCCCGTCCAGGGCCCCACCCAGACCTACGACAAACGGCAGGTCCAGCCGTTCGGCGAGTACCTGCCGCTGCGCCCGCTGCTCGGGGCGGTCAACGAGGAGTGGACGGCGATGGTCCGGCAGGACTTCAGCCGGGGGAGCGAGCCGGGCGTGTTCACCGTCGACGGCGTGAAGGTGGGCCTCGCCACCTGCTACGAGGCCGCCTTCGACTGGGCGGTGCGCGACACGGTCACCGCCGGTGCGCAGATGATCTCCGTGCCGAGCAACAACGCGACCTTCGGCCGCAGCGAGATGACCTACCAGCAGCTCGCCATGTCCCGGATCCGCGCGGTCGAGCACAGCCGGACCGTCACCGTCCCCGTGACCAGCGGCGTCAGCGCGATCATCATGCCCGACGGGCGGGTCGCCCGGAGGACCGGCATGTTCGTGCCCGCCCACCTGGTCCAGAAGGTGCCCCTGCGTTCCTCCGGGACGCCCGCCACCCGGCTGGGCGTCCTGCCGGAGGCCGCCCTGGTGCTGGCCGCCGCCGCGGGCCTGGGGTGGGCGATCGGCGCCGGCCGGCGCCGGCGCGTCCGGGAGGCCTGACCGGGACGCCCGGCCGTGCGCCGGGAGGCGGTCCTGCGAACGGTCCTTCGAACGGCGCGGGCACCGGGTTCCCGGCCGCCGGGCTCCCGGCCGTTAGGGTCGCTCCATGGCCATTCCTGACTTCCTCCGTACGCTCCGGGCCACGGTCGGCACCCGGCTGCTGTGGCTCCCCGGAGTCACCGCCGTCGTCTTCGACGACGAGGGCAGAGTGCTGCTGGGGCGCCGCTCCGACACCGGCATGTGGTCGGTGATCGGCGGCATCCCGGAACCGGGCGAGCAGCCGGCCGCCTGCGCCGTGCGCGAGGTCGAGGAGGAGACCGCGGTGCGCTGCGTCGCCGAGCGGGTGGTCCTCGTCCAGGCACTGTCCCCCGTCACCTACGCCAACGGCGACGTCTGCCAGTACATGGACATCACCTTCCGCTGCCGTGCCGTGGGCGGCGAGGCACGGGTCAACGACGACGAGTCGCTGGAGGTGGGCTGGTTCCCCGTGGACGCGCTGCCCGACCTGAACGAGTTCGCCCTCTTCCGGATCAAGCAGGCCATGTCCGATGCACCCACGTGGTTCGACCCTATGGGAACCAGCTGAAATGTAGGTTGTGCCCATATGGGGGGAGGCGGCGGAGCTGCCTAGGGTCGACCTATGATCTTGCCGAGTTCCCCTCCCACCCCCCACGCGTCCCCGCTCGACCTCGGCGGCCGCACCGCGCTCGTCACCGGCGCCGCGAGCGGCATCGGCCGCGCCTGCGCGCTGCGGCTGGCCGCCGCCGGAGCGAAGGTCAGAGCCCTCGACCGGGACGCGGCGGGCCTGGACGAGCTCGTCGGGCAGGCGGGTCCGCTGGCCGGCACCCTCGAACCGCGGGTCCTCGACCTCACCGACCTCGACGCCGCCGAGCAGGCGGCCGTCGGCGCCGATGTGCTCGTCAACAACGCGGGGCTGCAACTGGTGCGTCCCATCGAGGACTTCCCGCCCGAGGTCTTCCACACCGTGCTCACCGTGATGCTGGAGGCGCCGTTCCGGCTCATCCGCGGTGCCCTGCCCCACATGTACGGGCAGCGGTGGGGCCGGATCGTCAACATCTCCTCGGTCCACGGCCTGCGCGCCTCCGCCTACAAGTCGGCGTACGTGGCCGCCAAGCACGGCCTGGAGGGGCTGTCCAAGACCACCGCCCTCGAGGGCGCCCCGCACGGCGTCACCTCCAACTGCGTCAACCCCGGCTATGTGCGCACGCCCCTGGTCGAGAAGCAGATCGCCGACCAGGCCCGGGCCCACGGCATTCCCGAGGAGCGCGTGCTGTCCGAGGTGCTGCTGCGGGACAGCGCGGTCAAACGGCTGCTCGAACCCGAGGAGGTGGCCGAGGCCGTGGCGTATCTGTGCGGTCCGCACGCCTCCGCCGTCACCGGTACCTCGCTGGTGCTGGACGGCGGCTGGAGCGCGCACTGACCGCTCCCCCCTGCCGCCCGCCCCGGAGTTTTCCACAGGCTCCCCACGGGGAGCGGACGATGGGTGATCCTGTGAGCATGTCCAGCGATCACGTACGGTTCACCGAGCGCCCCGCCGCCGGCCCGGAACCGGCCACCGGCGGCCCGGCGACCGGGAGTGCCGAAGCGCCCTTTCTCGAACTGCTGGCCCGGGGCGCGCCCGTCGCCGCATACGAACAGCCCGTGCTGCTCGCCCGCGCCGAGGGCCGGCCCGCCGAGTGGATCGACGCGCTGGAACGCGCCCGGCTGCTCGCGCTGCGCGTACGCGCCGAGCTGGAGGGGCGAAGACGGCGCGAGGCGGAGCTGTCGGCGCTGTTCGAGACCGCCCACGACCTGGCCGGCCTGCGCGACCTGGACTCGGTGCTGCAGGCCATCGTGCAGCGCGCCCGTTCCCTGCTGGGCACGGACGTCGCCTACCTCACCCTCAACGACCCCGACCGCGGCGACACCTACATGCGCGTCACCGAGGGCTCGGTCTCGGCCCGCTTCCAGCAGCTGCGCCTGGGCATGGGGGAGGGGCTCGGCGGCCTGGTCGCGCAGACGGCCCGCCCCTACGTCACCGACGACTACTTCAAGGACAACCGCTTCCAGCACACCGGCGCCATCGACGCGGGCGTGCGCGACGAGGGCCTGGTCGCCATTCTCGGGGTGCCGCTCATGCTCGGACCGCACGTGATCGGCGTGCTGTTCGCGGCCGACCGCCGGGCCCGGATCTTCGAACGCGAGCAGATCGCGCTGCTCAGCTCCTTCGCGGCCCTCGCCGCGGCCGCCATCGACAGTGCCAATCTGCTGGCCGAGACCCGCTCCGCCCTCGCCGACCTGGAGCGGGCCAACGAGATCATCCGCGACCGCAGCGCGGTCATCGAGCGTGCCTCGGAGGTCCACGACCGGCTCGCCGAACTCGTCCTGCGCGGCGGCGGAGTGCACGACGTGGCCGCCGCCGTCTCCGAAGTGCTCGACGGCACCGTCGACTTCACCGAGACCGCCGCCGCACCCGCCGGCGCCCTGGAGGCCTCCCGGGCCGAGGGACACGCGGTACGGCACGGACAGGACTGGATCGCCGCCGTGGCCGCGGGCGGCGAACTGCTCGGCGCACTCGTGCTGCGCGGCCACCCCGATCTCGACCCCGTCGACCAGCGCACGCTGGAGCGGGCCGCGATGGTCACCTCGCTGCTGATGCTCGCCCGGCGGTCCGCCGCCGAGGCCGAGCAGCGCGTCCGCGGCGAACTGCTCGACGACCTCCTGGACGCCCGCGCCCGCGACCCCCGTCTGCTGCGCGAGCGCGCCGCCCGGCTGCACGCCGACCTCGACGCCACCCATGTCGTGCTCGCCGCCCGCCTCGACGCCCCGGCCGCCGACGCCGAGCAGGAGGCCGCGGCCCGGCGCCGTCTGTGGTCCGCGGCCTCCCATCTGGCCGCCACCCAGCAGGGCCTGGCCGCCGCCCGCGACGGCGGCACGGTCCTGCTGCTGCCCCTGCCCCAGGGGGACAGCGCGACGGACCTGGCCCGCCGCATCGCCCGTCACCTCGGCACCGCGGTCAACGAGGCGGTCACCGTCGGGGCCTCCGCCCCCCTCGAGCACCTGACCGCCCGTCCCGACACCGTCACGGCCGCCTACGAGGAGGCCCGGCGCTGTCTGGAGGCCCTGCGTCTGCTCGGCCGCACCGGCGACGGCGCCGCCGCCCAGGACTTCGGCTTCCTCGGGCTGCTGCTGGCCGGCGACCGGGACATCGCCGGTTTCGTCGACCGCACCATCGGCGAGGTCATCGCCTACGACGAACGGCGCGGCACCGACCTCATACGCACCCTGGAGGCGTACTTCGCCTCCGGCATGAGCCCGGCCCGCACCAAGGACGAGCTGCACGTCCATGTGAACACCGTCGCCCAGCGCCTGGAGCGCGTCGGCCGTCTGCTCGGCGAGGACTGGCAGACCCCCGCCCGTGCCCTGGAGATCCAGCTCGCCCTGCGTCTGCACCGCCTGTCGGCACCGGCCCTGCGCGGCTGACCCCGCGGGCGCGCACTCGGGGACCGGGGAGAAACAGCCGGGAGCAGGAGGACGGACCTCCTGCGCGGCTTGCGGCACAGGCTCCTGCGACGCCGGCAGTACGGGCCTTTTGTGCGACGCCGGCGGCACGGGGCCTCCTGCGCGGCCGCGCGGCGCCGGCGGTTCTCGGCCCGGAGCCCCAAGGCCCCGGCAGCGGCCCCCGGAGCCCCCGGCCGGCGTGGGAGGCACGAGCCGGCCGGGAGTCACTCCGGCAGGTGCGCCTCCGGGGCGTCCGGGCGGTGGTCGGGGAGGACCGACCGGGCCGCCGCCTCGTGGCGCAGCCGCAGGAACTCCAGATGCCGTTCGTACTGGTCGAGGCTGTCGGCGATGAGCTGCTCCCTGGTGTACCCCATCACGTCGTAGCCCTGGTTGCCCTCGGCGAGCCGGACCTCGAAGCGGACGTAGGTGTCGTGGGCGCTGACCGACCTGATGGCGAACCCGGGGGTCGGCACCTCCACGGGCCAGACCTGGTAGACGAACTCGTCGCTCGGGTCGACCGGCACCCGGAAGCCGATGTGCGCGAGTCCGCTGTCCTCGTCGACCCCTTCCAGGAGCT
>NZ_MUME01000341.1 GCF_002155915.1 Streptomyces thermovulgaris | reverse complement strand
CGCCAGCCGCGCTCCAGGTCGAGGTAGAGACGGAAGGCGATCACGTCGCGCAGCGTCTTCGCCGCGGCGCGGGCCAGTGACGGGGGCAGGTCGGTGTCGCCGGTGTAGTCCGCGGGATCGAGCGCGAGCGCGTTCGTCACCGCCGAGGCCAGCTCCTCATGGGTGAGGCCGTCCTCGCCCGCGTCCAGGGCGGCCCGGTACAGAGCCCCACGCAACTGGGTGATCTGCACGAAGTCGTTGAAGTGGCCGGCCTGGAGAGAGGCGTCCTGACGGTTGTCGACGAAGGTGAGGAGCTTGCGCGCCTCCTTGTCCAGCGCCTCCTCCGGCACGGACCTCAGGGACCGCACGATCGACGCGGAGATGAGGGAGGTCGCCGACGACCGGCCCTCCTGGTCCAGCGTCGCCAGCTTCGCGAAGTCCCGGCCGCGCGTCTGCTCGTAGGACACCCCGCAGTGCAGGCAGAACAGGAACGGCGACGGGATGAACGCGGCCCGCAGCTCGCCCCGGCCTTCGTAACCGAACGGGTCGACCGTCACGGCGCGTGGCACCCGGTCGCGGTACGCCTTCTTGACGACCTCCTGCCCCCTGTCGTCGAGTTCCAGCCAGGACTCGGGCAGTCGGCGGTCGTCGACGGCGTACTGGACATTGGAGGGCCAGGCGCGCTCGTCGTCGATGTAGAGGTAGCCGTCGCCCTGCCGACCGCCCGTGGCGGAGGTGTCCCGGCGGGCCTCGTAGCGGACCTCTCCGTCCTTCTCGGTGCGCCAGACCGTCAGGTACTCCTGGCCGCACTCCCGGCAGAACGCCAGCGGCATCAGCAGCTTGCCGCCGCTGCCCGGCTGCTCCAGCTGGTAGGAGCGGGTGAGGTGGCGGGAGAGCTTGTCCTCCAGGGTGACGTACACGGTGTCGCCTTTGGAGAGGAACTGATGCAGCCGGAACGCGAACAGGGGGCGGTCGGTGACCGGATGGCGGGCCTGCGAACCGGCCTCCAGGGTCGCTTCGATGGCTCTGACGCAGTCGTCCTTGGGGACGCCGGACTGCTCGGCCAGCTCGCGTGCCGCGACCTCGATCTTCGTGGGCTGCCGGCGTACCAGTCGGCCCGTCGCCTCGTCCCTGGCCAGACCGAAGCGTGTCTCGATCCAGCGGGCCAGTGGGNNGCGTATGCGCGGGGCGCGGCCGGCGCGGTCAGGCGCTCGGCGGGAACGGTGTCGGGCGCCTCGTCGGTCGCACGGACCAGCGTCTCACCGATGACGTGCTCCGGGCTGACCTTCGTACCGAACAGCGTGCTCGCCACGCGGGCGACGACTTTCTTCTGGTCCTCGAGGGTGCCCTCGGTCGACATGGTCGCCGAGGTGCCGATGCACTGCATGTTCGGGG
>NZ_MUME01000340.1 GCF_002155915.1 Streptomyces thermovulgaris | reverse complement strand
CGCGTTGCTTGGTGGGGCGCACCCCCAGGGCTGCCGCCAGTTCGCGGACGTCGGCGGGGCCCAGGAGGGCGTCGGAGGTGGGGCTGGTCACGGCCATAAGGGTACGGGGCCGCGCGGTGCGGGGCGGGCGGGGCCAGTGCGCGGGACCGCCGGGTGCGCGGGACTGCTAGGTGTGCAGGCGGTTGCCGCAGTGGGGCCAGGGGCTCGTGCCCCGGCGCACGTACAGCAGCTTGGCCCGGTACGTCTGTTCCTCCGGCGACGCGTCCTGGGGACGGCCCCTGCCGCCGAGCCGGCGCCAGGTCTCCGTGTCGAACTGGTAGAGGCCGCCGTAGGTCCCCGAGGGGTCCACCGCGTCCGGCCGGCCGCCGGACTCGCACTGGGCCAGGGCCTTCCAGTTCAGGTGGTCGGCGCCCCGCACGGACCGCGGGCGGGGCCTGGTGCCCACCTTCACGATCCGGGTGCGCGGCTCGCGCACGACCTCGGACGTCACCAGCCGCGGGCGCTGGCGCACGCCGTTGACCGTGCGCAGCACATAGGTGGCCCGGCGCACGCCCGGCTCCCCGGGCTGCTCGACGACCTCCGTGCCCGTGAACAGGGAGGGATCGGGGACGCGCCGTACGGTGAAGGGGATCGGTTCCTCGCGGACCTCCCGGCTCCTGGTGATCCGCAGCACGGTGACCGTCTGCCCGTCGCGCGGGAAGCTGTCCGGCGGCACGGACGTGGTGTCCTGGCCCCGCAGCGTGATCCCGGCCTCCTCCACCACCTCCCGCACGGTGGCCGCGCGGGTGCGGACGGTGCGGGTCCGGCCGTCCGCCAGCACGGTCACCGAGCGCTCGGTGCGCACCTCGAGCGCGAGCCCCGCCCGGCCGATGGGGCGGGAGCGCGGGACCGAGACGTACGCGCCCTCCCCGCGCACGCCCAGCTCCCGGAGCATCTCCTCCACCGTGCGTGCCGTCGTCCACACCTCGTGGACGGACCCGTCGAGCGTGAGCCGGACCGGCCGCCCGTGACGCACGGCGATCTCGTCGCCGTCGGTGAGCGGTGCGTCGGGGTCGGGTGCCACCATGTCGTGCGGCCCGAGCCGTACGCCCTCGTCGGCCAGCAGCTCGGACACGTCGTCGGCGAAGGTGTGCAGGGTGCGTCTGTGGCCGTCGACGTCGAGCTCGACCTCCTTGTCCTTGGCGACGAACGCGGTGGTGCCGCCCGCCAGGCACGCCACGATCAGTGCGCGCGGCAGCAGCCGCCGCACCCCCGGGCCCGGCCGCCGGCCGGTGTGCCGCGCCCTGCGCCGCCGGCCCCCTCCGCTCCTCTGGCGGGGCAG
>NZ_MUME01000034.1 GCF_002155915.1 Streptomyces thermovulgaris | reverse complement strand
CGGGTCCGACGCGCGTCCCGCCGCCGGGCGGGGGCCCCCGCACGGCACGGCCGTCCCCCAGCTCCCCCCGGCCCCCGGGCACCCTCCCGCCGGACTTCCCTGGGGCATCGCCGTGCTCACCGTCGGTCTGACCGTGGAGTCGTACACCGGCCGGTCCTCCGCCTCCGGCAGCGCCCTCCCCGGCGGCCTGACGGCCGACGTCCCCGTGCTGCTCGGCTGGCTGCTGACCGCCCTCGGTCTCGCCCTCGCCGGGCCCGGCCTGACCCATCTGTGCGGTCTGCTGCTCCAGTCGGTGCGTCCCGGCGCCCTGCGGCTGCTGGCCGGCCGGGGCCTGATGGCGGAGGCCAGGCGCATCGGCCGCCCCCTGGGAGTGGTGTGCGCGGTGGCGTCGGGGGCGTACTCCGTCGCCGCGTCGTACGGCGAAACCACACGCCCCATCGGCCCGCTGACCGTCCTGGGCATGGCGCTCGTCGCCGGGTGCGCCGTGACGGTCCTGCTGACCGCGGCCGTCGAGGCACGGCAGGCCCGGGCCGTCGCCCTCGCCGCCCTGCGGCGTCTCGGCGCACCCGCCACGACGCTGCGCACCGCCGCCCTGCTGCGCGCCGGAGCCCTGCTGGTCCTGTTCGCCCCGCCGACCCTGCTGGTCGCCGCTCTCTCCGTGCCGCCCCTGGCCCGTTGACGGCCCGTCGCCCGCCGACGGGCCGTCAACCGCCGAGGGCCGTCAACCGCCGACGGGCCCCGGGAAGAAGCCGTGGGAAAAATTTTTCGCCTCCACCGATGAGTTTCGCGCGGCCCTCGGGTCCACCCCTGCGAACGGCAACGAAGCGGAAGGGAGAGACCCACCGTGCACCAGCAGATGATCTTCGTGAACCTGGCGACGAACGACGTGGCCGCCTCCAGGAAGTTCTTCACCGACCTCGGCTACACGATCAACCCGCAGTTCTCGACCGACGACTGCTCCTGCGTCGTCATCAGCGACACGATCGTCGTGATGCTGCACAGCAGGAAGTACTACGCCGAGTTCACCAAGAAGGAGATCGCGGACTCGACGAGGACCAGCGAGGTGATGCTCTGTCTGAGCGCGGAGAGCCGCGAGAAGGTCGACGAGCTGGTCGACAAGGCCGTCGCGGCCGGCGGCACGGCGACCGGTGAGGTCCAGGACCACGGCCACATGTACTGCCGGGCCTTCGACGACCTCGACGGCCACACCTGGGAAGTGATGTGGATGGACCCGGCGGCCGTGCAGGGCTGAGCCCGCGGGGGCGGGGAGGGCACCCCTTCTTGCCGCCTGCCGACGAGTTGAAACCTACTGACGGTTAACAAGTGGGTAAAGTCAACGTCGGCAGGCGGCCCTCACATTGACACTCCTTATGGAGCGCTTATACACCTGAGCCTTCCGGGGGTGCTGGGACCTCGGTTCGTCGTCACCCCAACACCCCCTCCACCCCCCGCAATCGCACATCCCGTGAAGGGAACAGTGGCCATCGTGTCCATATCCCGCCGTACCGCGCGCACCGTGCGCATCCTCGGTGTCGCCTCCGCGTCCGCCGCCCTCGCACTCGGCGTCGCGGGCAACGCGTTCGCCTGCAGCATCAAGGACTTCTCCGCCGAAGCCAAGTGCGACGGGGAGAAGGGGATCATCACCGTCAAGGACGTGGACCCCTCCGGCACTCCGGCGACGGTCAGCGTGTTCCTCCAGAACAACAACGCCGACGAGAGGAAGGTCGGCGAGCAGGAGGTCAAGGGTTCCCGCCAGGGCACCACGGTCACCTTCGCCGAGGACTGGGAGCCCAACGCCGTCTACCGCATCCGCGTCAGGGCCGTCGGCAAGAACGGAAAGGTCCTCGTCGACGAGGACATCAAGCCGAACCTGACCGCTCCGTCCACGGCCTGCGCGGCGAAGGCCCCGAGCACTCCGGCCTCGCCACAGGAGTCGGAGACCCCGGCGCCGCCGGCGTCCGAACCGGAGCCCGCGGCGTCCGGGCCGGACGCGTCGGCGCCGGCGACGGAGTCCGCCTCCCCGGTGCCGTCCGCCTCGGAGAGCGCCGCCGCTTCCGCCGGCGACTCGAACAACGCCCCGTCGCCCGCGGTCGGCGAGTCCAACCTCGCCGAGACCGGCGCCGGCTCCAACACCGGGCTGATCGCCGGTGTCGCGGTCGCTCTGGTCGTCATCGGCGGCGGTGCGGTCTTCTTCGGCCTGCGCCGCCGGGGCGGGACGAACAACAACCGCTGACGTCCCCGCAGTTCACCGCCTGTGGCCCGTCTCCCGTCCCGGAGGCGGGCCACGGCCCGTTCACCCGAAGGACGCCCGCTCGAGCCAGAACTCCAGCAGCTCCCGCTCGCCCAGCACCTCCAGCTCCGGGCTGTCCAGGGGAAGCCGGCGGTAGAACGCCAGCAGCACGGAGGTGAGCGGCCCCCGCAGCGCCACGGTCGCCTTCTCGTGCCCGCGCCGCCAGACGACGCCCTCCTCGGTGAGCTCCACGACCCACTCGGCGTTCAGCTCCGGCCCGGCGTCGGTGGCGTGCAGATGGATGCTGCGCCCCTCTCCGCGCAGTTCCGCAGCCGCCGGGACCGCCTTGCTCCGCTGCACGAACTGCACGATCTCCAGCCACTCGTCGAGGGCGTCGGCGGCCACCTCGGGAGCGACCTCGTAGGGCAGTCCGGCGGTGAGCGCGGCGTCGGCACGGTGGATGGTGATCTCGTGAGTCATCCGGCGGGCCCAGAAACCGGCGTCCCGCATCCCGGCCCAGGTCCACACCGCGGTGTCGGGGCCGGCCTCGCGGAGGGCGGCGACGGTGATCCGGCCGGTCTCCAGCAGCCAGGCCTTCAGGGCGGCGGGGTCGCCCTGCGCCTCGGGTCCTTTCGCCAGCGGGATCCGCGCTGCGGGGATGTCCTCCTGCGCCCGGGTCCTGACCAGTGCCTCCACCCAGCGCAGGGCACCTCCCGTGTGCCGCACCAGTGTCTCCAGCGACCAGTCGGGACAGCTCGGCACGGTGGCGGACAGATCGGCGCCGGAGGTGAGCACCTCCGACAGCCGGCCCACCTGGTGGGAGATCTCGTCGCAGTAGCGGTCGTAGGCGAGTCGTGTCATGACCACACCCTAGGAGGCGCCGGGCGCATCGCGCCGGGAATTGCCTCGCACCGGGCGGGCATTGCGGGGTCCGGCGCGCCCGTCCGCCGCGCCCGTCCGCCCCGTGGGCGTCACCCGCCGGCGCGCCGCGCCGGCCCCTCCCCCGCCGTGCGACCGCACGCACCGGGCCCCGGCCGCGCGGCCCGTACGGGCCGCGCGGATCAGTCCAGCACCACCGTCTCGGCCGGGTCGAACTCCACTCCGGTCTCGGCGCCGACCTCCGGTGCCGTGCGCAGGGGGCAGGCCGCCTCGAGACGGGGGGCGTCACGGGGCTGGAGGTGGAGGGTGACATGGGTGCCCTGGAAGGTGCGGGCGGCAACCGTGCAGCGCAGGCCCTCGGCGGGGGGCACCAGACGGACACCGGCGGGACGCACGAGAAGGGTGCGCGTGCCCTGGGGGGAGCCGCCGGGAACGGGCACCTTGCCCCACGGGGTGATCGCGGCCTCCCCGTCGACGGTGGCCTCCACGACGTTCTCGAAGCCGAGGAAGCGGGCGACGAAGGCGTCGGCCGGCCGCTGCCACACCTCGAGCGGTGTACCGGCCTGGGCGATCCGGCCGTCCCGCATCACCACGACCCGGTCGGCGAGCGCGAAGGCCTCGCCCTGGTCGTGGGTGACGGCGAGCACGGTGGTGCCCAGCCTGCCGAACAGCTCCCGCAGTTCGACGACGAGTCTCTCCCGCAGCGAACGGTCGAGCTGGCCGAGCGGCTCGTCCAGCATCAGCAGGCGGGGACGGGGGGCCAGGGCCCGGGCCAGGGCCACCCGCTGCTGTTCGCCCCCGGAGAGCGAGGCCACGGCACGCCGCTCGGCGCCGGGAAGACCGACCAGGTCCAGCAGTTCCCCGACCCGTGCGGCCCGTTCGTTCTTCGCCATGCCGTGCATCCTCAGCCCGAAGGCGACGTTTCCGGCCACGTCCCGCTGCGGGAACAGCTGGTGGTCCTGGAACATCAGGCCGACCCCGCGCCGGTGCACCGGTACCGCCGCCTGGTCCCGCCCGTCCAGCAGCACCCGTCCGGAGTCCAGCGGCTGCAGCCCGGCGATCGCCCGCAGCAGGGTGGACTTGCCGCTGCCGCTGGGGCCGAGCACGCACACGATCTCGTGCTCGGCGACATCGAGGTCCACCGCGTCGAGCACCGCGCGCCCGTCGAAACGCACGGTCGCGGCCCGAAGACCGAGCAGCATCTAGAACTCCCCGCCCCGGCCGACGGGGGCTCCTCCGGCCGGGTCCGCCCCGGACCGGGGAAGCAGCCGTTCAAGGATCAGCAGCGTCACCACGCACACCACCATCAGAATCGTCGACAGGGCCATCGCCTGGCCGTAGTTGAGGTCGCCGGGCCGGCCGATCAGCCGTGCCACGGCGACCGGCAGCGTGGGGTTGTCGGGCCGTGCGATGAACACGGTCGCCCCGAACTCCCCCAGGGACACCGCGAAGGCGAAACCGGCGGCGACCAGCAGCGCCCGCCGCACCATGGGCAGGTCGACCTCCCGCCACACCCGCCACGGCGAGGCCCCGAGCACGGCCGCCGCCTCCCGCAGCCGTCCGTCCACCGCGCGCAGCACGGGCAGCATGGTCCGTACGACGAAGGGCACACCGACCAGGGCCTGCGCGAGCGGAACCAGGATCCAGGACTGTCTGAGGTCCAGCGGCGGCCGGTCCAGGGCGATCAGAAAGCCGAAGCCGACGGTCACCGCGGAGATCCCGAGGGGCAGCATCAGCAGCGCGTCGAAGCCTCGTACGAGCCGTTCCGCGAAGGAGACTCGTCCGCCGGAGCGGGAGCGGGGCAGGCGGGTGAGCGCGGCGGCGGCCAGACCGCCGATCACCACGGCGATGGCGGTCGCGGCGGCGGCGTACGACAGGGAGGTGCCGACGGCGTTGATCGGCGCGACCAGGAAGACACCGCCGTCGGGGTCGGTCAGCGCCCGGTAGTAGCCGAGGCCGGGCGCGGTGAGCGAACGCTGCACCAGCACGGCCAGCGGCAGGACGAGAAGCAGTGCGACGGTGACGAGGACGCCGACGAGGAGCGCCCACTGTCCCGCGCCCCGCGGGCGGCGGGCGGTGAGGGCGGGGTCCACCAGTCTCAGCGCGCTCTCCCGGCGCCGTACGGTCCAGGCGTGCACGGCGAGGATCGCGCCCACCGCCAGGAACTGGATGATCGTCAGGACCGCCGCGGTGGACAGGTCGAAGATCTGGGCCGTCTGCCGGTAGATCTCCACCTCGAGGGTGGAGAAGGTGGGGCCGCCGAGGATCTGCACCACGCCGAAGGAGGTGAAGGTGAACAGAAAGACCATCAGCGCGGCGGCGGCCACCGCGGGCGCGAGCGCGGGCAGGGTGACCGTGCGCCAGGCGGCCGCCGGTGAGGCGCCGAGCATCCGGGCCGCCTCCTCCTGCCGGGGGTCGAGCCCCGCCCACAGGCCGCCCACGGTCCGTACGACGACGGCGTAGTTGAAGAAGACATGGGCGAGCAGGATCGCCCACACCGTGGTGTCCAGGCGGACGCCCCACAGCTCGTCGAGCAGGCCGCCGCGTCCGACGAGGGCGAGGAACGCGGTGCCGACGACGACCGTGGGCAGCACGAACGGCACGGTGACGACGGCCCTGAGAACCTGCCGCCCGGGGAAGTCGAGGCGGGCGAAGACATACGCGCCGGGCAGGGCGACCAGCAGGGTGAGCGCGGTGGAGGCGAGCGCCTGCCAGGTGGTGAACCACAGCACGTGCCGGACGTCGGGCCGGAGGAGCACCTCGGCGATCCGCCCCACCTGCCAGACCCCGTCGGCCTCGAGGCCGCGCCGGACGATCGCGGCCACGGGGTAGGCGAAGAACACCGCGAAGAACGCGGCGGGCACGGCCATGAGACCGAGCCGCGCCGCGTTCCCCGTACGGCGCCCGTGCGGAGCTACTTCAGGACGAGCGAGGTCCACGACTTGACCCACTGGTCGCGGTTGGCGGCGATCTTCTCGGGAGCCATGGTCTCGGGGTTCTCGGCCGAGGGGCCGTACTCGGCGAACTCCGGCGGCACCTGGGCGTCCTCGCGCACCGGGTGGACGAACATGTTCAGCGGCATGTCCTCCTGGAACTTCCTGGTGACCAGGAAGTCGAGGAGCGCCTTGCCGCCCTCGGGGTTCCTGGCGTTGCTGAGCAGCCCGGCGTACTCGACCTGCCGGAAGCAGGTGCCGTACGCGACTCCGGTGGGCGCGTCCTTCGGCCGCGGGTCGGCGTAGATGACCTCGGCGGGCGGGGAGGAGGCGTAGGAGACGACCAGCGGCCGGTCGCCCTTGGCCTTCCTGCCGCCGGCGGAGCCGGAGAACTCCTGGTTGTAGGCCACGTCCCAGCCGTCGACGACCTTGACGCCGTTGGCCTTGAGCTTCTTCCAGTAGTCCTGCCACCCGTCGTCGCCGTACTTCGCGACGGTGCCGAGCAGGAAGCCGAGGCCGGGCGAGGAGGTGGCGGCGTTCTCGGTGACGAGGAGGTTCTTGTACTGCGGCTTGACGAGGTCGTCGAAGGTGGCCGGCGGGGCCAGCTTGCGGTCGGCGAAGTACTTCTTGTCGTAGTTGACGCAGATGTCGCCGGAGTCGACCGGGGTGACGCGGTGTCCGGCCTCCTTGGCCCGGTACTCGGGCCGGATCCGGTCGAACTCCTTGGGCCGGTACGACTGGAACAGTCCGTTGTCCAGGGCCCGGGACAGCAGGGTGTTGTCGACGCCGAAGAAGACGTCGCCCTGCGGGTGGTCCTTGGTGAGGATGGCCTTGTTGACGGCCTCGCCGGCGTCGCCGGACTTGAGGACCTTGACGGTGTAGCCGGACTGCTTCTCGAAGTCCGCGATGACGTCCTTGGAGGCAGCCCACGAGGTGTGGCTGATCAGGGTCACCGTCCTGGTGTCCGCGGACGACGAGGTGCTCTTGCCGTTCGACGATCCGCACGCGGACAGCGTGACCAGGCCGAGCCCGACCGCCATGGCGACGAACGTCTTGGTGTGCACTGGATGTTGCTCCTGGGGTTGGCCAGGAAGAGGCGCGGCCCTGACCTGGATCCGAGAGGATGCCGGTCAGGGCGCAACAGCTCGAGTGATGACCGATCTCCCTATCCAGAATGACCTGGACGAGGTTCA
Source organism: Streptomyces thermovulgaris (assembly GCF_002155915.1). Taxonomy (GTDB): domain Bacteria; phylum Actinomycetota; class Actinomycetes; order Streptomycetales; family Streptomycetaceae; genus Streptomyces; species Streptomyces thermovulgaris. The sequence continues at coordinate 80,532 of NZ_MUME01000034.1, read as the reverse complement.
GAGGGTCTGCGGCCCGTGCCGCACTCTCAGCGCTGTGGCGCTCCCCTGTCGGAATATGAAGGTGTGTACGGCCTTAAGCCTACCGTCCGCCTATCGGGCGGTTGCAGCCAGCTGTCCGCATGCTCCGTCGATCTCCTGACCGCGGGTGTCCCGGATGGTCACCGGCACCCCGTGGGCGGCGATGGCCTCGACGAACGCCTTCTCGTCCTCGGGCCGTGAGGCGGTCCACTGGGAGCCGGGGGTCGGGTTGAGCGGGATGAGGTTGACATGTGCGGGCTTGCCCTTGAGCAGCCGGCCGAGCCGGTCGCCGCGCCACGCCTGGTCGTTGATGTCCCGGATCAGCGCGTACTCGATGGAGAGCCGGCGTCCGGACTTGGCGGTGTACGCGAAGCCGGCGTCCAGCACCTCCCGCACCTTCCACCGCGTGTTGACGGGGACGAGGGTGTCGCGCAGCTCGTCGTCGGGGGCGTGCAGGGAGATGGCGAGCCGGCACTTGAAGCCCTCGTCGGCGAACCGGTGGATCGCCGGGACCAGACCCACCGTCGAGACGGTGATCCCCCGCTGGGACAGCCCGAGGCCGTCCGGCTCGGGCGCGGTCAGGGCGCGGATGGCGGCGACGACGCGGTTGTAGTTGGCGAGCGGCTCGCCCATGCCCATGAACACGACGTTGGACAGCCGGGCCGGACCGCCGGGGACCTCGCCGTCGCGCAGGGCGCGCATGCCGTCGACGATCTGGTGCACGATCTCGGCGGTCGACAGATTGCGGTCGAGGCCCGCCTGCCCGGTGGCGCAGAACGGGCAGTTCATGCCGCAGCCCGCCTGCGAGCTGATGCACATGGTCACCCGGTCCGGGTAGCGCATGAGCACGGACTCCACGAGCGTGCCGTCGAAAAGCCGCCACAGGGTCTTGCGGGTGGCGCCCTGGTCGGTCGACAGATGCCGTACGACCGTCATCAGCTCCGGGAACAGCGCCTCGCGCAGCTTGGCGCGCGATCCGGCGGGGATGTCGGTCCACTGCTCCGGGTCGTACGCGTACCGCGCGAAGTAGTGCCGCGAGAGCTGCCGGGCGCGAAACGGCTTCTCGCCGATCGCGGCCACGGCCTCCTTGCGCTCGGCGGGGGACAGATCGGCAAGGTGCCGCGGCGGCTTCTTGGCTCCGCGCGGGGCGACGAAAGTGAGTTCTCCGGGCTTGGGCATGGTGGTACCAGTGTCGCAGATCCAACCGGGTGACCTGCGGCTGTCGGCCACCGCACCTGTCGACAGTGGTCGTCACCGGTCGCCTCCGAGTAACCTCGGACGGCCCAGAGACGGCCCGAGCGGGGGTATCGCGAACGCCCTCGATGCGAACTGCGGACGGTACGACCGCTGAGGTCCTAACTCTTGCTGTCTTCCGGAAGCCCACCCGATGCCCACGGGCGTTCCCGGCGATGACAGCATCCCGAGGCAGTGAGCTGACCAGTTGCCTGGACGAGACGATGCCGTCGGCTGGGGGCCGGCATCATGGACGCGGTCCGTGTGCTCTGAAGACGATCGGGGTGGTCACAAGTTGGTAGGGCCGCACTTCCCGTAACCGGACTCAGTCCTGAAGCGCCCAGAACGCCGTTTGCCGCGCAAGCCGTCTGTGCAGGTCAAACCCATGATCAACGAGAATGTGATGCACGACACGCAGATCCGGAGCGACTGGCGCTCGCCGTCGCGCATCGGGCATCATCGACGCAGGCCACAGCCCCCTCCAGACGGGAAGGGTTCCTCTGGAGTTAAAGCCCGAAGGGCATAGAAACAACGCTCCTTGAGCAGCTTCAGCGCCTCTTCGAGAGACTCGTTCCTCTGGAGTTAAAGCCCGAAGGGCATAGAAACCTCCTGGATACAGGGCGCCCCCTGTACCCGTAGGACCTTTGGTTCCTCTGGAGTTAAAGCCCGAAGGGCATAGAAACTCGCCGTCCTTGTAGTACGGCTTGGCATCGAACTGTTCCTCTGGAGTTAAAGCCCGAAGGGCATAGAAACGTTGTCCACAACCCCACTGGCCCCGTCGTCAGCTGTGATGTTCCTCTGGAGTTAAAGCCCGAAGGGCATAGAAACGCCGAGATGGCGATTTCGACGGACAGGAAAACCGTCGTGGTGGTGACACCGACGTGGGTTCAACCCCCGCCGTCTCCGCTCCGCGAATTGTGAGAACGGCCCCTGACCGAACAACCAGGTCACGGGCCGTTTTTGTGCCGGGCTACTGTGGCTGCCTGGCATTCTCCGTGGTTTTCCGCTCGATCGGGCACACGTGAGGCACGGCTACCTTCTGATCCCCAGCTTTATGTGGATCGGTTGTAGCCGGTTACCCCGCATTCTCATTCCGCACCGTCCTGCGCCAACGGGCAGTTGGCTGCGGCGAGAGGTCGGATTCGAGACTTTGGGCGGGAGCTGCTCTGACGCGAGTGATCATGGCACATCACGTCGACTCACGGATCTGGCAGGCTTACAAGCCTGCCCATAGTGCCCGATCTGGGCCATGGTCTTCGAAGCTCGCACCAAAGTGGCTCCAGCCCAGACCCCCAGCCCAGAACCGTGAAGTCGACCGGTCTCAGCCAGAGGGGTTTCTCGTGCTCGGACCGCTGCCCATGGCACGCCCGCCGGGCACGGCTGGCCGGGGTGAAGACAGAAGGCAGGTCGCACTGTAGAGGCGGCGCATGCCCGCCGCTCGATGGGCAGGTCGCTGTACCGACATCGATGAGGGCGTCACACCAGCGGCACGGAAGATCGCCGTGGTGTCTGCCGTCGTCCGCCAACCGAGCCTGCCCATGCGGTGCTCTTGCCGGCGGGCCTCGAGAACGACCGACGCCCAGGAAGGCCGACGGGCCCCCGCCCACCAGGCGGAGGCCCGTGCGGAAGATGTGCCGGGTGGGTCAGCCGGAGCCGACGAAGACCTCCAGCAGGAGCCAGACCACCGGAGCCGTCGGCAGCAGGGAGTCCAGGCGGTCCATGATGCCGCCGTGGCCGGGGAGCAGGGTGCCCATGTCCTTGATGCCCAGATCGCGCTTGATCATGGACTCGCCGAGGTCGCCCAGGGTCGCGCTGGTGGCGACCGCGAGGCCGAGGAGGAGGCCCTGCCACCAGGTGCCGCCCTCGATCAGGAACTGCATGCACAGCGCGCCCGCCGCCATCGCGAAGGCGACCGCGCCGAGCAGGCCCTCGCGGGTCTTGCCGGGGCTGATGCGCGGGGCGAGCTTGTGCCGGCCGAAGCGCCAGCCGATGGCGTACGCGCCCGTGTCGCTGACCACCGTCAGGACGAGGAAGGTCATCACACGCTGGGGCCCGTCGTCCGCGGCCAGCATCATCGCCACGAACGTGGCCAGGAACGGCACGTAGAACGCCGCGAACACCCCGGCCGTGACGTCCTTGAGGTAGTCCTGCGGCGGCTGGGTCATCCGCCAGACCAGGACGGCGAGCGCGGTCAGCGCCACCGCCACCCAGGCCCCCTCGGCCCCTCGTGCGTACCCGGCGACCACCATGGCCACTCCGCCGACCGCCAGCGGCACGAGCGGCGCCTTGATGCCCTTGCGCTCCTCGAGTCGCTTGGTGAGCTCCCACAGCCCGACCACGACCGCGATCGCGATGACCCCGACGAACACGGTCTTGACGATGAACAGCGACGCGACGATCACCGCGCCGAGCCCGACCCCGACGCCTATGGCGGCGCCCAGGTCGCGCCCCGCGCTCTTCTTCTGCGGTGCGGGGGCCGGCTGCGGGGCGTCGGGCATGGGTTCCGGATTCTGCGGTGCGTGGGAGGGCTGCTGCGGCGGCTGGGACATGCCGTCGCGAAACAGGGGACCACCCGGCCGGGCGGCCCCCCGGTCGTCATCCTGGTGTCCGCCGTCGGCGGGCCCGTCGGGCACGATGGGCATGGGACGGGTCCCCTGGGCGTCATGCGCATCGTACGTGGGACCCGCCGGGGCCGCCCCCGGAACGGGTCCCTGAGCAGGTGGCCGATCCGCGGGCCCCCAGTACCCGGCCTGCCGCGGCCCCCAGGAGGAGTTGTTCATCAGATCTCGAGCAGTTCCGCTTCCTTGTGCTTCAGGAGCTCGTCCACCTGGGCCACGTACTTCGCGGTGGTGTCGTCGAGCTCCTTCTCCGCGCGACGGCCCTCGTCCTCGCCGATCTCGCCGTCCTTGACCAGCTTGTCGATGGCGTCCTTGGCCTTGCGCCGCACCGAGCGGATGGACACCTTGGCGTCCTCGCCCTTGCTCTTGGCGACCTTGATGTACTCCCGCCGGCGCTCCTCGGTGAGCTCGGGGAACACCACGCGGATGACGTTGCCGTCGTTGGTCGGGTTGACGCCCAGGTCGGAGTCGCGGATCGCCTGCTCGATGTTGCGCAGCGCGCTCTTGTCGAACGGAGTCACGACGGCCATGCGCGGCTCCGGCACGGAGAACGAGGCCAGCTGGTTGATCGGGGTCAGTGCGCCGTAGTAGTCGGCCACGATCTTGTTGAACATCGCCGGGTGCGCACGGCCGGTGCGAATCGCGGCGAAGTCCTCCTTGGCGACCACGACGGCCTTCTCCATTTTCTCCTCGGCTTCGAGGAGGGTCTCTTCGATCACCACTTGCTCCTGCGTGTCTTGAAGTAAGGCCCGGCTGCGGTTCCTTGTCGGGGGCCGGCGGCCGGCTGCGTCGCGTCTTTGTGTCTGCACGGTTCCCGACCGGTGGGACATTGTCCATCCCCGGCTCGGGTTCCTCCCGCCCGTTTCCGGACAGGTGTCCTTTCCCGCGTACCCCGCTCGGGGGACGCCGGTCAGTCCCGGCTGCCTTGGCCACCCACAAGCGTGCCGATCTTCTCACCCCTGACGGCGCGAGCGATATTGCCCTCCTTCAGGAGTTCGAAGACGACGATCGGAAGCTTGTTGTCGCGGCACAGTGTGATCGCTGTGGCGTCGGCGACCTTCAGGTCGCGTGTGATGACCTCGCCGTAGCCGAGCGAGTCGAACTTCACTGCGTCCGGGTTGGTCTTCGGGTCGGAGTCGTAAACCCCGTCCACCCCGTTCTTGCCCATCAGCAGTGCCTCGGCGTCGATCTCCAGGGCCCGCTGGGCGGCAGTGGTGTCGGTGGAGAAGTACGGCATGCCCATACCGGCGCCGAAGATGACCACACGGCCCTTCTCCAGGTGGCGCACCGCGCGCAGCGGGATGTACGGCTCGGCGACCTGGCCCATGGTGATGGCCGTCTGGACCCGGCTGTCGATGCCCTCCTTCTCCAGGAAGTCCTGCAGGGCGAGGCAGTTCATCACCGTGCCGAGCATGCCCATGTAGTCCGAGCGGGCGCGGTCCATGCCGCGCTGCTGGAGCTCGGCACCGCGGAAGAAGTTGCCGCCGCCGATCACGACCGCGATCTGCGCGCCGTCCCGTACGACGGCCGCGATCTCACGGGCGATGGCGTGCACCACGTCCGGGTCGACGCCCAGGCCCCCGCCGCCGGAGAAGGCCTCTCCGGACAGCTTCAGCAGAAACCGGCCGGGTACTTTGCCGTCGTCGCTCTTCTGGGCCTTGGTGGTCATGAGATCCCGCCTCTGTTACGTGGTGCACATGCGAAGAAGGCCACTGCCGGCGGGGCGTTTCGCATCCCGTGCAGCGGCAATGGCCTCCTCGTCAGATCTGCTGTCGTCCGTCACCCGCGTGCCTGGCAGCGTACGCGGGCGACGTGGACGACTGCTGTCGACCCTATCCGGGCCGGGCGTCCGTTGCGGTACGGACCCGAGAGTCTCAGATGCCGACCTTGATGCGCGTGAAGCGCTTCAGGGTGACACCGGCCTCGTCCAGAACCTTCTGGACCTGCTTCTTCTGGTCGAGCGCGTACATCTGGTCGAGCAGCACGACCTCCTTGAAGAAGCCGTTCAGGCGCCCCTCGACGATCTTGGGGATCGCGGCCTCGGGCTTGCCCTCGGCGCGGGTGGTCTCCTCGGCGATCCGGCGCTCGGACTCGACCACCTCGGCCGGCACGTCGTCCTTGGAGAGGTACTTCGGCGCGAAGGCGGCGATGTGCTGGGCGATGCCCTTGGCGACCTCGGGGTTCGGCTTGTCGAGCTCGACGAGGACACCGATCTGCGGGGGCAGGTCGGGCATCGTGCGGTGCATGTACGCGGTGACGAAGCCGTCGGAGAACTGCGCGAAGCGGTCCAGGACGATCCTCTCGCCGAGGTTGGCGTTGGCCTCGTCCACGTACGCCTGAACGGTCTTGCCCGGCTCGATCTCGGAGTTCAGCAGGGTCTCGAGGTCGGCCGGGGAGGTCTTGGCGACGTGCTCGGCGATGTTCTTGGCGACGGTCTGGAACTTCTCGCCCTTGGCGACGAAGTCCGTCTCGCACTTCAGCTCGAGCAGCACGCCGGAGGAGTTGTCGTCGGCGATGACCGAGACCACGGCGCCGTTCTCGGCGGAGCGGCCCTCGCGCTTGGCGACGCCCTTCTGGCCCTTGATGCGCAGCGCCTCGATGGCCTTCTCGATGTTGCCGTCGGCCTCGTCCAGCGCCTTCTTGCAGTCCATCATGCCGGCGCCGGTGAGCTCACGAAGCTTCTTGACGTCGGCGGCGGTGTAGTTCGCCATGAGTCTGTGAGTCTTTCTCGAAGTCTGGAAGATCGAAGATCAGGGGGTCTGCGGATCCCTGGTCGCCCCGTGGAGCGTGGGTCGCCGACACACCGCTGACCCACGGGTGGACGGCGGGAGCGGTTTCATGTCTCCCCCGCTCCCGCCGTCAACGCTGAGGCTGACGGGGTCAGGCCTTCTCGCCCTCGGCGGCCGGGGCGGCCTCGGCCGGCTTCTCGGCCTCGGCGGTCTTCTTCTCGCCCTCGAGCAGGTCGCGCTCCCACTCGGCGAGCGGCTCGCCCGCGGCCTTCTCGCCCTTGCCCTCGCCGGCACCGCCGGAACGGGCGATGAGACCCTCGGCGACGGCGTCGGCGATCACACGGGTGAGCAGGGTGACGGAGCGGATCGCGTCGTCGTTGCCCGGGATCTTGTAGTCGACCTCGTCGGGGTCGCAGTTGGTGTCGAGGATGGCGACGACCGGGATGTTGAGCTTGCGGGCCTCGCCGACCGCGATGTGCTCCTTCTTGGTGTCCACGATCCAGACGGCGCTCGGCACCTTCTGCATGTCGCGGATACCGCCGAGGGTCTTCTCCAGCTTGGCCTTCTCACGGGAGAGGACCAGGAGCTCCTTCTTGGTCAGACCGGAGGACGCGACGTCCTCGAAGTCGATCTGCTCGAGCTCCTTCAGGCGCTGCAGACGCTTGTAGACGGTCGAGAAGTTGGTGAGCATGCCGCCCAGCCAGCGCTGGTTGACGTAGGGCATGCCGACGCGGGTGGCCTGCTCGGCGATGGCCTCCTGCGCCTGCTTCTTCGTACCGACGAACAGGATCGTGCCGCCGTGGGCGACGGTCTCCTTGACGAACTCGTAGGCACGGTCGATGTACGACAGCGACTGGAGCAGGTCGATGATGTAGATGCCGTTGCGCTCGGTGAAGATGAAGCGCTTCATCTTCGGGTTCCAACGGCGGGTCTGGTGACCGAAGTGGACGCCGCTCTCCAGCAGCTCCCGCATCGTGACGACGGCCATGGCCGCTTTCTCCTTGTTTCTCGGTTGTACCGCGGATGCCGGACGGCCTCCGCGCCTGACGCCCGCGGTGCGCCGTGCCACGAGGGACCGAGAGGCGCTGACACCGACCGTCGCCGACCGGTGTCGGGGCGTGCGAAGTCGACTCGGGGGCCCGAGTCGCCATCAGAAGTGTACGGGACCCGGAGGGCCCCGGGTGACGCCGCTGTCCACAACCGGCGAGTTGTCCACAGGTCCCGGCCGGATCCGGCCATCCGCGGGACGGTGGGCGCATGGTGCGGATGCGTGCGACGCGGGGTGTGGTGCGGGGTGCGGCCGTCCGGCTCGGGCTGCTGGCGGGGGTTCTGGCGCTGCTGTCGGCCCCGGTGGTGCGGGCGGACGGTGCCCGGGGCGGCGGGCCGGCTTCGTCGGCCGGTGCCGCGGGCTCGGGGCCGGCCGGCGCGGGCTCGGCGGGGTTGGGAGCGGCCGGGGAACCGGGAAAGGGGCAGGCGCCGGTGCCGGCCGTGGGCCGGACGTGGCCGGTGGGGGTGCGTCCGCCGGTGCTGCGGGGCTGGGAGCCGCCGGCGACGGTCTACGGCCCCGGGCACCGGGGCGTGGACCTCGGCGCGCCGCCGGGCACCCCTGTACGGGCGGTGGCGGCGGGGCGGGTGTTCTTCGCGGGCCCGGTGGCCGGAAGGGGGGTGGTGTCGATCGAGCTGACGGGCACGGGGGACCCGCCCCTGCGGACCACGTACGAGCCGGTGAGCGCGTCGGTGCGGAAGGGCGACCGGGTGGCCGCGGGCGAGATCGTCGGCACGGTGCAGGCGACGGGGTCGCACTGCGGCGGGGGCGCCTGCCTCCACTGGGGCCTGCTGCGCGGCACGGCCTATCTCAACCCTCTGCTGCTGCTCCCGCCGTGGCTGCTGAACGGTCCGACGCGGCTGCTGCCGGTGCCGGGGGTGCCGCTGCCGCCGTAGCTTCCGCGGGCGAAGGACCTTTGTGCCCTCGTGCCTCCGTGTCCGCTCGTGCCGCCGCTCGGGCTCCTCGTGCTCTCCGGTCCCCCCTGCTCTTCGGGGGCCGGGCGGTCTCAGCCGCGCACTCCGTGCAGGGCCATCGCCACCGCGGCCTCCGCGATCTGCCCGGGGTCCTCCGCGGCCCCCAGCTCGCTCCTGCGCACCGCCGCGTCCACGATCCCCTGCACCAGCATCGCCGCGAGGCGCGGCTGCCGGTGTCCCAGCTCCTCCAGGGCTTCGACGATCATGGCGACGAGTCCTCCGTGGGCGGCCCGGATCTTCTCCCGCGCACCGGCGTCCAGCTCGCTCGCGGAGATCGCCACGACGGCCCGGTGCCGCCGGTCCCCCACCAGCTCCAGCTGCTTGCGGATGTACGCCTCGATCTTGACCTCCGGTCCGTCGACGGCCTCCATGGCCGCCGAGACCTCCGCGGCCCACACCGGGAAGTCGACCTCGCACAGCTCCTCGACCACGGCGGCCCGCGACCGGAAGTACTCGTACACCGACGACCGTGCGAGCCCCGTCCGCTCGGCCAGGGCGGGGAAGGTCAGGGCCTCCGTCCCGCCCTCGGACAGCAGGGTCCGTGCCGCGTCCAGCAGGGCGGCTCGCTGCATCGCCCGGTGTTCGGCCACCGTGGCCGCTCGAATCCTTGGCACGTCCTCCACTGTACGGACGCACCCCCTGCCGGGGGTGCTTCTCCGCCCCGGGTCAGCGTCCGAAGCTCGCCAGCTTGGCGCGCAGCTGCAGCACCGACTTGGTGTGGATCTGGCTGACCCGGCTCTCGGTCACCCCGAGCACATTGCCGATCTCGGCCAGCGTGAGACCTTCGTAGTAGTACAGCGTGACGACGGTCTTCTCCCGCTCGGGCAGCGTGTTGATCGCCCGGGCCAGGAAGCGGCGCAGTTCCCGGTCCTCGGCCACCTCCACCGGGTTGTCGGCGGCGGTGTCCTCCAGCGTGTCCATGAGGCTCAGCCGGTCCCCGCCCTCGCCGCCGACGTGCAGCAGGTCCTCCAGCGCCACCACGTTGGCCAGCGACAGCTGGCTGAAGACGGCGTGCAGCTCCTCCACCGGGATGCCCATCTCGGCGGCCACCTCGCTCTCGGTCGGGGTGCGCCGCAGCCGGGCCTCCAGGGTCGCGTAGGCCCGCTCGACGTTGCGCGCCTTCTGCCGCACCGACCGGGGGATCCAGTCCAGTGCCCGCAGCTCGTCGATCATCGCGCCCCGGATCCGGGTGATCGCATAGGTCTCGAACTTGATCTCCCGGTCGATGTCGAACTTCTCGATCGCGTCGATGAGCCCGAAGATCCCGGAGGAGACGAAGTCGGCCTGGTCCACGTTGGACGGCAGGCCGACGCTCACCCGTCCGGCGACGTACTTGACGAGTGGCGAGTAGTGCAGGATCAGCTGCTCCCGCAGCCGGTCGTCCCCCGTCGCCTTGTACGACCGCCACAGCTCGTCGAGCGTCGAGGGAGCGGGCGGCCGCCCGCTGCCACCGTCACGGGCGGCTGGGGGGATCGCCGCCCGGTCGGGTCCGGAGGTGTGCTGGGGCATTCGTCGCCTTGTGCCGTTCTGCCGTGGAGTACGGACGTCTGGGTGAACTGTCGGTCGGAGTCGTCCTTCTGGTCGGAACCACGTGAGCGTAGCGTGACTGGAGCGTCGCGGTGAGCGAACGGCGGGGTGTGGAGCGTGCGCAGATTCGTTCCGCTGTGCGCTCCGCCAGGTCACACACGTCACCCTCGGTGACAGGAAAAACGCCCAACTGCGGGAATCCTGAGAGCAGTCCGTGACTCCCCCGGACGGCCGACCACGCTCGGTCAGCATCCGTTGCGGCCCGTCCGGGCCGAGACCACCGCCTGGCGTGTCAACTTCCATCCCTCGCCGAACCGTTCGACGTAACCGAGGGACTGGAGTTCGTACAGCCTCGCGACCACGTCGTCCGGGGTCGTCCGGGCGCCGCGGGCGATCTCGGCCGGTGTCGCCGTGCCGCGGGCGGGCAGGGCGGCCAGGACCTGCCGGGTGTCGGGTTCCAGCAGGTCGCGCGGGAGGACGGGGCCGCGCCGCTCGGGGGCGAGTTCGCCCATGGCGCCGACCAGCTCGACGATCTCCGCGGCGTCGGTGACCAGCGTGGCCCCGCCGCGCAGCAGGGCGTGGACGCCGGCGGAGAGCGCGCTGGTGGCCGGGCCGGGCACCCCCATGGTGTGACGGCCCAGCCGCTGCGCCGCCCGCGCGGTGACCAGCGACCCGCTGCGGCAGGCGGCCTCGACGACCACGGTGCCCCGGGTGAGCGCCGCGATGACCCGGTTGCGGAGGACGAACCTGCTCGGCGTGGGGTGGTCACCGGGCGGCAGCTCCCCGACGACCAGGCCCTGCCGCGCGATCCTGGCGATCAGCTCGGCGTGTCCGCGCGGGTAGGGCCGGTCGACCCCGCAGGCCAGGACGGAGACGGTGGCGCCGCCCGCACCGAGCGCGCCGCGGTGGGCGGCGCCGTCGACTCCGTAGGCGCCGCCGGAGACCACCACCCAGCCGCGTTCGGCGAGGCCGGCGGCGAGGACGGCGGCCATGTGGGCGCCGTACGGGGTGCAGGCGCGGGCGCCGACCACGGCGACCGAGCGCAGGGCCCACATCCGCAGGCTGGGCCGGCCGCGCACCCACAGTCCCGTGGGGCGGGCGTCGCCGAGGTCGTCGAGCTGGGCGGGCCACTCGAGGTCGCCGGGGCGCACGAACCGCGTCCCGGACTCGCGGGCGAGGGCGAGGTCCCGTTCGGGCTCGGCCCGGGCCGCCCGCGCGCACAGTCCCGCCCACCGCTTGTCCGACACCCCGGCGAGCCGCGGTCCCCCGTCCCGCAGCCGCCGGGCCACCTCCTCGGCGCCGAGCTCCCGCAGCCACCGTCCGCCGGTCTCGTCCCCGGGCTCGAGGACCCGGCTGAGGAAGACCCGGGCGAGCAGATCGCGGTCGGGTCCGGCCGGGGTGCTCATGCCGGGGACCCGATGGCCACGGGCACCCCGTGCGGCACCCCGGTGCGCAGTTGCAGGGCCAGGGCGACGTCCGTGGCGTCGGGCCGGTCGTGGCCGGCGAGGTCGGCGACCGTCCAGGCGACCCGCAGGACGCGGTCGAGGCCGCGGGCGGTGAGAACACCGCGTTCCAGGCTGCGCTCGGCCTGCTCCATCGCGCCGGGGGCCGCGTGCCAGCGGCTGCGCAGCTCGCGGCCGGGGACCTCGCTGTTGTTCCGCCACGGTGTTCCCGCCAGGCGCGCCGCCGCGCGTTCCCGGGCGGCCCGCACCCGCTCGGCGACCGCCGCCGTGGTCTCGCCGCGGGCGCCGCGCCGGGCGAGCTCGGAGCGGGTGACGGGGTCGACCTCGACGCGCAGGTCGACCCGGTCGAGCAGTGGTCCGGACAGCCGGGCCTGGTAGCGGCGGATCGCCGAGGGCGGGCACTCGCACAGGGTGTCCCGTCGCGAGAAACGGCCGCAGGGGCACGGATTGGCGGCGAGGACCATCAGGAACCTGGCCGGGAACCGCACGACGCCCGCGCTGCGGGCGATCACCACATGGCCCGCCTCCAGGGGCTGGCGCAGGGCGTCGAGGGCATGGCTGCCGAACTCGGCGACCTCGTCCAGGAAGAGCACGCCTCTGTGGGCGAGGGAGACGGCGCCGGGCCGCGCCATGCCGGGGCCGCCGCCGACGAGGGCCTGCATGGTGGCCGAGTGGTGCGGGGCGCAGTAGGGGGCGCGGTCGATGAGCGGCTCGCCCGGCGGCAGCAGTCCGGCCACCGAGTGGATCGCCGTGACCTCCAGGGACTCCTCCCGGGTGAGCGGGGGCAGCAGGGCGGGCAGCCGCTCGGCGAGCATGGTCTTGCCGGCGCCGGGCGGTCCTTCGAGGAACAGGTGGTGTCCGCCGGCCGCGGCGATCTCCACCGCCGTACGGGCGGAGAGCTGGCCGACGACGTCGGCGAGGTCGTGTTCCAGGTCGTGTCCGTGCACGCCGGCGGCCGCGCCCGTGCCGGGCACGCGCAGACCGGCGAGGAGGAGGTCCGGGCGGCCGTGGTCGTCCGGGGGCTCCTCGGGGACCGGTTCGTCGGTCAGCACGGCGATCAGCTGCCGCAGACTGCGGATGCCGAGCACGGAGACGCCCGGTACCAGCGCGGCCTCGGCGGCGGCGCACTCGGGCACGACCACCTGTTCGTATCCGGCGTCGGCGGCGGCCAGCACCGCCGGCAGGATGCCCCGCACGGGCCGCACCCGGCCGTCCAGGCCGAGTTCGCCGATCATGACGAGGCCGGCGAGCACCCGGGGGTCGATCCGCTCGGCGGCGCCGAGCACCGCGCAGGCCACGGCCAGGTCGAAGCCGCTGCCGGCCTTGGGCACCGAGGCCGGGCTGAGTCCCACCGTGAGCTTCTTCTGCGGCCAGGCACCGCCGGAGTTGACCACCGCCGCCCGCACCCGGTCCCGGCTCTCGCTCAGGCTCTTGTCCGGAAGGCCCACCAGGGTGAAGGTGGCGACGCCCGGTTCGAGGTCGGCCTGGACCTCGACGACCACGCCCTCGACGCCGACGAGGGCCACGGAGCACGTACGCGCGAATCCCATCAGGCCGCCCCTCGTACGTGGTCGACGACGGGTGCGCCGCGCCGGGGCAGCAGCACGCCGATCACGTCGATGCGGACGCCTCCGGGGGGTGCTCCTCCGTGGGACTGGATCCAGCGTTCGGCCAGGCCGCGCAGCCGTTCGGCCTTTCGCGGCGTGACCGCGGCCATCGGGTGCCCGAAGCTCCCCTCCCTGCGGGTCTTCACCTCGCAGACGACCAGGACGTCGCCGTCCCGGGCCACGATGTCGATCTCGCCGGTCCTGCCGCAGCGCCAGTTGCGCTCCAGGACCGTCATGCCCGCCTGGGACAGCCGGCGGGCGGCCAGGCCCTCTCCGTATCTGCCGAGGGCGCTGCGTGCCCGATGGGTGTTCATGTCGGCACCACCTCCGGTGCCCACGGTCACGCATCCGCCCCGACCGAGTGGATCTTGGTGGGTTACTCGCGGGTTGTGGACTTTTCAGTCACTCACGTGGGTGGTGCAGTCACCCCTGTGGGCGGTGCAGCGCAACGGGGATCGGCCGCTCTCATCCGCTGGGCAGCTCCAGATCGGTCTTGTTCAGCTCCTCGATGTTCACGTCCTTGAACGTGAGGACGCGGACCTGCTTCACGAACCGGGCCGGCCGGTACATGTCCCACACCCAGGCGTCGGCCATCGACACCTCGAAAAATACTTCGCCCTGGACCGAGTGGACCTGCATCTCGTAGTCGTTGGTGAGATAGAAGCGCCGCTCGGTCTCGATCACGTATTTGAACAGACCGACGACATCGCGGTACTCCCGGTAGAGCTTGAGCTCCATCTCGGTCTCGTACTTCTCGAGGTCCTCGGCGCTCATGGCATGTTCCCCTTCAGCCGTGCGGTCCCCCCATTGTGCGCCAGTCCCGCGAACCGCTAGGCGATCTCCGTGTCCAGCTCCACGGGCCTGGCCGGGGGGCCTTCGTCGAGCAGTGTGCGCAGCAGCTCGGCGAGTCTGGTCGGATACACCGTCTCATGTGTCCGGATCAGTTCCTGACACGTCCACCAGCGCGCTCCGGCGACGCTGCGCCGCTCCAGCTCGGTCAGGGCCCTGGCCGCGGTCGCCGTCTGCTCCGTCCGGGCCAGGTAGTACCACTCGTCCTGCTCCCAGCGTCGGCCCGCGAACGGGAACGAGCACCTGCGGCGCCACAGCACCGGGCCGAGTTCGACCTCGGTGATGCCGGTCTCCTCCGCGAGCTCCCTCAGGGCCGCCTCCTCGCGCGTCTCGGTGCCCTCCAGACCGCCTCCGGGGGTGAACCACCAGTCGTCGGCCGGATCGTCCGGCTCGTGGCCGTGCAGCAGCAGGATGCGGTCCTCGGGGTCGAGCAGGACCACCCGTGCCACCTTGCGCAGTCCGCCCTCGAGCGTTCGCTCCGTCTCAGCGGACACCGGCGGACTCCGTTCCTGTACCCGCGGTCCTCGCGGTACCCGCCGTCCTCGCGCGGGCGCGCAAGGAGCCCAGCAGCCCGGCGACCGGGCCGTAGGCGGCGCCGGCGAGGACGAGGACGGCGCCGGAGACGATCATCAGGGCCATGGTGCGCAGCGGGCCCGGCCGGGACAGGGGGCCGAGCGCCTCGAAGCCGGCGGGGCGCTCCAGCATGCCGTTCATCGGCCACACCACGGCGTCGACCCGGGCGCTCACGGCGTCGCGCGAGACGGTGCCCTCGGCCGCGTCCGTCAGGTGGGCGGTGGAGTCCAGGGAGCCCCGGCGCTCGTCGCCGAGCAGGAACAGCCGCCCCTGCGGCACCCGGACCTCCGGGAAGCCGGCCCCGGCGGTGCCGCCCTTCAGGTACGGCTCGTCGATCTGCCGGCCGTTGACGGTCAGCCTGCCCTGCTTGCAGCAGGAGACCGTGTCCCCGCCGACGGCGACCACCCGTTTGATCACGGGTGCGTCCTGCGCCCACGTCCTGTCCCGGAAGACGACGACGTCACCGCGGCGCACCTCGTCGCCGTCCACCCGCTGGGCCAGCACCCGGGCGCCCCTGTCGATGGTCGGCGCCATCGAGCTGGTGGGCACCATGTACGGCCGGTAGACCACCGCGGCCCAGGCGAATCCGCCGAGGAACAGCAGCAGGCCCAGTGCCACGACCAGGCCGGACAGCCGCCGGCCGATCCTGCCCCCCGCCGGGCCCGCGCCCGTGCCGTCGTCCCTGCGCGGAGCCGTGCCCGTCGTACTCTCGCCACCCATGGCCCCGCACCCTACCCGGCGGTACCGGGACGGGGGCAGTCCTCGTCGTCGACGTCCTCGGCGCCTCCGGCGACGTCCCGGGTGCTCCCCGGCCGCCGCCGGGAGCCGCGCCGGGGATCCGCGGCGCCGGTCCGCCGAAGAAGGGCTCCCCGGGTGCTCCCCGGCCGGCTCAGCGACCGCCCGTGGCCGTCGTCGTGCGCACGATGCCGGTGCGGGTCCTCACGCCCCGTCCGCGCCGCCACAGCGCCACCGGCACGACCGCGGTCAGGACCACGCCGTGAGGGGCCACCGCCACGGAGCCGGCCGCCGAGGACTGCGCCTGGAGACCCGGCTGGTCGAAGGTGTCCGGGACGGGCAGGGTGCCCCAGCGGTTGATCGGCCAGGCCTTGACGATGGCGCGTCCGACCACCTTGTCGACCGGGACCATGCCGTGGTTCCTGTCGCCCTGGTTGTAGCGCGAGTCCCGCGAGTTCTGCCGGTGGTCGCCCATGACCCAGATGAAGCCCTCGGGCACCTTCACCTTGAACTGGCCGCCCTGCTCGTCCATGGAGCACGGCGTGTTGCCCGGGTAGACGTACGGCTCGTTCAGCGCGTGGCCGTTGACCAGCAGCGGGCCGGTGCCCTTGCACTCGACGGTGTCGCCGCCCACGCCGATGACCCGCTTGATGAGGTCCTTCTCCTCCGCGGAGGGCATCAGGCCGATGAAGGTGAGCGCCTTCTGCAGCGCGTTGGGGTTGGGCGTCGGCTCGCCGGCCAGCCAGTT
Organism: Streptomyces thermovulgaris; assembly: GCF_002155915.1. Taxonomy (GTDB): domain Bacteria; phylum Actinomycetota; class Actinomycetes; order Streptomycetales; family Streptomycetaceae; genus Streptomyces; species Streptomyces thermovulgaris. The sequence goes on along the minus strand of NZ_MUME01000034.1, from coordinate 64,413 downwards.
GTCCGGGTCGTGGAAGACGACGACCTCGCCGCGCTCGGGCTGGGAGCCGAACCAGGGGGTCAGCTTGTCGACCAGGACCCGGTCGCCCCGCTGCAGCGTGTTCTGCATCGAGTCCGAGGGAATCGAGAACGCCTGCACCAGGAAGGTCTTGATCAGCAGCGCCAGCACCAGTGCGATACCGACCAGGATGGGCAGCTCCTTCCAGAAGGAGCGCTGCTTCGCTCCCTGCCGGCTGTCGCCGTTCCCCTGGCCGGTGCCGCCCCTGTGCTCCGTCACTGTGCCGTCCTCGGCTGCCGTGCTCTCACTCCCGAAGGGTGTGGCGCCGCCCGCGACGGGACCCGCTGCTGTCACGGGGCGCCCGCGATGCTCCTCGCCGCCGTGTCCCGACCGTGCGCCGAACGCCGCATCCCCCACGCCAACTCCTTACTCCGTGCCGCCGCCCGCACCACGCCCGGCGCAGGCCCACTACTCCCATAACGAGCGGGAGTTCCGCAGGGGTCGGGAGCTGAACGGGTCCATTCCAACTGCTGGGAACAACCCTATGCGACTTCTGGGCGGCGGCGGTCGACCCGGCCGTCGCGTCGGACACCGCCGAAAAGGTTTTCGGTTCCCGCAGCATGGACCAGCGGCTGACGGGCCAGCCGATCACCACGGCACGCCCCACCACGGAGTCCTCCGAGACCGTGCCGCCGTACTCGGAGTCCTGGTGGGCACGCGAGTCGGCGGAGTTGTCCCGGTGGTCGCCCATCACCCACAGCCGGCCCGGGGGAACGGTGACGTCGAACGGGACGCTGGAGGGGGCGTTGCCCGGATAGAGGTACTCCTCCTCGCTCAGGGGAACGCCGTTGACGGTCACCCTGCCCTGCGCGTCGCAGCACCTGACGCGGTCCCCGCCGACGCCGACGACCCGTTTGATGAGGTCCTGCTCGTCGTCGGAGGGCAGCAGGCCGATGAAGACGAGGCCCTGCTTGATCTGCTTGACGACGACGGGGTCGTCCTCCTTGACGACGGTCTGCTCGCCGGCCAGCCAGCCGCCCGGGTCGTGGAAGACCACGATGTCCCCGCGCTTCGGCTTGGAGCCGAACCAGGGGGTCAGCTTGTCGACCAGGACCCGGTCGCCGATCTGGATGGTCTGCTCCATGGAGCCCGAGGGGATCACGAAGGCCTGCACGAGGAAGGTCTTCAGCACCAGGGCTATGAGCACGGCGACGCCGACGAGCAGCGGTATCTCCCGGATCGCGGAGCGCCTGCGCTTGCGCCTGACCTTGCGCTGCAGCTTGCGCCGCTCGACACGGGTGCGGCCGCTGGCCGGGCTGACGGCACGCCGCATCCCGGTGGGCAGGGGGTTGTTGACGGCGCTGGCGGGGACCCCGCGTGGTCTGCCTCGACTACCCATGGGCGCCGTCCGGGGAACCGGCCGCGGCGGGCACGCGCGCGTAGGCGTCGGGGCGGTCCAGGCGGGCCCAGCGGTCGAGGGGCCAGACGATCCGGTCCGCCCGGCCGACCACGTCGCCGACCGGGATCATGCCGCCGCCCGGCGAGCCCAGGTGGTCGCGGGAGTCGCGGGAGGCGGCGCGGTGGTCGCCGAGGACGAACAGGGTGCCGTCGGGCACGACGACGTCGAACGGCACCGCGGAGGGGCGGTCACCGGGGTAGAGGAACGACGATTCGTCGACCGGCCGGCCGTTCACCTGGATCCTCCCGTCCTTGTCGCAGCAGACCACATGGTCTCCCCCTACACCCACAACGCGTTTGATGTAGTCGGCGTCCCCGAAGTAGCCGGTTCCGTCGAACACGACGACATCACCGCGCTGCGGCGCGGCACCGAAACGGTATGCCAACTTGTTCACGGCGACACGGTCCCCGGCCCTCAATCCCCGCTCCATGGAGCCGCTCGAGACCTGGAACGGCTGCACCACGAACGTGTGGAGGAGCAGCAGGAAGACCAGACAGATCAGCACGGTCAGGGTGATCCGCCCGCCGGGGAACCACTCGGCGACCCGTGCCGTCAACGCCGAACGCGACCGGTCCTCCGGCCCTCGCGCGCCCGGAGCCCGTTCGGCTCCGGCGTCAAAAGGGCAGGAGGAGCGGTCGCGCTCCGTCGGCTGTGCTTCGGTGTCCATCGGGGCCGAATGGTATCCGGCCCCGACCGGTGTCCCGGAAAGCGCTCAGTTCTCGCGCTTCTCCCTGATCTTCGCGGCCTTGCCGCGCAGGTCGCGCAGGTAGTACAGCTTGGCGCGGCGCACGTCGCCCTTGGAGACCAGCTCGATCTTCTCGACGATCGGGGTGTGCACCGGGAAGGTGCGCTCGACGCCGACGGAGAAGGAGACCTTGCGGACGGTGAAGGTCTCGCGCACGCCGGAGCCCTGGCGGCGGATCACCACGCCCTTGAACTGCTGCACACGGGAGCGGTTGCCCTCGATGACGCGGACGTGGACGTTGACGGTGTCACCCGGGCGGAAGTCCGGGATGTCCGTGCGGAGCGATGCGGCATCGACGGTGTCGAGCAGGTGAGACATGTCGTCTGCTTTCTTCGCTGATGCCACAGGTCATCAACGGGAACTAGAGGTTCGGGATCACTGCTGTGCGGGTCGGAGCGGGCGTCGTATCCCCCTGTGGCAGGGACGCACGCCGGACGGCGCACAACATCGCGCTATTCTTCCACGCCCTTGGTCCTGCGCCAAAATCTGCCGTACGGCTCGCCGTCGGGGTCCGGCTCCCAGCCCAGGAGGGACAGCGTCTCCCGGTCCTTCTTGTCGAAGGCCCGGGGGTCGCAGCGCTCGATCAGGTCGGGCCGGTTGGCCGTCGTCCGTCTGAGGGCCTCGTCGCGGCGCCAGCGGGCGATCCTCCCGTGGTGGCCGCTGAGCAGCACCTCGGGGACGCCGCGGCCGCGCCAGACGGGCGGCTTGGTGTAGACGGGCCCCTCCAGGAGGTTGGCCATGGTGCCGGGCGCGAAGGAGTCGTCGCGGTGGGACTCGGCGTTGCCGAGGACGCCGGGCAGCAGCCGGGCCACGGCCTCGGTGATGACCAGGACGGCCGCCTCCCCGCCGGCGAGGACGTAGTCGCCGATGGACACCTCGTGGACGGGCATCCGGGTGGCGTACTCGTCCACGACCCGGCGGTCGATGCCCTCGTAGCGGGCGGGCGCGAAGATCAGCCAGGGGTGTGCGGAGAACTCGACGGCGAGTTCCTGGGTGAAGGGGCGGCCGCTGGGCGTCGGGACGACGAGCACGGGCGCGTGGGCGCCGGCCTCGTAGCCGTCGGCGAGGACGGTGTCGAGGGCCTCTCCCCAGGGCTCGGTCTTCATCACCATGCCGGGGCCGCCGCCGTAGGGGGTGTCGTCGACCGTGTGGTGCCGGTCGTACGTCCAGGCGCGCAGGTCGTGCACGTGCACGTTCAGCTGTCCGCGTGCGCGTGCCTTGCCCACGAGGGAGACGTTCAGCGGCTCGAGGTACTCGGGGAAGATCGTGACGACGTCGATCCTCATGCGCGGTCGTCCTTGGGCGAGACCACCTCGGCACGGTCGTCGAGCAGGCCGGGCGGCGGGGCGACGACGGCCCGCTGCTCCGTCAGGTCGATCCCGGTGACGATCTCCTCGACGAAGGGGATCATCACCTCCCTGCCGTCCGGGCGCTCGACGATGAGCAGGTCCTGGTGGGGCAGGTGGGAGATCTCGGTGATCCGGCCGACCTCCGTGCCGTCCTCGGTGACGACGTCGAGGTCGATCAGCTGGTGGTCGTAGTACTCGTCCTCGCCCTCGGGAAGCTCCTCCGGGTCGACCTCGGCGATCAGGAGGGTGTTGCGGAGGGCCTCGGCGGCGTTGCGGTCGTTCACGCCCTTGAAGCGCAGAAGCAGGCGCCCGCTGTGCACGCGGCCCGACTCCACGGTCAGCGGTCCGGCGTCCGCCGGATCGGTGGCCAGGACGGCGCCGGGGGCGAGCCTGAGCTCCGGCTCGTCGGTACGCACCTCCACGGTGACCTCGCCCTTGATGCCGTGGGCGCGGCCGATCCGTGCGACTACCAGCTGCACTTGCGAGAATCTCCTGTCATGACACGACGGGCCGGGGACGGCCCAGCAGCCCTCCCCGGCCCCTGGGCCGGTCCCGGCGGATCCTGTCGCGCACGCGGGGCCCGGCACGCCCGGTCCCCGCGTGGTCACCGGTCGCCGACGCCGTACGCGCCGGCTCCCTCCTCCGCTGTGCGTCCGGACGCGCCGGGCCCCGCTCATGCGTGCCGAAAGGAAACCGGCGCCTTCCCGCGACCGGTCCGCCGGACCGGTCCGAGCCGTCTGCGACGGGCGTCAGCGGACGTGGTCCACGTCGAGGAAGTCGACGCGGATGCCCCGCCCGCCGAGGGCGCCCATGACGGTGCGCAGGGCGCGTGCGGTACGGCCGCTGCGGCCGATCACCTTGCCGAGGTCGTCGGGGTGGACCCGGACCTCGAGCACGCGTCCGCGGCGCAGGTTGCGCGAGGCGACCTGCACATCGTCAGGGTTGTCGACGATGCCCTTCACGAGGTGCTCAAGCGCCTCTTCGAGCATGTTGCTCAGGCCTCGGTCGACTCGGACTCGGCAGCGGCCTCGTCCTTCTTCTCAGCCTTCTTCTTCGGGGTGATCGCCTCACCCTTGGCCTCGTCGTCCCCGGTGAGGGCCTCGAACGACGGGCGCGGGGCCTTCTCCTCCGGCTGCAGCAGCGGGGCGGGAGCGGGCTCGCCCTTGAACCGCTGCCAGTCACCGGTCTTCTTCAGGATGGCGAGCACCGGCTCGGTCGGCTGAGCGCCGACGGAGAGCCAGTACGCCACACGCTCGGAGTTGACCTCGATGCGCGAGGGGTTCTGCACCGGGTGGTACAGACCGATCTCCTCGATCGCCCGGCCGTCGCGACGGGTGCGGGAGTCGGCGACGACGATGCGGTAGTGAGGCGAACGGATCTTGCCCAGACGCTTCAGCTTGATCTTGACTGCCACGGGAGTGGGTTCTCCTGGAATTGACGTGGTGGGCACGACGAAGCCACCGCGTGGGGATGCGGTGTCCGAGGTGCCCGGTGGACGCGTCAGCCGGAGGAGAGAGGGATCCTGGCGGCTGTCGAGTACAGCTAGCCATTGTGCCATACCCGGCGGGGCTCCTTCGGAGGAGGGCGGGGCGAACCGCACCCGGGCAGGCTCGGGCGGCACCCGGGGGTCCGGGTGCCGCGGATGGGTGTGTCGGCCCGCGCCCGCGGGGTGCCGCCGCGCCCGCCCGTGCCGCCCCGGACCCCTGCCCGAGAGGCCCGGGAGAGGCACGACTGTCCGCGGCTCGCACCCCGCGGGGCGCGCCTGCCTGTCGGTCACGGAGCGCGGCTGCCACGAGCAGCCGCGTTCCTAGCCCGCCGTCGCTCCCACGGGTTCCGGGATCCTGAACGGCTGGCCGCAGCCGCCGCACACGATCGGGGCCTGGGCCAGGACCGAGGGGACGACCCGGACGTTGCGCCCGCAGTCGCACACCGCCTTGACCCGGACGCCGCCGCCGGAGGAGCCGTGGCGGGCGGCCGGGCCGCGGAAGGTGCGGCTGGTGTCGGCGGACGTGGCCGCCATGTGCGCCTTCAGCGCCCGCTGGAGGCGCTCGATCGTCGGTCGGTACCGCCGCTTCGCCTCGGGGCTGAGCCGGACCAGGGAGAAACCGCTGCTCGGGTGCGGCTCCTCGGGATGGTCCAGGCCCAGTTCCTCGGCGATCGCGAGGAACCTGCGGTTGTGATAGCGGCCGGCGCGGGAGGTGTCGCGCACACCGCGCGCGGCGGCGATGCCATGGACTGCCTCGTGCAGCAGTCGCTCGAAGGAGAGTTCGCGTCCGCATGCGGACGACGACTCCCCGATCAGGGACTCAGGCGCGGCAAGATCTGGCAGCTCGGGGTGGAACCGCTGAATGTCGGCCCACGCCTGTGCCAGCTCTGCGGCGAGAACAGGTGGTGTCGTGCTCACGTAAGGAGAACGAGTCGAGGTGTCGTTGTGTTCCTATTCCGGGGCATCCCAAATAATTTGCACGTACCCGTCAGTTGCCACTGATGCATCCTGACGAGGGCGGGTGCGCTGATCTGCGGAGAAGTCTCGCACCTCCTCCCAAGGTGGTGCGCAAAGGGGAGCACGCGCCGGCGCGTACGCGTGTCGCGCACGCCGGCACTGAAGGATCGCGCCACGCGCAAGAGGCGTTTCGGTCGCTTCCCGGCCCCGAGGGCCTCGCTTCGGTCAGCGTCCGCGGCCCTTGCGACGTTACCGCGTACGCCACCGGCCCCATGTCACGGATCCGACCGGACCGTCGACTTCCGGACACGCCGGCCCGCGCCCGGATTGCCGAATCATGAGGTTCCGAGCGGGGCGCCTTTGGCGCCAACCGGGAGCACACGCCCCCTGGACGCGAGGGAAGGCTCGCAGTTACCTGGCTTACGAGGATGCGGGGGCGCACTGCACGGGGGCCACGGACATCGGGCACAGCGGCAACTCTCGGCGGATTGGGGCGCTTATCCATGACACCTACGCTCGCGCGGCAGCACGCACGGCACGCAGGAACGGCACCCCCCGTGGACCCACGTGCACGCGCGCGTGACTGGTCCGAGATCCAGGAACGGATGCTGGTCCCGCTCTACGAGGCGGTCTACGAGCGGCTGGAGGTGGGCGCCGGCACACGGATGCTGGCCCTCGGCTGCGGCTCCGGGCTGGCCCTGCTCCTGGCGGTGTCCAGGGGCGCGACGGTCACCGGGGTCGACTCCTCCTGCCCGGAACGGCTCGCCCTCGCCCGGCAGCGGCTGCTGCCGAAGCCGTGGGACACCCGCGCGCGTACGGCCTCCGCGGCCCCCTCCCGCGCTCCGGCCGTCCGGATCGTCGACGGGACACCGCAGGACGCCGCCGACGACCGTGCGCCCTACACCCTGGTGACCGCCTTCGAGCCGATCGGCTGCCTCACCGGGGACCTGGAGGAACTGGTCGGTCTGCTCACCGCGGCGACACCGCTGGCCGCGCGGGGAGCACCCGTGGTGCTGACCGGCTGGGGGCCGCCGGAGCGCTGCGCCACCTCGGCCGTCCTGCGGGCGGCCGGCAGGCCGCCCGACCCGTCGCGCGGCCCGGGCGGCCGGCGCCCCGCCCGGCGCGACGACCTCGAGGAGGCGGCCCGTCGTGTCGGACTGCGGCCGGACGGCTCCGGCCGGATCTCCTGCCCCTTCGGCTACGCCGACCTCGACAGCGCGGTGCGCGGTCTGCTCTCCACGGGGCTGTTCGACGCGGCGATCGCCGCGACCGACCGCGACCAGGTCGACAAGGAGCTGGCGGAGGCCCTGCACCCCCACCAGCGGCCCGACGGCACGGTGTGGATGCCGAACGTCTTCCGCTACCTGATCGCCCGGACGCCCTGAGGCACGGGCGCCCTGAATCCCGGGGCCCCGGAGCGCGGATGCCCTGGATCTCGGGCGCCCGCAAGGCGGTCGGGTGTCTTCGCGTCCTTTCCCGGCCAGGACATTCCTTCCCGGACGGCCGCGTCCCCGCGCTCCGGCAGGCACCGGCCTCCGGCGCTCTCCCCCGGCGCCTCCCCGGCGGCCCCCGCACATGCGCCGAGGGCGTCCCCTCGCGGAAGGACGCCCTCGATGCCGCACCGCTGCCGTGCGGGGTTCAGCTCATGAACTTCTTGAACTCCTCCGGGAGCTCGAAGCCCTGACCGCCCTGCTGCGGCAGCCCGAAGGCGCCGCCGCCCTGGGCCGCGGCGCGGCGGGCCGCCGCCTCCTGCTCCTGCTGCTTGCGCTTCATCGGGTTGCCGGAGCGCTGCCTGCCCTTGGCCTTCTTCTGCTGCTTCCTCGCCCGGCCGGGGCCGCCGCCCATGCCCGGGATCCCCGGCATGCCGGGGAAGCCGCCGCCCTGGGCCATGCGGGACATCATCTTGCGGGCCTCGAAGAAGCGCTCGACCAGGTTCTTGACGGCGCTCACCTCGACACCGGCGCCCTTGGCGATACGGGCGCGGCGGGAGCCGTTGATGATCGTCGGGTCCTGGCGTTCGGCCGGTGTCATCGACTTGATGATCGCGGCGGTGCGGTCGACGTCGCGCTCGTCGATGTTGTTGATCTGGTCCTTGATCTGGGCCATGCCGGGCAGCATGCCGAGGAGCTTGGAGATCGACCCCATCTTCCTGACCTGCTCCATCTGGGCCAGGAAGTCGTCCAGGGTGAAGTCCTGCCCCTTCTTGGACGCCAGCTTGGAGGCCATCCTCTCGGCCTCTTCCCTGCTGAACGTCTTCTCCGCCTGCTCGATCAGGGTGAGCAGGTCACCCATGTCGAGGATGCGGGAGGCCATCCGGTCCGGGTGGAACGCGTCGAAGTCCTCGAGCTTCTCGCCGTTCGACGCGAACATGATCGGCTTGCCGGTGACCTGGCGGATCGACAGGGCCGCACCACCGCGGGCGTCGCCGTCGAGCTTGGAGAGCACCACGCCGTCGAAGCCGACGCCGTCGCGGAACGCCTCCGCGGTGTTGACGGCGTCCTGACCGATCATGGCGTCGACGACGAACAGGATCTCGTCGGGCTGGATCGCGTCCCTGATGTCCGCGGCCTGCTGCATCATCTCGGCGTCGACGCCGAGACGGCCGGCGGTGTCCACGATCACGATGTCGTGGAGCTTGTTCTTCGCGAAGTCGATGGAGTCCTTGGCGACCTTGACCGGGTCGCCCACACCGTTGCCCGGCTCGGGTGCGTAGACGGCGACGCCGGCCCGCTCGGCGACGATGCTGAGCTGGTTGACGGCGTTCGGGCGCTGGAGGTCGGCGGCGACCAGCACCGGGGAGTGCCCCTGATCCTTGAGCCACTTGCCGAGCTTGCCCGCGAGGGTGGTCTTACCGGCACCCTGGAGGCCGGCGAGCATGATCACGGTGGGGGGCTGCTTGGCGAAGCGGAGACGACGGGTCTCGCCGCCCAGGATCTCGACGAGTTCATCGTTGACGATCTTGATGAACTGCTGTGCCGGGTTCAGCGCGCGGGAGACCTCGGCGCCGAGCGCCCTTTCCTTGACCCTCTTGATGAAGGCCCGGACGACGGGAAGCGCCACATCGGCCTCGAGGAGCGCGATGCGGATCTCCCGGGCCGTGGCGTCGATGTCCGCCTCGGACAGCCTGCCCTTGCCCCGCAGGGACTTGAAAGTGGCTGACAAGCGGTCGGAGAGAGTGTCGAACACGATGGCGTCGGTCCTCGGGATTCGGGGGCGTTCTCGGCTGCCCTCCAGGGTATCCGGCTCCGCAAGTGAACCGTCCCCGCCCGTTGGGCCCAGTGGGCGAGGACACCCTCCCGCAGCTGCGGGAAGCGGCGGGACACGCCGTCCGGCCGGCCCGGCGCGGCCGGATCACCCCCGCGCCGGCGAAAGGCACGCCCTGGCCGGGGGACGCGGAGCGGCGGGTGTCACGCCCGCAGCGCCTCCTCCAGCATCCGTGCCATCGACGTCGCGTCCGGCTCCGGCAGCGGCTCCCCCGTGTCCGTCGTGACGTAGAAGGCGTCGACCGCGTTCGCTCCCAGCGTGCTGACGTGCATGCTCCGCACCCGCGCTCCCGCCTTCTCCAGCGCCCGGCCGATCCGGAACAGCAGCCCCGGTGCGTCCTGCGCCCGGACCTCGATCACGGTGGCGTGCCGGGAGGCGGCCGGGGCGACCGTGACCCGGGGCGGTGGCGCCCCGGCCCCGCGGCGCCAGCGGTGGGCCGCGTCCCGCTCGGCGAGGCGGGTGGCGATGTCCAGGGAGCCGTCCAGGGCCCGGGCGAGGTCGGCGCGCAGCCGGTCCGCCGGGGGCGGGGAGCCGTACTCGGCGGCGACCCGCCAGTCCAGCAGCAGTACGGAGCCGTCGCCGACCTCGTCCGGCAGTTCCAGGGCGCGCAGCCCGGCCGTGCGGACGGTGAGCCGGTGGACGGCCAGCACTCCGGCGACGGCGGGCAGGACGCCCGGCTGGTCGGGGACGGCGATCAGCAGCTCGACGCCGAGGGGCTCGGGCTCCTGCGAGGATCCCTCCGCGTCCGTCCCCGGGTGCTCCCCGGCGGGCGGCTCGGGCCGTGCGTGCAGGGCCAGCGCCGGACCGCCCGTGCGGAAGGCCTCGACGGCCAGCCGCTCCTGCTCGGCGGTGGGTGCGGCGGGCCCGGGCTCCTCGGGGGCGTCCCCGGTGAGGACGGCCGAGACCCGCCTCACCAGTTCGGAGACCAGAAAGCCGCGCCAGGAGGACCATGCGGCCGGGCCGGTGGCCAGGGCGTCCGCCTCGGTCAGGGCGTGCAGCAGCTCCAGCGTGCCGCGGGTGCCGACCGCCTCGGCGACCGCGCGGACGGTGGCCGGGTCGTCCAGGTCGCGCCGGGTGGCGGTCTTGACGAGCAGCAGGTGGTGGCGCACCAGGTCGGCGAGCACGGCCGCGTCGGCCTGGTCGAAGCCGATGCGCAGGGCCACGTCCCTGGCGATGGTCCCGCCGGTCACGCAGTGGTCGCCGGGCCATCCCTTGCCGATGTCGTGCAGCAGGGCGGCGACCAGGAGCAGGTCGGGGCGGTCGACACGGCGGGTGAGCGCGGAGGCGTGCACGGCCGTCTCGATCAGATGGCGGTCGACCGTCCAGCGGTGGACGGCGTTGCGCTGCGGGCGGCAGCGCACCCGTTCCCAGTCGGGCAGCAGCCGGGTGATCAGGCCCTCCGCCTCCAGGGCCGTCCAGATCTGGACGGCGGGACGGCCGGAGCCGAGCAGGGTGACGAACTGTTCGCGGGCCTCGGCGGGCCATGGCGTGGGCAGGGGGCGCGCGGTGGCGGCGAGGTGCCGTACGGCGTGCGGGGAGAGCGGGAGCCCGGCCTGTGCGGCAGCGGCCGCGGCACGCAGGAGAAGCACGGGGTCGCGTTCGGGGCGTGCCGTGAGGGCGAGGCCCACCTCGCCGTCCTGCTCCACCACCCCTTCGGCGAGCGGGGACCGCTCCGCGGGGGGCTTTCCGCCGCCCAGCAGGGCGCGCAGCCTGGGCCGTGCGGCCCGGGCCTTGAGCACACGCCGTACGTCCCGCCAGGTGAGGTCGCCGGCGTAGGACAGGACGCGGGCCGCCTCGTACACCTGGCGCAGGAGGGCGTCGGCGTCGAGCAGGCCCAGCGCGGCGGCGACCTGGTCCTGGTCCTCCAGGGCGAGCCGGTCGGTGGCGCGGCCCGTGGTGAGGTGCAGGGCGTCGCGTACGTCGAGCAGCCGGCGGCGGGCGTCGGCGAGGCCCGCGCGCGGGGGGTCGGCCAGCCAGGAGGCGGCGACGGCGCGCAGCACGGTGGCGTCCCGCAGACCGCCGCGGGCCTCCTTCAGGTCGGGTTCGAGAAGGTACTGCAGTTCGCCGTACCGCCGTGCGCGTTCGGCGCACAGGTCCTGGAGTTCGGGGAGCCGTTTCGGCGCCTGGTTGCGCCAGTCGGCGAGGACCGTGGTGCGCAGTGCGGCCGTCAGGCCGCGGTCGCCGGCGAGGTGCCGGGCGTCCAGCAGGCCGAGCTGGACCCTGAGGTCCTCCCCTGCCGCCCTGCGGGCCTCGGCGGGGGTGCGGACCGAGTGGTCGAGGGTGAGGCCGAGGTCCCACACGGGGTACCAGAGGCGGTCGGCGAGGGTGGCGATCTCCTCGGCGTCCCCGTTGTCGTGCAGCAGGAGCAGGTCCAGGTCGCTGCGGGGGGACAGCTCGCCGCGCCCGTAGCCGCCGACGGCGACGAGGGCGACGCCCCGCCCCTTGGCCGCTCTGTCGAACAGCCCGGCCAGCCACTCGTCGGTCAGTGCGGCGAGGGCCGCCGCGTAGCCACCGGGGTCCGGTTTCTCCGCCTGGCTTCGCACGTCTGTCCTCTTCACCCGGCGACTCCCGTCCTCGTGCTGTTCAGAGCGCGTCCGGGCCACGCTCTCCGGTCCGGACACGGACCGCTGTCTCGACCGGCACGGACCAGACCTTGCCGTCGCCGATCTTGCCCGTGCGGGCCGCCTTGACGATGACCTCGATCAGCTGTTCGGCGTCGTCGTCCTCGGCCAGTACCTCGATACGGATCTTGGGCACCAGGTCGACGGTGTACTCCGCGCCCCGGTAGACCTCGGTGTGGCCGCGCTGCCGGCCGTAGCCGCTCGCCTCGGTGACGGTGAGGCCGTGGACGCCGAATGCCTGCAGGGCTTCCTTGATCTCGTCGAAACGGTGGGGCTTGACGACGGCGGTGATGAGTTTCATGCGTCCACCTTCTTGCTCTCCGTGGCGGCTCCGCTCGGCAGGGCGGGCCCGCCCTGTGCGGCGGGTCGGACCGGGCTGGTGACGGCGGTGACGACCCCGCCGCCCGCGCCGGTGAAGTCGTAGGCGGTCTCGGCGTGCTGGGACCGGTCGATGCCGGAGATCTCCTCGTCCTCGGAGACCCGCATGCCGATGGTCCGGTCCAGGAGGAAGGCGAGGGCCGCGGAGACGACCAGGGAGTAGGCGAGGACCCCGATCACGCCGACGCACTGCTTCCACAGCTGGTCCAGGCCGCCGCCGTAGAACAGGCCCTTGACGTCGGACTGTCCCGTGCCGCTGGCGAAGAAGCCGACCAGCACGGAGCCGATGATGCCGCCGACCATGTGGACGCCGACCACGTCGAGGGAGTCGTCGTAGCCGAGCCGGTACTTCAGGCCGACCGCCATGGCGCACAGCACACCGGCGACGGCGCCGACCGCGATCGCGCCGAGCGGGGTGACCGCACCGCCGGCCGGGGTGATCGCGACCAGACCGGCGACCGCGCCGGAGGCGGCGCCCAGCGTGGTGCACGCACCGTGGCGGATCTTCTCGTAGGCGAGCCAGGCGAGCACGGCGGCGGCGGTGGCGATCTGGGTGTTGACGAACATCAGCGCGCCGACGCCGTCGTCGTTGCCGAGCCAGGATCCGGCGTTGAAGCCGAACCAGCCGAACCACAGCAGGGCCGCGCCGAGCATGACCAGCGGCAGGCTGTGCGGACGCATCGGGTCCTTGTTGAAGCCGACGCGCTTGCCGATCACAAGGACGACGGCGAGGGCCGCGGCTCCGGCGTTGATGTGGACCGCGGTGCCGCCGGCGAAGTCGATCACGCCGAGCTCGTAGGCCCAGCCGCCGGCACCCCAGACCCAGTGGGCGACCGGGAAGTAGACGACCGTGGCCCACAGCACCAAGAACAGCGTCCAGGCGGTGAACTTCACCCGGTCGGCCAGGGCGCCGCTGATCAGGGCGGGGGTGAGGACCGCGAACATCAGCTGGAAGACGGCGAAGACGAAGACCGGGATGGTGGTGTCGGGCCAGAGGTCCGTCTTGCCGATCCCGCTGAAACCGACGAAGTCGGAGGTCCAGCCGATGAGCGAGCCGTGGTCGGTGCCGAAGGCCATCGAGAAGCCGTAGAGCACCCAGAGAACGGTGACGATGCCGAGGCTGATGAAGCTCATCATCAGCATGTTGAGTGTGCTCTTGACACGGACCATGCCTCCGTAGAAGAAGGCCAGACCCGGGGTCATCAGCATCACCAGGGCGGAACAGATGAGCATGAAGCCGGTGTTGGCGGACGACAGCCTGGGCGCGTCCGCCGCCAGCATGACGGCGGCTGATGCCATCGCGTCTCCTCGTCGGTGTGAGGGGGCGGGCCGAGCGGTTTTGCGCCACGAGACTCGCGCAGCACGGTTTCGGCGGCCGCTCCTCGGTGTTTCACCGGCGTGACGAAGGCGCCCGGTGTGTTACGCGTCGGTGAATCAGTTGTGAAACCGGCCGCGGCGGCCTTCCGATGACCTGGCATGGGGGAGCCGAGTCGGGCAGTTCGGGAAGGCCGGCCGCGGCCGGGGCTCAGAGGCGGGACGACGCGGAACGGTGCGGGCTCAGACGGCCTCGAGGGTCTCGGGCAGCTCGGCGGCGAGCTGCTCGGTGAGGTCCATGATCTCCCCGCAGTCCCCGTAGTCGCGTACGGCGTTGTCGACGGTCTTCCGGATACGGGTGTTCACGCGCTCGGAGCGCACTTTCTTGGCCACTTTCATGGCGCGGGTGACGTACTGGGTGCTCTGCTCGGGCTCGCGCTGGAGCAGGTGCACCGTGGCCATGCCGATGAGGTTGAGCGCGTACGACCGCTGGTGCTCCCGGTCCTTGGCGAACAGGTCCACGGCCTTCCGCATCAGCGGCTCGGCCAGGGAGGCGTAGGTGGGGCTGCGGCCGGCGACATAGGCCAGGTCGCGGTAGGAGTGGGAGTTCTCGGCGTGCAGCTCGGCCTCGGAGAAGAAGCGGATCCAGTCGGGGTCGGGCTCGTCCCAGTCCTCGGCGTCGGCGAAGGTGTCCTCGGCCATGCGCACCGCGCGCTTGCATCTGCCGGGCTGGCCCATGTTGGCGTAGGCCCGGGCCTCCAGCGCGTACAGCATGGCCTGGGTGCGCGGGCTCGCGCAGTCCCGGCTGCCGTACTGGGCGAGGTGGATGAGCTCCAGGGCGTCCTCGGGGCGGCCGAGGTGGATCATCTGGCGGCTCATGCTGGACAGGACGTACGAGCCGAGGGGCTTGTCACCGGCCTCCTTGGCGGCGTGCAGAGCCAGGACGAAGTACTTCTGCGCGGTGGGGTGCAGGCCCACGTCGTAGCTCATCCAGCCGGCCAGCTGGGACAGCTCAGCGGCGACCTTGAAGAGCCTGCGGGTGGTGGCCTCGGGCTGGGGTTCCTGGAGGAGGTCCGTCACCTCGTGCAGCTGGCCGACGACGGCCTTGCGGCGCAGACCGCCGCCGCACTGGGCGTCCCACTTCCGGAACATCTTGGTGGTGGTCTCCAGCAGCTCCAGCTCGGGCCGGGAGAGCCGGCCGAAGCGGCGGGAAGAGCTCTGCGTCTGCGGTTCGGGCTCCCGCTGGGGGGCGGGAGGCGAGGGCACGAGCCAGCGCTGCAGCGGCTCGATGAGGGAGGGCCCCGCGGACAGCGCCAGCGAGGTCCCGAGGAAGCCGCGCCGCGCCAGCATTAAGTCGCTGCGCGAGAACTCGCTGAGCAGGGCCACGGTCTGCGGGCCCGTCCAGGGCAGGTCGACGCCGGTCGCGGAGGGTGCCTGGCGGGCGGTGCGCAGGCCGAGGTCCTCCACGGAGACGACGCAGCCGAAGCGCTCGGAGAACAGTTCCGAGAGGATCCTCGGGATCGGCTCGCGCGGGTTCTCGCCGTCCAGCCAGCGCCTGACACGCGAGGTGTCGGTGGAGACGTGGTGGGCGCCCAGCTGACGGGCACGGCGGTTGACCTGCCGGGCGAGTTCTCCCTTGGACCAGCCACTGCGCACGAACCATGAGGCGAGCAGCTCGTTCGGGCGCTTGTCCACGCTCGCCACGCCCGTCCCGCCGCCGCCGTTGCTGCCGCTCACTGGAAAGCCCCCATCCCTGAGACCACTCGTCGCTGAGTGCGCCAAGCCCTATCAGAATGCCCGTCAATACGGCTGTCCGTCCGCCGGTTCTCAACTCTTCGCCCGAACTGCCGGGCTTGCCTCCGGCATACCCGTATGTGCATGTGCCCCAGGACTCGCGCACTTACAGTAATCCCACGATCACTCGTACAGCCATGGGGGTCCATGAAACGCCACCATTCGCCACCCCTTCGAATGAACTCCCGCCGAGCGCGACGCGCTTCACTTGACGCAGGACGGCCGCGGGTGGAGCGGTGCACGCGAGGGCGCGCGCCGCGGGGCGCACCACGCGGAACGCCTCCGGACGCCGCGGGACCCGGCCGCACCGGGGGAGGAAGCGAAGACGGAGAGTCACGATCCGCGGCCGCCTCGTAACCATCGGGGCGGCGAAATCGTTGGAGGGGGCATGGGTTTCACGATCGGCGGCATGCGCGAGATCCGTTCCGGCGCGCGGCGACGCGGCCGGTCGTACCGCTCGTCCCGCTCGTCGGAGTGCACGGCGGTGGCCGAGTACACCGGCCTGTGGGGCTGGGACGTGGTGCGGGGCGCGCGGGCCGTCGGCGGCGCGTGCTCCTGCGGACGCACGAACTGTCCGGCACCGGGCGCCCATCCCCTGGAGTGCGCGCCCGGGATCCCGGCCGGCGCCACGCTCGACGAGGTGACCCGGGCGTGGACGGAGATGCCCGGAGCCTCGGTGATGCTGGCGGTCGGGCGTGCCTTCGACGCCATCGAGGTGGCCGAGTCGGCCGGACGCCGTGCCCTGGCCCGGCTGGAGCGCCTGGGCCTCCCCGTCGGCCCGGTGACCGTCAGCCCGGAGGGCCGCGCGCACTTCTTCGTCGCCCCCGGGGCCGCCGCCGAGCTGCCGTCCCTCCTCTACCGCCTGGGCTGGGACGACCCCGCCTCGCTCGATCTGCGCGGCCTCGGTCCGGGCACCTACCTCACGGCCCCGCCCTCCGACCGGGGCGGCCGGGGTCCGGTCCGCTGGCTCCGTCCGCCCTCCCCGGACTGCGCCGCCCTTCCCGAGGCCCGCCTCCTCCTGGGCACCCTGGCCTACGTGGCCCACCGCTCCCGGGCGTGACGCGGGGCGGACGGCTGCCGTCCGGGGGCTCCCGGCTCTCTTCGCGCGGTCCGTACGGCTCTCTTCGCGTGGTCCGCGCGTTCCTCCTCGCCCTCTTCACGGCCCTCTTCACGATCCGTACGGTCACGGCCGTGCGGCAGCAGCCGCCTCGCGACCGCCGCCCGAGGGGTGGTGCAGCGCGGCGGCCGTGAGCCCGGTGAGCGAGGGAGAGGGCCCGGCCCCGCCGCCGCTTCGGGCACCCGGGAAGCGCGCCCCGGGAGACGGGCCCGTCGACGGCGAACGCCCGTCCCGGGTCCACCGGGGCGGGCGTTCGCCGTTGAAGGGCCGGCGGGCGGTCAGTCGCCGATGAGGGCGTCGACGAAGGCCTCCGGCTCGAAGGGGGCCAGGTCGTCCGGGCCCTCGCCGAGACCGACCAGCTTGACCGGTACGCCCAGCTCGCGCTGGACGGCGACCACGATGCCGCCCTTGGCGGTGCCGTCCAGCTTGGTGAGGACGATGCCGGTGATGTCGACGACCTCGGCGAAGACACGGGCCTGGATCAGACCGTTCTGGCCGGTGGTCGCGTCGAGGACGAGCAGGACCTCGTCGAGCGGGGCGTGCTTCTCCACGACGCGCTTGACCTTGCCGAGCTCGTCCATGAGGCCGGTCTTGGTGTGCAGACGGCCGGCGGTGTCGATGAGCACCACGTCGGCGCCCATCTCCTTGCCCTCCTTCACCGCGTCGAAGGCGACGGAGGCGGGGTCGCCGCCCTCCGGGCCGCGCACGGTGTGGGCGCCGACCCGCTCGCCCCAGGTCTGCAGCTGGTCGGCGGCGGCCGCACGGAAGGTGTCCGCGGCGCCGAGGACGACACTGCGGCCGTCGGCGACCAGGACACGGGCGAGCTTGCCGGTCGTCGTGGTCTTGCCGGTGCCGTTGACGCCGACGACCATCACGATGCCGGGCTTGCTCTCGGCCGGCTCGGTCTTCACGGTGCGGTCCATGTCGGGGCCGATCAGCGTGAGCAGCTCCTCGCGCAGCAGCCCGCGCAGCTCGGCGGGGGTGCGGGTGCCGAGCACGCGGACGCGCTCGCGCAGCCGCTCGACCAGCTCCTGGGTGGGCTGCACGCCGACGTCGGCGGTCAGCAGGGTGTCCTCGATCTCCTCCCAGGTCTCCTCGTCGAGATGCTCACGGGACAGCAGCGTGAGCAGGCCCCTGCCCAGGGCGTTCTGCGACCGGGCGAGACGGGCGCGCAGCCGTACCAGACGGCCGGCGGTGGGCTCCGGAACCTCGATCGCGGGAGCCGGAAGCTCCTCGACGGGCGGCTCCTCGACGGCGACGGGGGGCGACCCGTCGGGCAGGTCCACCTCCTCGATCGTCCGCCGCGGCTCTTCGCGCGGCGTCTCGGCCTCCTCGCCCACATGTGGCTCGGCCGGAGGGGCGGTGATGTCGGGAGGCGAGGGCGGCGGCGGGGGCAGCGGCTTCTTTCGCCTGCCGGCGACGATGAGCCCGCCGAGCGCGCCGAGCACCACCACGGCGATGACTACAGCAAGGATGATGGTTTCCATAACCCTGCCAGTATCAGCCATGGTTTCCGGCCTGAGGGGTTTGCGCCTTCCCCGAAGGAACAAACGGCGCGGACATATATAAGTCGGATCAAAAGAGAGTGGGACGAGCCGCGCCCGCAGCCCTTTTGCGCGCAGGTCCCGTGCGTCCTTCCTCGGGCGACGGAGATCCGCACGGAAGCGCCCCTCCCCTCCTCTCCCTCCTCTCCCTCTTCTCCCTTCTCCTTCTCTCCGTTTCCCTCACCGCCGGGTCCTGCCGGCCCGGATGCGGGGCCCCGCACAAACCGCCGCCCCGCCCGGACGGCGGTCCGGACGGGGCGGCGAACGGGTCGAGGAGAGGGGCGGCGGGGACTGGAAGCCCTTCTCCTCGAGTCTGTGGGGACTAGCCCATCTCCTCCAGCGTCTTGCCCTTCGTCTCCTTGACGAACTTCAGGACGAACGGGATGGAGAGCGCAGCGAAGAACGTGTAGATCACGTAGGTGCCGGAGAGGTTCCAGTCGGCCAGCGACGGGAAGGTCACGGTGATGGCCCAGTTGGCGATCCACTGGGCGGAGGCGGCCACGCCCAGGGCGGCGGCGCGGATCCGGTTCGGGAACATCTCGCCGAGCAGGACCCAGACGACCACGCCCCAGGACAGGGCGAAGAAGAGGACGAAGGAGTGGGCGGCGACCAGGGCGACCAGACCCTGGGTGGCCGGCAGCCTGTCGTCGACCAGCGGGTGCGAGAACGCCCAGGCCTCCAGGGCCAGGCTGACGGCCATGCCGGCCGAACCGATGAGCGCGAGCGGCCTGCGGCCGATGCGGTCCACGAAGATCATCGCGATCACGGTGCCGACGATGTTGATGATCGACGTCGTGAACGAGTAGAGGAACGAGTCCGTCGGGTTGATGCCGACCGACTGCCACAGCGTCGTGGAGTAGTAGAACGCGACGTTGATGCCGACGAACTGCTGGAAGACGGACAGGCCGATACCGATCCAGACGATCCGCTTGAACAGGAAGCTGCCGCCGAGCAGGTCCTTGAAGGAGGACTTGTGCTCGCTCTTCATGGCCTGCTCGATCTCGGCCACCCGGGCGTCGAGGTCGACGTCCTTGCCCTCGACCTCGGCGAGGATCGCGCGGGCGCGGTCGCGGCGGCCGACGGAGAGCAGGAAGCGCGGGGACTCGGGGATGGCGAAGGAGAGCAGTCCGTACAGCACGGCCGGGACGACCATCACACCCAGCATGACCTGCCAGGCCTCCAGGCCCATCAGTGTGCCGCGCTGGTCGCCGTCGGCGGCGTGCAGCAGACCCCAGTTGACCAGCTGGGAGGCGGCGATGCCGACGACGATCGCGGCCTGCTGGAAGGAGCCGAGGCGGCCGCGGTAGGCGGGCGGGGCGACCTCGGCGATGTAGGCGGGGCCGATGACCGAGGCCATGCCGATGGCGAAGCCGCCGATGACACGCCAGAGGGCGAGGTCCCACAGGGCGAAGGGCAGGGCCGAGCCGATGGAGCTGACGGCGAACAGGAGCGCGGCGATCTGCATGCACCGGATGCGGCCGATGCGGTCGGCTATGCGGCCCGTGGTCGCGGCGCCGACGGCGCAGCCGATCAGGGCGATGGCGATGACCTGGGCCAGCTCCGCGGATCCGACGGCGTAGCGGTCACGGATGGCCTCGACGGCACCGTTGATCACGGCGCTGTCGTACCCGAAGAGGAAACCGCCCATGGCGGCCGACGCCGCGATGAAGACGACGTGCCCGAGGTGTTCGGGATGGGCCGTATCGGCTCCTGGCCTGGGGGCTTGCTCTGTGATGATCACGTATGACTCCTCGGGCACGCCGGCAGCGCTGCCGGCAGGGCTCAGCTCTCCGGACGAGAACTGAAGGTAAAAACAACGTTGCAGAGACTATGCGTTCAAGAGTCGAAGTCAATATCGCAGTGATAACGAAGTTCTTCGCTCTTCTGGGGAGCCATTCGTTCACGTGTTGTAGTCAGCCGGTATACAAGGGTCGGCTGCCTTGAAGTCATGGAGGCACGCGGGCCCAGGGCACGGGGGGCTGAGGGCCCCCGGCACGGGAAGTGAAGGCGGCAGGATCCGGAGGACAGGACCCGACGCAGCCGCCGGCTGACGACCCCTAACGCAGCCGCTGGCTGACGACCTTCGACACGCCGTCGCCCTGCATGGAGACGCCGTAGAGCGCGTCCGCCACCTCCATGGTGCGTTTCTGGTGCGTGATCACGATGAGCTGCGAGGTCTCCTGCAGCTCCTGCATGATCCGGATCAGCCTCTGGAGGTTGGTGTCGTCCAGGGCCGCCTCGACCTCGTCCATGACGTAGAACGGGCTCGGACGGGCCTTGAAGATCGACACGAGCAGTGCGACGGCCGTCAGCGACCGCTCGCCGCCGGAGAGCAGGGACAGCCGCTTGACCTTCTTGCCCGGCGGACGGGCCTCGACGTCGACGCCCGTGGTCAGCATGTTGTCGGGATCGGTCAGGACGAGCCGTCCCTCGCCCCCCGGGAAGAGCCGGCTGAAGACGCCCTCGAACTCGCGGGCGGTGTCCCGGTAGGCCTCGGTGAAGACCTGCTCGACGCGCTCGTCGACCTCCTTGACGACCTTGAGCAGATCGGCCCGGGTCTTCTTGAGGTCCTCGAGCTGCTCGCTGAGGAACTTGTGGCGTTCCTCCAGGGCGGCGTACTCCTCCAGGGCCAGCGGGTTGACCTTGCCGAGCCGCTGGTAGGCGCGCTCGGCGGCCTTCAGCCGCTTCTCCTGCTCGGCGCGGACGAAGGGCCTCGGCCGGTTGCGCGGGTGCTCCGGGTCCTCCGGCAGCTGCTCGCCCTCGGCGGGCGGCGAGGGCGGCACGAGCCGGTGCGGTCCGTACTCCTCCACCAGCCCCTCCGGCTCGATGCCGAACTCCTCCAGCGCCTTGGCCTCCAGCTGCTCGATGCGCAGCCGCTTCTCGGCGCCGAGCACCTCGCCGCGGTGGACGGAGTCCGTCAGCTTGTCGAGCTCGGCCTTGAGCTCGCGTCCCTCGGCACGGGCGGCGGCCAGCTGCTGCTCGCACCGGGCCTTGGCGGCCTCGGCGGCGGCGCGCTCCTGCTCGGCGCGGGCCAGGGAGACCTCGACATGGGCGAGCAGCTGCCGGGCGCCGGAGGCGACCGCTCCGGCGACGGCCGCCTCGTGACGCAGCCGGGCGCGCCGCTGCTCGGCACGCGCGCGTGCCTCGCGTTCGGCGCGGGCGGCACGGTCCAGGGAGTCGGCCCGCCCGGCCAGCGCCTTGACCCGTTCCTCGTGCGTACGGACCTGGAGGCGGGCCTCCATCTCGGTCTGGCGGGCGTTGGCGCCGTCGGCGGCGAGCCGGTCCCGCACGGAGGTGTCGGGCTCCTCCTCGATCGGCATCTCCTCGGCGGCGGCGAGCCGTTCGGTGAGTTCCTCGACCTCCTGGAGCGCCTTGTCGAGGGCCTCCTGGGCGCGGTCGGCGGCGATCGCCGACCGCTCGGCCTCCCCGGCGGCGGCGCGCGCCTGCCCGGCGAGCCGGCCCAGCTGCTGCGCGACGGCGGACTTCTCCCGGTCGGCGGCCCGTCGCCGCTCTCCCAGCTCCTCGACGGCGGCGGCGCACTCCTTGCGCCGTTCCTCGGCCCGCCGCTGTGCCTCGGCCAGCTCCTCGCAGCGCACGGCGAGCTCCTCGAGCTCGGCGGCGGCCTCGTCCACGGCGGCCTGCACCTCCAGCAGACTGGGCGCCCCGGCGGACCCGCCCTGCGCGAAGTGCGCCCCGAGCAGATCCCCTTCCGCGGTCACGGCCGTGAGATCGGGCCGTGCCCGGACCAGGTCCTCGGCGTCCTCCAGCGTCCCGACGACGACGATCCCCCGCAGCAGCCGGCGCACGGCGGGCATCAGCCCGGCGGGGCCGCTGACGAGATCGGCGGCGAAGGGGTGGCCGTTCACGGAGGGCACGGCAGGAGACCCCGTGTCCGCCCGGTCCGTCCCGTCCGGCGCGGGGCCGGCCGGGGCGTCGGCCCGGTCGTCCGCGAGCAGCAGGGCCGCGCGGCCCGCGTCCTGTTTGCGCAAAAGGCGCAGGGCCTCCACGGCCGCGGAGGGGGAGGCGACCGCGAGGGCGTCGGCGGCGGCGCCGAAGGCGGTGGCCAGGGGGATCTCGTAGCCGGGGGCGA
The DNA here is from genome assembly GCF_002155915.1 of Streptomyces thermovulgaris. Taxonomy (GTDB): domain Bacteria; phylum Actinomycetota; class Actinomycetes; order Streptomycetales; family Streptomycetaceae; genus Streptomyces; species Streptomyces thermovulgaris. The sequence continues at coordinate 42,298 of NZ_MUME01000034.1, read as the reverse complement.
CCGTCAGGAGTTCGGCGACGGGGCCCAGAAGGCCGGTGAGACGGTCCCTCGCGTCGAGCAGGGCGCCGGTGCCGTCCTTGCGGCGCAGCCCGGTGGCCAGGGCGTCGTGCCGGGCCTGGGTCGCCGCCCGTTCGCGTTCCGCCGCCGTGACCGCCTCACGGGCGGCCGTGAGAGCGGCCTCCGCCTCGGCGAGGGCCGCCCTGGCCTCCTCGTGGCGGGCGGCGAGCTCCTCGTCGTCGGCGTCGAGGCCGTCGACCTCGGCCTTGAGGGCCTCGTACTCCTCCTGGGCGCGGGCGGCCCGCTCCCGGGCCTCGTCCCTGGCCGCGGTCAGCCGGTCGATCTCGGCCTGGGCGGAGGCGGCGCGCGAACGGGCCGCGTTCACCTGGCCGTTGAGCCGGGCCAGGCTCTCGCGGCGGTCGGCGATGGCACGCGCCGCGTCCTTCAGACGGCGCTCCTCGACGGCGAGTTGGCGTTCCAGCTCGGCACGGTGGGCGACGGTGTCCTCCAGCGCCCGCCGGGCCGCCTCGAGGGCCGCCTCGAGCTCGGCCTCCTGCTCACGGATGCGGGCGGCCTCGCGCTCCAGGTCCTCCGGGTCGCGTCCGCGCCGTTCCTCGGGCGGCGCGGAGGTGGCGCTCTTCACACGCGCGTCGGCGAGCGAGATCGTGCCGCGCACGCGTTCGGCGAGCTGGGACAGCTCGTACCAGGTCTGCTGGGCGCGCTGCAGGCGCGGGGCGAGCCGGCGCACCTCGTCCTCCAGCAGGGCCTCGCGCTGCAGGGCCTTCCTCAGCTCCTGCTCGGCGGCCTCCTTGCGCTCCCTCAGGGCCGTCTCGTCGGCGATCTCGGCCTTCAGGTCCTCCCGGAGGCGTACGAGGTCGTCGGCCAGCAGGCGCAGACGGGCGTCGCGGAGGTCGGCCTGGATGACCGCCGCCCGGCGGGCGACCGCCGCCTGGCGGCCCAGTGGCTTGAGCTGGCGGCGCAGTTCGTCGGTGAGGTCCTGCACGCGTGCGAGGTTGGCCTGCATCGCGTCCAGTTTTCTGAGCGCCTTCTCCTTGCGCTTGCGGTGCTTGAGGACGCCCGCGGCCTCCTCGATGAAGGCGCGGCGGCCCATGGGGTCGGCGTGCAGGACGGAGTCGAGCTGGCCCTGGCCGACGATGACGTGCATCTCGCGGCCGATGCCGGAGTCGGACAGCAGCTCCTGGATGTCGAGCAGCCGGCAGGTGTTGCCGTTGATCTGGTACTCGCTGCCGCCGTTGCGGAACATCGTCCGCGTGATGGTGACCTCGGTGTAGTCGATGGGCAGCGCGCCGTCGGAGTTGTCGATGGTCAGCGAGACCTCGGCGCGGCCGAGCGGGGGGCGCCCGGTGGTGCCGGCGAAGATGACGTCCTCCATCTTGCCGCCGCGCAGCGACTTGGCGCCCTGTTCGCCCATGACCCAGCTGAGCGCGTCCACGACATTGGACTTGCCCGAGCCGTTCGGGCCGACGACGCACGTGATCCCCGGCTCGAACCGGAGCGTGGTCGTCGAGGCGAACGACTTGAACCCGCGGAGGGTCAGGGTCTTGAGGTGCACGATTTCGGACTTTACCCGGCACCTTCGGCCCACTCCACGAACCCTCGCAGCCGTGCGGTTTCACCTGGGAATGCGCAGGGCAGACCAAAGGTCAAGACGGTGAAAGGATGCTCGGTGCAGGAAATGACGGGGCAAAGGGCGGGGCGAAGAAGGAAGGGACGCCGAAGGCGTCCCTTGCAACTCTGAGCAACCGAGCGGTTGACACGTGCAGCCCGATCACTGCGTCATCTGCGATGCAGTGCTCAGGTGAGCGCAGGCTCCGCCTGGTGTGCGTCGGCGCGCTCCATGACCCTGTTGTGAGAAGCGGCAGCCGCCAGCGCGTCGTTCTCCGCCTGAATCCGTACCAGCTCGGATTCCAGGTCCTGGACGCGCTGCTGAAGCCGTCGCATCTCGGCGAGGAGTCGAGGGTCGGAGCCGCCGACGTAACCGAGAAGCGCCTTTGCCATGATGGATGGTCCTCCACAATGAGTGACCGACCGAAGCGGTGTGGGTCGTGAGGGGTTCGCACCCGTGGTGCTTGGCACTGTTGAGTTTGTGCTGCCGTTCATCCATGCCAAACAGCTCAGGTGCTCGGGCTTTCAGCGTCTCACCAAAAAGTTTGACGGTCAACACGATCACGGCCCGTATCGACGGACATACGGGGGGCGTGCGGCCGGACGAGGACGGCGCCGGGAATCCCGTGAGCCCTTCCGGGTGCAGTGATCATTTCGTGCCGCGCAACCCCCGGAACGGGGTTTCTCGGCAATCACCTGCTCGTTTTCCCTTCGAGCGGATGCCGGCGGCAGTTTTCGCCCCGTCCGCGGGCCCCGCGGGGCATCACACCGTCAGCGGATCATGAAACCGTCGTAGCCGCCGCGCGGTGTGTCCCAGATCTCGGTGACACCGTCCACGCGCCCGGGCGTGTCGCCGCCGCGCAGCCAGTCGAGGAGCTTCTGGCAGCCCTCTTGGTTGCCTTCGGCGACCACTTGTACCCGCCCGTCGTCCAGATTGAGAGCAAAACCACTCAGCCCGCCGATCTCCAGGGCCTTGGCCCTGGTGAACCAGCGGAAACCCACTCCCTGGACATGTCCGCGCACCCACGCGACCAGTCGCACATCCTCGCTCATGCCCGCAACTTAACCGCCCAATGTCCCTGGGGGCACTTCCTCCCCTCACGCCATGCGGTACCGTCCCGACCCAATGAATCTCATATGAAACTCACTCGATCGAGTGAGTCGGGTTGACCGCAACGGCTCAGGTCGCGTGTCGACCACCAGAGATGAGGAAGGCCAGGACATGGGACGCCACCGACGCTCGGACGCCGACCGCGCCGCCACGGGGCGCGCCACGGAGGTCACGGAGACGTACGGCTCTTATGCGCAGGGCCGCGACTCGTGGGACGCCCGCCCGCAGGGCCACGACGACCACTGGGGCACCGCGCCCTATCTGAACCCGGACCTGTACGCCGACGCCCGCACCAAGGCCGAGGAGTACCTCTACGCGACGGACGACGGCCTGCCCCGTGCCGCCGACACCGTGTCCTTCCCGGCCGAGGGCTTCAGCCCCTCGGAGGGACCGCGCAGACGTGGTCACCGCCGGAAGAAGAAGCCCGCGACACCGGTCCGCACAGGGCTGCTCGGCGTCTCGGCCGCGGTCGCCCTCGGCACGGTGGCGGTGGCCACCGGAGCCGTGCCGGGCCTGGAGAACTACAAGCTGGGCGGCGACAGGACCAGCGGCGCCGACAGGGTGCAGGCCGCGGACTCGCCGACGAGCACCGAGAGCCCGCAGGGCGGCACGTCCGGCGACGCCACCGCCCCGGACAGCCGGGCCGGCGGCTCCTCCACGAGCCGCGACGCGAACCGGCCCGGCTCGCCCACGCCGTCCGCCCCGTCGTCGGCCCCCACCACCGCGCCGGGGAAGGCCTCGCCGTCGGCCACGCCCACCGAGGCACCGGCCAAGGAGCAGAAGACCACGGCCCCGGCCGCACCGGCCAGGCCGAAGACCCCGTCGCCCGCCGCCCCCGCCACCAAGGCACCGGACAAGGCAGAGGCCCCGGCGGCGGGACTCTCCAAGGAGGCCGCCGCGGAGGCCGAGGTGCTCAGGCTCGTCAACGAGGAGCGGGCCAAGGTGGGCTGCTCCCCCCTGGCGGCGAGCAGTGCGCTGGCCGACCTCGCCGGGGACTTCAGCAGGGCCATGGCCGAGGGCGGCTTCTTCGACCACACCGACCCCAGCGGCGCCTCGCCGTGGGACCGGGCGGCGAAGGCCGGCATCACCAACCTCGGCGGCGAGAACATAGCCCGCGGCCAGGCCGACGCGGCGGCGGTGATGGAGGCCTGGATGAACAGCCCCGGCCACCGGGCCAACATACTGAACTGCGACTTCAAGACCCTGGGCGTCGGCGTGCACTTCGGCCCCGGCGGACCGTGGTGGACGCAGAACTTCGGCTACTGAGACGACCACAGGCCAGGACGGCTGCACGCCCTCCTGGGCCGGGTCCGGGCCGCCCACCGTCGGTTCCTCGTCCGCGAGGACGCTGATCCGCCGCGGCCCGGATCCGGCCCGGCGCGTGTACGTCCGCGACGTGAAGGCGTGAAGCCGGGGTCGTGGTGGCCCCGGTACTCACCGAGGGCCTTGCTGCTCTCCCCCGCATCCAGCACCTACGGATTCCAGGGCGCTGACATAGAGACGCTGATCGCAACCCGCGATTGGTGACCTGGGAACCGGATCACCTTGATCCACGCTGGTGAACGCAGTCAGCTCCGGCACAGTCCCGGGTCATCTACGGGCCGTGCGAGGGCGCCCAACGGCAACCAACGCTGACAACCAGCGACAGCCAAGTCGCAGGTCGCAGCGTTGATCGATTGCACGGCCGCAGGTCGGAGACCCGGTCCTTCACTTTTTCGGCCACTGACGGCACGGCGTGACCTCCGGGGCGGTGCCGCCCCGGAGGTCACGCCGCCGGGCGCGGGGGCCGCTGGCACTTCGGGCAGTAGTAGCTGGAGCGGTTCATCCAGGGGCGGCGGCGCAGCGGGGTGGCGCAGCGGCGGCAGGGCAGGCCCTCGCGGCCGTAGGCGTCCAGGGAGCGGTCGAAGTAGCCGGACTCGCCGTTGACGTTGACGTAGAGGCTGTCGAAGCTGGTGCCGCCCGCGGCGAGGGCCTCGCGCATCACGTCCCTGATGTGGCCGAGGAGTTCGGCGGTGCGCGGGCGGGTGAAGCCGGCGGTGGGCCGTTCGTAGTGGATGCGGGCCCGCCACAGCGCCTCGTCCGCGTAGATGTTGCCGACGCCGCTGATCAGCGACTGGTCGAGCAGGGCCCGTTTGATGGTGGTCCGCTTGCGGCGCAGCGCCTGGTGGAAGGCCTCGTCGTCGAACAGCGGATCGAGGGGGTCGCGGGCGATGTGCGCGATGACGTCGGGCAGCCCGTCGGGGGTGGTGTCGTGCAGCGACAGACCGCCGAAGGTGCGCTGGTCGACGAAGCGGAGCTCGGTGCCCAGCCCGTCGTCGAAGCGGATGCGGATGCGCAGGTGCTTCTCGGCGGGGGCCTCGAGCGGCTGGACGAGCAGCTGCCCGCTCATGCCGAGGTGGGCCAGGATCACCTGGCCGCCGTCCTCCAGGGGGAGCCACAGATACTTGCCGCGGCGGCCGGGCAGGCCGACGCGGCGGCCCTTCAGCCGGTGCGTGAAGTCCTCCGCGCCCGCCGGATGACGGCGTATTGCGCGCGGATGCAGCACCTCGGCATCGGCGACGCGGCGGTGGGCGACCCACCGCTCCAGACCGCGCCGTACGACTTCGACCTCGGGCAGTTCGGGCATGCCTCTCCCCAGTCCCCGGCCGTACGCGCACGGTACGGCCTCTCCATGCTCCCGCCCCACCGCACGCCGGCCGCGGGAGGGCCCGCGGGGCGTGCGGTGCCGGGACGGCCAGGAGCGTCCGAAGAAGGAAGCGAAGAAGGAGAAGGACGCGCCTCAGGCGGAGGCCGACGCCTCGTCGGCGCCCTCGGCGGCCTGTGCCGCCTTGGCGCGCTCGTCCGCCGCGGCGCGGATGGACCGCCACGCGGACTCGGCGGCCTGCTGCTCCGCCTCCTTCTTGCTGCGGCCGGTGCCGGTGCCGTACGAGACGCCTCCGACGCGGGCGGCAGCAGTGAAGGTCTTCTCGTGGTCGGGGCCGGTCTCCGTGACCAGGTACTCGGGCACGCCGAGCCCCTCGGTCGCGGTGAGCTCCTGGAGGGAGGTCTTCCAGTCCAGGCCGGCTCCGAGGTTGGAGGACTTCTCGATCAGCGGGTCGAACAGGCGGTGCACCAGTTCGGAGGCCGCGTCGAGGCCCTGGTCGAGATAGACCGCGCCGATCACCGCTTCCAGGGTGTCGGCGAGGATGGACGCCTTGTCCCGGCCGCCCGTGCCCTCTTCACCGCGACCGAGCCGGATGAAGGACCCCAGGTCGAGGCTGCGGCCGACCTCCGCCAGCGCACGGGAGTTGACCACCGCGGCCCGCAGCTTGGCCAGCTGGCCCTCGGGCAGGTCGGGGTGGGTGCGGTACAGCGTGTCCGTGACGACGAGGCCGAGGACGGAGTCGCCGAGGAACTCCAGCCGCTCGTTCGTCGGCAGGCCGCCGTTCTCGTACGCGTAGGAGCGGTGGGTCAGCGCACGCACCAGAAGGGCGGGCTCGATCGAGTAACCGAGCCGCCCTTCCAGAACCGTGAGGGGCGAGGCCGTGTTGTCCGACGAAGCACTTCCGCGTCGGCGGGAGCTGCCTGGCTCGGCGCCTTCCGCCTTCTTGGCAGTGGACACAGTGCCTCTCACCAGCCGCTCAGACCTCGAGGACCTGGCGCTTGTTGTAGGTGCCGCACGACGGGCACGCGATGTGCTGCTGCCTCGGCTGGTGGCAGCGCTCGCACGCCACCAGGGTGGGGACCGCAGCCTTCCACTGCGACCGGCGGTGGCGCGTGTTGCTGCGCGACATCTTCCGCTTCGGAACAGCCACGGCTATTTCTCCTGCTTCTCGTCGACGCCCGCTTCGGCGCCGCTCGTCTTGTCCTTCTCGCCGCCCCTCATGGCGTCGGCGAGTTCCTGCAAAGCCGCCCAACGGATGTCGACGGCGTCATGGTGGTGGTCCGGGTCGTCCGCAAGCCGCGCTCCGCACTGGGAGCACAGACCCGGGCAGTCCTCCTGGCACACCGGCTGCATCGGCAGTGCGAGCACCACCGCGTCACGCAGCAGGGGTTCGAGGTCGAACAGGCCGTCCTCGATGAAGAACATGTCCTCGTCGTCCTCGTCACCGGCGCTCTCCTCGGACCGTGCGCTCCCACGGCCCCGGTCGTCGGTGGCGGGATACGAGAACAGCTCCTGGAAGTCCGCTTCGAGATCGAGCTCGAGCGGCTCCAGACACCTTACGCACTCCCCCTTGACCTGTGCACGGGCGGTGCCCGTGACGAGCACCCCCTCGATGACCGCCTCGAGCCTGAGTGCAAGCTCCACCGGAGCGCCCTCCGGCGTTCCGATCACTCCCTTGAGGCCGAAGTCCTTGGGGGCGGGGACCGTGCGGGTCAGGCGCTGCAGCGTGCCGGGCCGCCGCCCGAGCTCGTGCGTGTCGAACACGAGAGGGCTGCGGTGGTCGAGGCGGGCGTTGTGGGCCATTCCTGCTTTCGGTTTCCGAGCTCGGCGGGACGCCGACCCGGAGGTGTTCCAGGGCAGCGCTGATCGCGGACGTACACGCGACCGAAGAGCCAGGATACTGGACCTTCCGCTCTCGTCCCAATCCGGCGGCCGGACGGCCGCCCGCGGCCGCGGGCCCGCCTACAGGCCGCGGCCCTGCTCGTAGGCGCGCAGCTGCTCCGCGCTGATCATGCTGGTGTCGAAGAGGCTGGTCTCGTCGAGGGCGGGCGTCCGGGGCCGGCCGTAGCCCTGGGGGTCCTGGTGCCCCTGCTGGGCCTGCTGCGCCTGGTTCGGGTCGTACGTCTGCCCGGCGTCGTAGCCCTGGTAGGAGGAGCCTCCCGCCGGGGCGTAGCCGGAGGCGGGGGCGTACGGGTCGGCCTGCTGGTAGCCGTACTGGTCCTGGCCCCCGTAGCCCTGCTGGTAGCCGCCGTAGGGGTCGCTCTGCGCGGGCTGCCGGTAGCCGTAGGCGGGCTGCGGTTCGTACGGCGGCTGGGCGGGCTGCTGCTCGGCGGGCGCGGCCTGGGCCGCCGAGGTGCCGGCGAGGGCCGCGAGGTCGGCGAGGTAGTCGGCGTCGCTGGAGTGCTGGACGGTGGTGGTGTCGTCGGCGAGGGCGCCGAGGTCGTCGGTGGCGATGCGGCCCTGCAGCTTCTGGCGGCCCTTGCCCACGGCCTCCAGGGTCTTGGCGAGGACCGCCTCGAAGGCGCTGAGCTTGGCGTCGACGTACGCGTCGGCGTTGCGGCGCAGGGTCTCCGGGTCGTGGCTGCGCTCGGGGGCGTCCTCGTCCTCGTAGCCGTTCTCGTCGAGGCCGGGCCCGGTGCCGAGCAGCTTCTCGCGTCCGCGGCCCACCGAGCCGAGCGTCTTGGTGAGGACGACCTCGAAGTTGGCGAGCTGGGAGTCGACGTAGTCGTCGGCCTCGGCACGGATCTCCTCGGCCTCCCTGCGGGCCTCGGCGAGGATCCGGTCGGCCTCGGCCTGGGAGCGGCGGGCGATCTCGGTGCCGGCGATCATCGCGTCGCGCTCGGCGCGCGCGTTCTCGATGATCCGTTCGGCCTCGCGCCGTGCCTCCTCCACCATCTGGTCGCGGTCGCCGATCAGCTCCTGCGCCTGTGCGAGCGAGCTGGGCAGGGCCTCGCGCACTTCTTCGAGCATCGCGAGCAGCTCGGCGCGGTTGACCACGCACGACGCCGACATGGGCATGGAACGGGCGCTGGAGACCGTGGCCACGATCTCGTCGAGCTTCTTCTGCACGTCCATCGTGTGCTCGCCACTCTCTACGGGTGCGGATGTACGGGGAGATGTAGGGGAGACCGACGGGACGACTGTACGGCCACGGGGCAACCGCCGGACACCGGGTGACGGTCCGTCGGCGGTTCAGTCCTTCCGCAGACGCCGGACGAGGGCCTCGAGCACCTGCGGCGGCACCAGGTGCGAGACGTCGCCGCCCCAGGCCGCGACCTCCTTGACCAGGGAGGACGACAGGAAGCTGTAGGTGGGGTTGGTGGGGATGAAGAGGGTCTCGACTCCGGAGAGGCCGTTGTTCATCTGGGCCATCTGCAGCTCGTAGTCGAAGTCGCTGACGGCGCGCAGGCCCTTGACGATGGCGGGGATGTCGCGCTGCTTGCAGAAGTCGACGAGCAGGCCGTGGAAGGACTCGACGCGGACGTTGCTGTACTCGGCGGTGACCTGGCGGATGAGGTCGAGCCGCTCCTCGACGTCGAACAGGCCCTTCTTGGACTTGTTGATCATCACCGCCACGTACACCTCGTCGTAGAGGCGGGAGGCACGGGAGATGATGTCGAGATGTCCGTTGGTGATGGGGTCGAACGACCCGGGACAGACGGCGCGGCGCACCTGGGTTTCCTCGCTCTCCAGTCCGGTCATGATGCGTATTCGCTCGTAGAGGCGGCGCGACCGTACCAAAGTGTCCCTTCGCCGTAACGACGGGCCCGGATCGCGTCAAAGCCGTGCGGCCATCCGAATTCACCGCCTCTGGTGCTGCGCTCCACGGTGACGAGGGCGTCCTTCGCAAGCCACCCCCGGGTGCGGAGTGTGAGCAGGATCTCGCGGAGATCGTCGTCGGGGACGGCGTACGGAGGGTCGAGGAAGACGATGTCGTACGGCCCGCCGGGCGGCGGGGACTGCAGGAGCTGCTCCGCCCTGGCCGCCCGCACCTCGGCGCCGGGCAGGCCGAGTGCCCGCACGTTCTGACGGAGCGTGCGGACCGCGCGTGCGTCGGCCTCCACGAGCAGGGCGTGCCCGGCGCCGCGGGACAGCGCCTCCAGGCCGACGGCGCCCGAGCCGGCGTACAGGTCCAGGACCCGCTCGCCGTCCAGCGGGCCGCCGAGCAGGGACTGCCAGGTGGAGAACAGGCCCTCGCGCGCCCGGTCGGAGGTGGGGCGGGTCCCCTGGCCCGGCGGTACGGCGAGACGGCGTCCACCGGCCCGGCCGGCGATCACGCGGGTCATGTCCTTGGGTCCTTGTCTCGGTGCGGTCCGGTCCTGGTGCGGCCGGCTTCTGGCCGGCTCCCAGTCTGTCAGCCCTTCTCCAGGTACTGCTCCCGCTCCTCGTCCAGCAGGGCGTCCAGGGCCGTGCGCAGTCCGGGCAGGTGCTCCAGGTCCGGGTCGGCGGCGACCACGGCGGCGGCCTCCTCGCGGGCCTGGGCGATGATCTCCTCGTCCTCGATGACGGCGAGCACCCGCAGGCTGGAGCGGGAGCCGGACTGGGCCTGGCCGAGGACGTCGCCCTCGCGGCGCTGCTCGAGGTCGATGCGGGAGAGCTCGAAGCCGTCGAGGGTGGAGGCCACCGCGTCCAGCCGCCGGCGCGCGGTGCTCGCCTCGGGCATCTCGGTGACCAGCAGGCACAGGCCCGGGGCGGAGCCGCGGCCGACGCGTCCGCGCAGCTGGTGCAGCTGGGAGACGCCGAAGCGGTCGGCGTCCATGATCACCATCACGGTGGCGTTCGGCACGTTCACCCCGACCTCGATGACCGTGGTGGCGACCAGGACGTCGGTCTTCCCCTCGGCGAAGCGGCGCATGACGGCGTCCTTGTCGTCGGGCTGCATCCGGCCGTGCAGCACCTCGACCCGCAGGCCGTGCAGCGGTCCCCCGGCGAGCTGCTCGGCGACGTCGAGGACGGCGAGCGGCGGGCGCTTCTCGGCCTCGTCCTCGGGGGACTTCCTCCGGGCGCCCTTCCCCTCGTCCACCGGTTCGTCCCCGATGCGCGGGCAGACCACGTACGCCTGGTGGCCCTTCGCCACCTCCTCGCGCACCCGCTCCCAGGCCCGGGCCAGGAAGTGCGGCTTGTCGGCGGCCGGGACGACATGGCTGGCGATGGGCGAGCGGCCCGCCGGGAGCTGGTCGAGGACGGAGGTCTCCAGGTCGCCGAAGACCGTCATCGCGACCGTGCGCGGGATGGGGGTCGCGGTCATGACGAGCAGGTGCGGGGTCCGCTTCTCCCCCCGGGAGTTCCCCTTGCCCCGCAGGGCGTCGCGCTGCTCGACGCCGAAGCGGTGCTGTTCGTCCACGACGACCAGCCCCAGGTCGTGGAACTGGACCTTGTCCTCGATCAGGGCGTGGGTGCCGATGACGATGCCGGCTTCGCCGGTGGCCAGGTCGAGCAGGGCCTGGCGGCGGGCGGCGGCGCCCATGGAGCCGGTGAGCAGCACCACCTTGGTGGCGTGCTCGGGTCCGCCCAGCATCCCTCCCTCGGCCAGCTCCCCCATCATCTCGGTGATCGACCGGTGGTGCTGCTGGGCCAGCACCTCGGTGGGCGCGAGCATCGCGGCCTGTCCGCCGGCGTCGACGACGGCGAGCATGGCGCGCAGGGCGACCAGCGTCTTGCCGCTGCCGACCTCTCCCTGGAGCAGGCGGTGCATCGGGTGCTCGCGGGCCAGGTCGTCGAGGATCTCTCGGGAGACCTTCTGCTGCCCCTCGGTGAGGGTGAAGGGGAGGCGGGCGTCGAAGGCGGCGAGGAGACCGTCCGGCCCGGGGCGGCGGGGGACGGCGGGAAGCTGGGTATCCGCGTGGCGGCGGCGGGCGAGGGCGACCTGGAGGACGAAGGCCTCGTCCCACTTCAGACGGGCGCGGGCCTCGGCGACGTCCGCCTTGGTGTGCGGGCGGTGGATCTTGAGCAGGGCCTCGGGCAGGGGGATCAGGCCGCGGCCCGCGCGGAGGGACTCGGGCAGCGGGTCGACGGCCTCCTGGGCGCTGGGCAGGACGGTCTGGACCGCCTTGCCGATCTTCCAGGACTCCAGCCTGGCGGTGGCCGGGTAGATGGGGATGAGGGCACCGGCCCAGCTCTCGACCGTCTCCTCGGTGTCGTCCCTGAGCAACTCATAGGCCGGGTGGGCCAGTTGCAGCCGCCGGTTGAAGACGGAGACCTTGCCCGCGAACATCGCGCGTGTGCCCGGCAGCAGTTCCTTGTGGGGCTTGTGCACGCCGTTGCCGAAGAAGACCAGTTGGAGCCGGCCGCTGCCGTCCGTGATCGTCACCTCCAGGCGCTGGCCCTTGCCGCGGGGCGCCCGGGAGGAGGCGAAGGTGTGCAGACGGGCGTCGGCCACCTGGGCGACCACCGTGACGTGCTCGTCCATGGGCAGGTCGGCGAGGCGGGTGAGCCGGCCGCGCTCCTCGTATCTGCGCGGGTAGTGGTGGAGGAGGTCGCCGACGGTGTGCAGGCCGAGATGCTCGGCCATCACCTTCGCGGTGGCGGGACCGAGCACCGACTTCAGCGGTTGTTGCAGTGCTTCTCTCGGTGCGGACACGGGTTCCATTGCACACCACGGCACCGACAATGCCGTGCACGTCGTCGAAACCCCCTGGTCGGCCCGGCCGTCCGGGTTCTAGGATGACGCGCTCCGGCCCCCTTTCGCGGTCACCGCCCCACCGGGACCGCCCGACCCCGCGCCGACCTGCGGTCCCCCCACGACGGCGCTGCGACGATGGACTTCGAGACCTCACAGTCATCTCAGGCATCCCAGACCTCCCAGGCATCGCAGTCTCACCAGCAGTCCCAGTCGGCCCACACGTTCCAGGTCGACCTGCGCGGTCTGGTGGACCTGCTCTCGCACCACCTGTACTCCAGTCCCAAGGTCTATCTGCGCGAACTGCTGCAGAACGCCGTGGACGCCCTCACCGCCCGGCGTGCCGGGGAGCCGGACGCCCCCGCCCGGGTGCGGCTGTTCGCGGACGGCACCACCCTCCGGGTGGAGGACACCGGCATCGGTCTGACCGAGACCGATGTGCACGAGCTGCTGGCCACCATCGGCCGCAGCTCCAAGCGGGCCGAGGGGCTGCAGGAGGCCCGCTCGGACTTCCTCGGCCAGTTCGGCATCGGCCTGCTGGCCTGCTTCGTGGTGGCCGACCGGATCCGGGTGGTCAGCCGCAGCGCCCGGGTGCCGGACGCCCCGCCCGTGGAGTGGACGGCGTGCGACGACGGCTCGTACACCGTGCGGACCCTGCCCCGCTCCGCCCGTCCGGAGCCCGGCACCACCGTGCACCTCCAGGCGCGGGCGGGGGCCGGCGAGTGGCTGACCGAGGAGCGGGTGCTCGCGCTGGCCCGGGACTTCGGCTCGCTGCTGCCGTACGACGTGCGCGTGGGCGAGGAGGCCGTCACCGACCTGCCCGCGCCCTGGGACCGGTCGTACCCCTCCCCCGCCGCCCGCCGGGTCGCCCTGGCCCGGCACTGCCACGAGCTGTTCGGCTTCACCCCGCTGGACTCCATCGACCTGGACGTGCCGCTGGCCGGGATCCGCGGGGTGGCCTATGTGCTGCCGTCGGCGGTCAGTCCCGCACAGCGGGCGGGCCACCGTGTGCACCTGAAGGGCATGCTGCTGACCGACCGGGCCGAACAGCTGCTGCCCGACTGGGCGTTCTTCGTGCGCTGCGTGCTCGACACGGACAGCCTGCGGCCCACCGCCTCGCGCGAGGCGCTGTACGAGGACGAGACGCTGGCCGGTGTGCGCGAGGCGCTGGGCGAGCGGATCCGCTCCTGGCTGGCCGATCTCGCGGCCGGCGATCCGGAGCGGCTGGCCGCCTTTCTGTCGGTGCATCACCTGGGTGTGAAGTCGCTGGCCCGGCACGACGCGGAGATGCTGCGCACGATGCTGCCGTGGCTGCCGTTCGAGACGACCGACGGGCAGATGTCCCTGGAGGAGTTCGCGCAGCGCCACCCGGTCGTGCACTTCACGCGCACGGTCGAGGAGTACCGGCAGGTCGCGCCGATCGCCTCCGCGCAGGGCATCGGCGTCGTCAACGGCGGCTACACCTACGACAGCGAGCTGGTCGAGGCGCTGCCGTCGGTGCGTCCGGGGACGGCGGTCGCCGAGCTGGACGCGGACACCGTGACCGCCCATCTGGACCCCGTCGACCCGGCCGAGGAGCTGGCCCTGTCGGGCTTCCTGGCCGCCGCGCGGGCCAGGCTGGACCCGCTGGGCTGCGACGTGGTGCTGCGCGCCTTCCACCCGCTGTCCGTGCCCGCGCTGCACCTGGACGACCGGGCGGCCCGGCACGAGCAGGCCCGCGCCCAGGCCGAGGCGCAGGCCGACGACCTGTGGGCGGGCATCCTCGGCTCGCTGCGGGGCAGCGCTCCCCGTGCGCGTCTGGTGCTCAACCACCTCAACCCGCTGGTCCGCAGGATCGGTTCGCTGCGCGACGCGGAGCTGATCGGGACGGCGACCGAGTCGCTGTACGGACAGGCGCTGCTGATGGCGCAGCGCCCGCTGCGGCCCGCCGACTCGGCGCTGCTGAACCGCGCGTTCATCGGCCTGCTGGAGTGGGCCACCCACCACGGCACCGACGCGCCGGGGGAGGATCACCGATGAGCGAGATCACCGACCTGGACTCCCTGCGCCGGGCGATAGCCGCCAACGGCGAGCAGCCGGAGGGGCCGGCCCGCAACGCCCGCGCGGAGCAGCTGCTGGCCGAGGCCGAGAGGCTGAACATCCCGCTGGGCGTGATCGAGGCGCTGGGGCACCAGCTGACGGTCTACAACTACAGCTCCGAGAAGGACAAGATGTTCGTCCCCTTCGCGCGGCTGCTGCGCATGTGGGACGAACGCCCCGAGGACTTCGACGAGTACGAGGCCCACTCGCTGCACTGGGCCTTCAAGTGGATGTCGGCGGGCATGCTGGGCCAGCCGCACATTCCGCTGGCCTCCATCGAGAAGTGGCTCGGCGAGATGGAGCGCCGCTACCGGCTCGCCGGTTACTCCGAACGGGCCGTGCGCAGCGCCGAGTTCAGCGTCGCCTGGCACATCGGGGACCTGGAGCGGGCGGAGCGGGCGTATGCGGCGTGGCTGGCCGCCGACCGGGACCGCATGGCCGACTGCCACGCCTGCGAGCTGCACGACCAGGGCTGGTGGCAGGCCGAGCGCGGCCGGGACGCGGAGGCCCTCGAGCTGTGGCGGCCGGTGCTGGACGGCGAGTTCTCCTGTGCCCACGAGCCGCACGCGGTCCTCGGCACCTCCCTGCTGCCGCTGCTGCGGCTCGGCCGCCTCGACGAGGCGCGCGCCCACCATCTGCGGGGCATCCGGCTGGTGCGGCAGATGGAGAGCATGCGCAGCACCTACGCCGAGCACGTGGAGTTCTGCGCGCTGACCGGCAACGAGGCGCGGGCGCTGGAGCTGCTGGCGCAGCGGCCCGCGTACTTCACGGACGACGGTCATCCGCGCGGCAAGCTGGACTTCCTCGCGGTGGTGGCCCTGCTCATGGACCGGCTGGTCGAGCTGGGGATGGGCGAGCAGCCGGTGCCCGGGCCGGCGGGACGCGACTGGACGGCCCGCGAGCTCGCCGCGCACGCGCGTACGGAGGCGTCGGCCCTGGCGGCCCGCTTCGACGAGCGCAACGGCTCCTCGCACGTCGGGGAGCGGACACGCGCGCGCATGGCGCAGCGCCCGCTGGTGGACCGGCTGCCGCTGGGGGTGCGCACGACGCGGTCCGCCGCCCCCGCCCCGGCTCCCGCGCCGCGGGTCCCCGCCGAGCCGGCGGCGCCGCAGACGGCCGACCTGTCCGCGCTGATCGCCGAGGCGCGCCGCCTGTCGGACACCCTGCAGCCGAACGCCGTGGAGGCCTGGGCGGCGGTGGCACGGGCCGCGCAGGGCGTCGAGCTGGACGCCCGGGACCGGGCCGAGATCGCCGACCACGAGGCGATGAGCAGGGGCCCCGAGGGCGCCGCGCTGTTCGAGCGGGCCGCCGAGCTGTACGCGGAGGCGGGCGATCCGGGCGAGGCGCTGGCGGCCCGCGCGCGTGCGGCGTACGTCCGGGCGCTGGCGGGCGACGTGGAGGGGGCACGCGCCGCGGTCGCCGAGCCGTACGAACGGGTCCTCGCGCTGTACGCCGAGGGGGGCACCGGCGTACGGCAGACCGCGTCCGTGGTGATGGCGCGGGCGCGGATCCTGATGCGGCCGGTGCACCTGGCCGACGGTCCCGTGGACCTCGAGGTGCTGTCCGCCGCCGAACGGGCCGCCCGGGAGGTGCTGGCGCTCGTCGAGGGGCGCACCGGTGACGACGTGCGGCTCACCACCCGGGCGGCCGAGGCGCGGGCGATGCTCGCGGAGATCGCCGCGCGCACCGGGGACCCGCACACGGCCGTGGAGCTGTTCGAGCGGGCCGCGGCCGAGTACGCCGGGGCCGGGGTGCCGTGGTTCGCGGTGGAGTACGAGGCCCGGCTGGCGGGGCTCGCGTACCACCTGGGCGACCCGGAGCGGGCCGAGCGGGCGCTGCGGGCGGCCCTGGAGCACGGCGGGGCGCATCTGGAGGCCGCGGGACGGGCCCAGCTGCATCTGCAGCTCGCCGAGGTGCTCGGCGGCCTGGACCGGGTCGAGGAGGCGGCGCGGCACGCCCTGGAGGCGGCGCACTGGGCCGACGAGGCGAAGGAGGGGCCGGCCCTCGGGGCCTGGGCGCGCCAGCAGCTCGGCGGGCTGCTGCTGCGGCAGGGGCGGTGGGCCGAGGCCGCCGAGGTGCTGGAGTCCGCGCTCCTGGAGCTGTCCGTGGAGACGCACGGCGACGGGGCGGTCGTGCAGACGCGGTGGTGGCTCGGCGACTGTCTGAGCGAGCTCGGGGAGCACCGGGCGGCCGCCGAGCACCGGCTCCGGGCCGCCGAGATCGCCCGGCACTGGCCCGAGCAGCAGGACCACGCGACCCTCGCCCACCTGGCCGCCGAGTCGCTGAGCCGGGCGGGGCTGCACGAGGAGGCGGACCGTGCCTACGCGCGCGCGTGCGATCTGTGGCGCTCCCTGGACAGCGTGCACGGCCTGGTGCGCGCCACCCGTGCCCGGGCCTGGCTGGCGCTGCGCACCGAGGCCGGGCCGCAGGCCGCGCGGGAGCTGATGAGGTCCGCCGTCGCGGAGTGCGAGAAGGCGCGGGACCGTGCCGACGACGAGGTGGCGCGGCAGCGGTTCGTGGCCGAACTCGGTCACACGCACCGTCAGTTCGGCGATCTGCTCGCGGGTGTCGCCACCGGCGCGGAGGGCGGGGTGTCCCGGGCCGGGCTCGAGGAGGCCCTCGCCAGGATGGAGCAGGCGATCGCCGCCTTCGCGCTGCTGGGGCCGAACGCCCTGCACGAGCGGACCGGTGCGGAGCTCGCCGCCGGCTGGCTGGCGGCCGACCTGGGGCGGTCCGCCGAGGCGGAGCGGCGCGCACGCGACGTCCTGGCGGCCTACCGGACCCAGCCGGGCGGCCGGGGCGTCAGGGGCGCGGGCGCCGGGGAGGACCTGCCGCAGCTGCGGTGCGCGGAGGCCGAGCGGCTGCTGGACGTCCTGGGCAGGCAGCCGGAGGGCTGAAGCGCCCCGGGGACGCGAGGAGCCGGGGCGCGAGGAGCCGGGGCGCGAGGGGCCCGGCGGCGGGCGGTGGGCGACGGCCCGCCGCCGCCCGCGGATTTCGCGGGGGAGCTACTCCACCCCGATGAGCAGCAGCGCCCCCTGCCGGCCGCCGCGGTAGACCACCGTGTCCACCGCGAGGTACGCCTCGCGGACCCGGGCCTGCAGACGGTCGGCGACGGAGTCGGGGACCTCGTCGTCGAGGACCAGGGTGACCAGCTCGCCGCCGGCCGCGAGCATCCGGTCCAGGACGGCCTCGGCGGTGGCCGTGACGTCCTGGCCGATCACGGCCACGTCGCCGTCGACGAGGCCGAGGACGTCACCGGCCTGGCAGATGCCGGCCGTGGTCCAGGACTGGCGCTCGGCGACGATGATCTCGGCGTAGCGGGTTTCACCGGCCGCCGAGGTCATCGCGACGACGTCCTCGTCGAAGCGGCGCCCGGGCTCGTGCACGGCGAGGGCGGCGATGCCCTGCACGGCCGAGTGGGTCGGGATCAGGGCGACGCGGACGCCCTCCTCGCGGACCTGTTCGGCCGCGGCGGCCGCGGTGTGGCGCAGTTCGTCGTCGTTGGGCAGCAGGACCACCTCGCGCGCGTGCGCCCGCCGCACGGCCTCCACGAGCTCGCCGCTCGCGGGCGGCTCCCCCGGGCGGGCGAGCACCGCGATCGCCCCGGCCTCGGTGTACAGCCCGGCCAGGCCCTCGCCGGGCACGACGGCCACCACGGCGCGCTGGGCGCGCTCTCGGGGGGCCACGGCCCCGGTGGTGTGCGCGTCGTCCGCGCCGAAGTGGGTGATGCGGATGCGGTGCGGCCGTCCGGCCTCGATGCCCGCCTCCACGGCGGCTCCGGCGTCGTCGACGTGCACATGCACGTTCCACAGCCCGTCGCCGCCGACCACGACCAGGGAGTCCCCGAGCGCGTCGAGCCGTTCGCGCAGCCGGGCGACGGCCTCGTCCTCGGCGTCCAGGAGGTAGGTCACCTCGAAGGCGGGGCCGCTCGCGGACCGGGCGCAGACGCCCGGCGCGTCGTCCCCGGTGTCCCTCGTGCGCGCGTGCGGCACGGTCGGCAGGGCACCGGCCGCCGGACCGGCTCCCGGCGCTCCCGGTGCCGAAGCGGCTCCCGACGGGAAGGGCGGTTCTCCCGGCGGCCGTCCCGTGAGCGTCTCCACCAGGGCGGCGAGCACCGTCACCAGGCCGCGTCCGCCGGCGTCGACCACTCCGGCGCGCTCCAGGACCTCGAGCTGGCCGGGGGTCGCGGCCAGGGCCGCGCACGCCCCCTCGTAGGCCGCCCGTGCGACCGCCCCGCAGTCGCCCTCGGTGCCGGTGGCCGCTTCCGCGGCCGCCGAGGCGACCGACAGGACCGTGCCCTCCACGGGGTGCGCCACGGCCTGCCGGGCGGAGTCGGCCGCGTGCCGCAGCGCCAGGCGCAGGCCGTGGCCGTCGGTGTGCGCGCACTCGCCGTCGGCGGCGAACACCTGGGCCATGCCGCGCAGCAGCTGGGCGAGGATCGTCCCGGAGTTGCCGCGGGCCCCGATGAGCGCCCCGTGGGCCATCGCCCGTGCGGCGTCGGCCAGGGTGGGCCCCGGGGAGCCGTCCCCGCCGTCCCCGCTCTTCAGTTCGTGCGCGGCGAACACGGCCTCCACGGCCGCGGCGGCGGACTCCACGGTCAGATACAGGTTGGTGCCGGTGTCCCCGTCGGCCACGGGGTAGACGTTGATCGCGTCGATCTCCTCGCGTGCGCGGCCCAGCGCCCGCAGTGCCAGGCCGCACCAGGTGCGCACCGCCGGCGCGTCGAACGTCTGCGGCACCTGCGCCACTGCGCCTCCCTGAGCTGCTGGACTGGACGCAGCGTAGACCCCGGGGCGGCGCGGATCGGAAGCGGGCCCGGGCGGGCCCCCGGAGCCGTCATGGTAATTTCCCTGCATGGAAGCAGCCGATGTATGCTGCTCCAGTTGCCCGATCCTGTCGGGCTCTTCCCTGGCAGCGCCACTCGGATTTCGAAGTGCTCCCCGAGCCCGAGATCTGGTCCCGGCATGCCGGGCTCAACCGTACGTGCATCTGAAGTCTTTGGAGTGACCCGTGGCTGCCAACTGCGACGTCTGCGGCAAGGGGCCGGGCTTCGGCAACAACATCTCGCACTCGCACCGCCGTACGTCCCGCCGCTGGAACCCGAACATCCAGCGTGTGCGTACCGTGGTCGGCGGGACGCCGAAGCGCGTGAACGCCTGCACCTCGTGCATCAAGGCCGGCAAGGTCTCGCGCTGACGCACGCCGACAGCTGAGAGCGCGGCCACCCCAGGCTCGCTGCACTGAGCCGGTCCACCTCGGTGGACCGGCTTTTGCCATGCCCCGAAACGGCCGGAGCCCCTGTGCGGCTATCCGGCCGTGTGCGCTTTTCCGAAGGCCCAGCCGTGGTCCACGGGACCGATGCCGCCGCCGAGCGCGAAACCGGCCGCGACGGCCCCGGTGACGTACTCCTTGGCCGCCGTCACGGCCTGGGGGACCGACTGGCCCTTCGCGAGCTGCGCGGCGATCGCGGAGGCGAGGGTGCAGCCCGTGCCGTGGGTGTGCCGGTTGTCGTGGCGGGGGGCGCGCAGCCAGTGCTCCTCGTTCCCGTCGGTGAGCAGGTCGACGGCCTGGTCCCCGCCCTTCCGCCCGGGCTCCCCGGTCAGATGGCCGCCCTTGATCAGCACCCACGCCGGCCCGTACTCCAGCACGGCCTCGGCGGCCTCCCGCATCCGGTCCTCCGAGCAAACCCGTACGCCGGTCAGCTGGGCCACCTCGTCGAGGTTCGGGGTGGCGACCGTCGCCAGCGGCAGCAGTGCGGTCCGTACGGCGTCCAGCGCGGAGGGGGCCAGCAGCGCGTCGCCGTGCTTGGAGACGCCCACCGGGTCGACGACCACCGGCGCGTTCGTGGTGGAGAGCAACTCGGCCACCGTCTCGACCAGTTCCGTCGAGGCGAGCATCCCGGTCTTGACCGCCTGGACGCCGATGTCGTCCACGACGCTGCGGTACTGGGCCCGCACGGCCTCCACCGGCAGCTCCCAGGCGCCCTGCACCCCGAGGGAGTTCTGCGCGGTCACCGCGGTGATCACGCTCATGCCGTGCACCCCGAGGGCGAGCATCGTCTTCAGGTCGGCCTGGATGCCGGCGCCGCCGCCGGAGTCGGAGCCCGCGACCGTCAGCACACGGGGAGGAGCCTCGCTCATGCCTCGATGCCTCCGAAGTGGTCCCAGCCGCCCTTCCTGGTCCAGGGCGCCCCGTCGACCGTGACCTGGGGCAGGGCCGAGCGATTGAGCACCTCGCCGATCACCTTCCAGCGGGCCGGCAGCTTCACGTCCGGCGGGAAGGTCGCCACGATCGCGTGGTCCTCTCCCCCGGTCAGCACCCACTGCATCGGGTCGACGCCCACGGCCTGCCCGATGTCGTTCATCTGCGAGGGGATGTCGATGGCGCCGGAGCGGATGTCGATGCGGACCTTGCTGGCCTCCGCTATGTGCCCCAGGTCGGCGATCAGTCCGTCGCTGACGTCGCACATCGCGGTCGCGCCGAGTCCGGCCGCCGCGGGGCCCGCGTGGTACGGCGGCTCGGGGCGGCGGTGGGCCTCGACGAAGGCCCGGGGCGAGCGGAAGCCGCGGGAGAGCACCGCGTGCCCGGCGGCGGACCAGCCCAGCCAGCCGGTCACCGCGACCAGGTCGCCGGGTTGTGCGCCGGCGCGTGTCACCGGCTCGTGGTTGCGCAGATCGCCGAGTGCGGTGATCGACACCGTGATCGTGTCACCGCGCACCACATCTCCGCCGACCACGGCGGCACCGGCGACCTGGCACTCGTCACGCAGCCCGTCCATCAGTTCGGTGGGCCAGGTGACCGGGAGCTCCGCGGGCACGACCAGACCGAGCAGCAGCGCGGTCGGCACCGCGCCCATCGCGGCGATGTCCGCCAGGTTCTGGGCGGCCGCCTTGCGGCCCACGTCGTACGCCGTGGACCAGTCCCGGCGGAAGTGCCGCCCCTCCACGAGTACGTCGGTGCTCGCCACGACCCTGCGGTCGGGGGCGGCGACCACCGCGGCGTCGTCGCCGGGTCCGACCCGGACCGCCGGGGTGGTGGTGAGACGGGAGGTGAGCTCCCTGATGAGCCCGAACTCGCCGAGCTCACCAACAGTGCCCTTCATTGCCCTTTCGACCCTTTCGCCCTTCTGTCCCTGTCCGTTCCCGGTCGCGCGTCAACGCGGTCCTCGTTACGGTCAGGATGACCGTCAACTTCTGTCCTGCTTCCCTACTGCTTCTGTCCTACCTGCACCCGGCACGTACGTCGCGGCCCTCGCGGCTCTCCCCGCGGCGCGTGGCGACGCGATACCGTGGCTTCTCTTTTCCCACATGATCCTCGTGGCCGCCCTGGAGGTTCCGTGGTACAGGCGTACATCCTGATCCAGACGGAAGTCGGCAAGGCGTCGACCGTCGCCGAGACGATCGGCAAGATCCCCGGGGTGCTCCAGGCCGAGGACGTGACAGGACCCTACGACGTCATCGTGCGCGCCCAGGCCGACACGGTGGACGACCTGGGGCGCATGGTGGTGGCGAAGGTCCAGCAGGTGGACGGCATCACCCGCACCCTGACCTGTCCGATCGTGCATCTGTAGCCCCCGTCTACCCTTGGCCGGTGAGCTCTTTGCGTCATCGGCTTTCCGGTCTGCCCCTTCTCGCCCTGCTGGCCGCCGCCGTGGGCTGCTCCTCGAGCGACGGCAGCGCCGCCGTGGCGGTTCCCAGCCCGGACGCGACGGTCACCGGACTGTGCCGGAACCTGGACGAGGCGCTGCCGCGGACGGTCGACGGGCTGAGCCGTGAGGACCCCCGGCCCGCCTCCGCACTCACCGCGGGCTGGGGAAGTCCGGCGATCATACTGCGCTGCGGGGTTCCGCGGCCCGCCGCGATGGACGATCCGGAGGCCGACGGCGTGGAGGTCAACGGCGTCGGCTGGCTGATGCAGCAGCAGGACGACGGATCGTTTCGCTTCACGACGACCCTGCGGGTGGCGTACGTCGAGGTGACGATCCCCGTGGAACGCTCCGCGCACGGGATGGCGCCGCTGGTCTCGCTGGCGCCGGCGATCAAGAAGACGATTCCCGAGGGCGTGGCCGACTGAGCCCTCCCGGGGGCGGGACCGGCGGTGCGCCCGGCCGGCCACGCGTGCGGCCAAACGGGCGCCGTGGGGCCCGGGCCGCCGTCCGGTCACGGGCCGTGCGCCGTCCGCGCCCCGGCCGGGCCGGATGCCGTGCGGGACCGGCCGCGTCCTGTGCGGCAGGGCCGCGGCCGGCACGGCCCTGCCGGCCTTTGGAGGTCAGCGCAGGCCCGTCGAGCGGCGCAGGGCCGCCTGGATGAGGCGGTCGATCAGCTCCGGGTAGTCGATGCCGCTCGCCTGCCACATCTGCGGGTACATCGAGATCGGGGTGAAGCCGGGCATCGTGTTGATCTCGTTGATCACGAACTCTCCCTCCTCGGTGAGGAAGAAGTCCGCGCGGACCAGGCCCTCGCAGGAGGCCGCCTCGAAGGCCTCCACCGCGAGCCGCTGCACCTCGGCGGTCTGCTCCTCGGTCAGCGGGGCCGGGACGATGCCGGGCGTGGAGTCGATGTACTTGGCCTCGAAGTCGTAGTACGCGTGGGACTCGCTCGCCGGGATCTCGGCCGGCACGGAGGCCCGCGGGCCGTCCTCGAACTCCAGTACCCCGCACTCGATCTCACGGCCGCGCACCGCGGCCTCCACGAGCACCTTCGGATCGTGCCGCCGGGCCTCCTCGAGCGCCTCGTCGAGGCCCGAGAGGTCGTCGACCTTGGTGATGCCGATGGACGAGCCCGCGCGGGCGGGCTTCACGAACAGCGGCCAGCCGTGCTCGCCGGCGAAGTCGACGATTCTCCCGCGGACGGCCGTCTCGTCCCGGCTCCACTCGCGGGGCCGGATCACCATGTACGGGCCGACCTTGAGCCCGAAGGAGGTGAACACCCGCTTCATGTACTCCTTGTCCTGGCCGATCGCCGAGGAGAGCACCCCGGAGCCCACATAGGGCACGCCGGCCAGCTCCAGGAGGCCCTGAAGGGTGCCGTCCTCGCCGTAGGGGCCGTGCAGCACCGGGAAGACCACGTCGACCTCGCCCAGCGCCTTGGGGACCGAACCGGGCTCGGTGTAGACGACTTCACGGTTGCCCGGGTCGACGGAGAGCACCACACCGCCCTCGGCCGATTCGGCGAGCTCGTCGACGCTGGGGGTGCGGCGGTCGGTGATCGCCATGCGCGCCGGGTCGTCCGCGGTGAGGGCCCAACGGCCGTCCTGGGTGATGCCGATCGGCAGGACCTCGTACTTGGACCGGTCGATGGCGCGCAGCACCGCACCCGCGGTGACCACGGAGATCCCGTGTTCGGAGCTGCGGCCGCCGCAGACGACGGCCACGCGGGGCTTGCGCGGCGGCTGCTCGGGGCTCTGGGGGAGGTTCTCGGTGCTCATATCGCGATGAGCGTACCTGTTGGCCAAGGCCCGAGTCAGCGCGGGAAACGCTGCGTCGTTCAGCGCCGCTCCGGCTTGGCGCTGCGCGACATCAGCTCCCTGAGGGCCACCACCGGCGGTTTGCCCTGGTGCACGATGCTGACGACGGTCTCCGTGATGGGCATGTCGACGCCGTGCCGGCGGGCCAGATCCAGCACCGACTCGCAGGACTTGACCCCCTCGGCGGTCTGCTTGGTGACCGCGATGGTCTCCTCCAGGGTCATGCCCTTGCCCAGGTTGGTGCCGAAGGTGTGATTGCGCGACAGCGGCGAGGAGCAGGTCGCCACCAGGTCGCCGAGGCCGGCGAGCCCGGAGAAGGTCAGCGGATCGGCGCCCAGCGCCACGCCCAGCCGGGTGGTCTCGGCGAGCCCTCGGGTGATGAGCGACCCCTTGGCGTTGTCGCCGAGCCCCATGCCGTCCGCGATGCCGACGGCCAGGCCGATCACGTTCTTGACGGCTCCCCCGAGTTCGCAGCCGACGACGTCGGTGTTGGTGTACGGGCGGAAGTACGAGGTGTGACAGGCACTCTGGAGCCGCCGGGCGACCTCCTCGTCGGTGCACGCCACCACGGCGGCGGCCGGCATCCGGGCGGCGACCTCGCGGGCGAGGTTGGGCCCGGTGACCACGGCGATCCGGTCGGGGCCGACCTTGGTGACGTCCTCGATGACCTCGCTCATCCGCATGGCGGTGCCCAGCTCGATGCCCTTCATCAGGGAGACGAGGACCGTGCCCGGGGCGAGCAGCGGCAGCCACTCGGCGAGGTTGGCGCGCAGGGTCTGCGAGGGGACGGCGAGCACCGTGAAGTCGGCGTCGCGGGCGGCCTCGGCGGCGTCGGCCGTGGCCCGCAGGTTCTCCGGGAGTTCGACTCCGGGCAGGTAGTCCGGGTTGACCCGGGTGGAGTTGACCGCGTCGACGAGTTCGGCACGGCGGGCCCAGAGGGTGACCTCGCAGCCGGCGTCGGCGAGGACCAGGCCGAAGGCCGTGCCCCACGATCCGGTGCCGAACACGGCCGCCTTGACCGGCTTGCTCACGCGCCCTGCCCCTCTTCCTGCACGGCCTTCCGCGCGTCCGGCCGCCGTGCGGCCGGCATGGTCCTGCCCCGGATCTGCGCCTCGGTGCGGCGGCGCTGCTCGATCCGCTCCCGGCGCGGGTCGTAGCGCACGGGGGGCGCCTTCTCCCCGCGGATCTCCTCCAGCAGGCGGGTGATGGCCTCCATGATGGTCTCGGTCGCCTCCTTCAGGAGCTCCGGGGTCACCTCCTTGTCGTAGAAGCGCGAGAGGTCCACGGGCGGACCGGCCAGGACGTGATGGGTCTTGCGCGGCAGCAGCCGGGGCTTCTTCGAGTAGGGCGGCAGCAGTTCGTTGGCGCCCCACTGGGCGATCGGGATCACCGGGCACTTGGTCTGCAGGGCGACCCGTGCGGCGCCCGTCTTGCCGGTCATCGGCCAGCCGTCCGGGTCACGGGTGAGCGTCCCCTCGGGATAGAACGCGACGCACTCGCCGCGCTCCACGGCCTCGATCGCGGCGCGGAAGGCGCTCAGCGCGTCCGTGCTCTCGCGGTAGACGGGGATCTGCCCGGTGCCGCGCATCGCGGCGCCGATGAATCCTTTCTTGAAAAGCCCGCTCTTCGCCAGGAATCGCGGCACGCGCCCGGTGTTGTACTGGAAATGCGCATATGCGAGGGGGTCGATATACGAATTGTGGTTCACCACGGTGATGAATCCACCCTCGGCCGGAATGTTCTCCATTCCACGCCAGTCCCGCTTGAGCAGAACCACCAGCGGCGGTTTGCAGATCACCGCTGCGAAGCGGTACCAGAAGCCGATTCTGCGGCGGGACACGCGGACACCTTCCTCTAGTTCCTCTAGTTCCTCTGGATGGTCCCTGGAACTGCCACCCGGGGCGGGGGGCCGCACAAGTGTCGCCCCAGGTCGCCCGTCTGTCGAGAACACCGTACGCCCGCCCGTCGCCCGTCACCGTCCTCGCCGGGGGCCTCGCGCCCCGCCCTCCCCCGGTCGACCCCATGGCCAGGGGGGACAATGACGGCCGCACGAAAGGGACGGAACGCCGGTGCAGTGGACCTTGGTCATCCCCCTGAAACCCTTGAACCGGGCCAAGAGCAGGCTGTCGGGGGCCGTCGGCGACGAGCTGCGGCCGGGCCTCGCCCTGGCCTTCGCCGAGGACACCGTGGCGGCCGCGCTGTCCTGTCCGGCGGTCGCGGATGTGGCAGTCGTCACGGACGACGGCACGGCCGGGCGGAGACTGGCGGCGCTGGGCGCCCGGATCGTGGCCGACGAGCCGCGCGCCGGTCTGAACGCCGCGCTCGCGCACGCGGCGGCGGTCGTGCGGTCCGCGCGCCCCGAGGCCCCCGTTGCGGCCCTGAATGCCGACCTTCCGGCGCTGCGGCCCGGGGAATTGGCCCGGGTCCTGCGGGCGGCCGCACAATTTCCGCGCGCCTTTCTCGCGGATTCGGCGGCGGTCGGCACGACTTTGCTGGCGGCGGCTCCAAGGAGTGCGCTGCTTCCGGCTTTCGGTCCCGATTCCCGGATCCGGCACCGGGCGTCCGGGGCGGTGGAACTGTTCCTGGAGGCGGTGGAGTCCGTGCGCCGGGACGTGGACACCGGGGACGATCTGCGTCAGGCGCTGGCTCTCGGGGTGGGGCCGCGCACGGCCGCCGCGGCGGCGCGGCTGCCGCTCGCCCGGGGCTGAGGCACGAAGCGGCGGGGGTGCCGGCGGCGGGGCAGTAGGCTGCCGTCATGCAGGCGACCGCATACACGTACGACCCCGAGAGCCGCAGCGGGCAAGTGCTTCTGGACGACGGCACCCCGGTGCCCTTCGACGCGTCGGCGTTCGACGCGGGCGGCCTGCGGCTGCTGCGCCCCGGACAGCGGGTGCGGATCGAGACGGAGGGCGAAGGGGACGGTCTGCGGATCACCCTGGTGACGCTGCAGACCTTCTGAACCGTGAACCGGACCGCGGGCCGGCCGGGGCCGCTCGTGCGACTCGTGCGGCACGGCCCCACCGGGTGCGGGGTGCCGGACACACCGCGGGCCGGGCTCCCCCGGGAGTCCGGCCGGGCGCGTGAGTACCTCGGTGCCTCCTTGGGGATGCGGTTCGGATCGTGCCGCGGGTCGCGGGGGTCGGCACGCGCGTCGGCCGTGCGGTCGTCACTCGCCGGCGCGGCGCGCCGGCTTCCCGTCCGGTCCCTCTCCAGGGCCTCTCCTTGCCGTGCGTCCGCGCGCACCGGCCCCGCCCGCCTCGGTCACAGGGCACCGCTCACCGGAGCCGGCCCGATCCACGGGGCACCTTCTCAGCTGCGGGCGGCGGTCTTGCGGGTGGTCGACTTCTTGGCGGGGGCCTTCTTGGCCGTCGCCTTCTTCGCCGGCGCCTTCTTGGCCGTGGTCTTCTTGGCGGCGGCCTTCGCGGGCGTCGCCTTCTTGGCCGTGGTCTTCTTCGCGGCGGTGGTCTTCTTGGCCGCGGTCTTCTTCGCCGCCGTGGTCTTCTTGGCCGCGGCCTTCTTCGCCGCCGTGGTCTTCTTCGCGGCGGCCTTCTTGCCGGCGGCCTTGGCGATGGTGGCGGTCGGGCCGGAGAGGCTGCCCTTGGGCGCCTTCCTCACCGCGATGTCGTTCTTCGGGAGCTTCTTCGCACCGCTCACCAAGTCCTTGAACCCCTGGCCGGCCCGGAAGCGGGGAACGGAGGTCTTCTTGACCCGCACCCGCTCACCCGTCTGCGGGTTGCGCGCATAGCGGGCGGGGCGGTCGACCTTCTCGAAGGACCCGAAGCCGGTGACCGAGACCCGGTCCCCGGCGACGACCGCGCGGACGATGGCGTCCAGGACCGCGTCGACGGCATCGGCGGCCTGCTGGCGGCCGCCCATCTTGTCGGCAATCGCTTCTACGAGCTGCGCCTTGTTCACGTCTTCCCCTTCGGAGACCCTGCCAGAACGAAAGTGTTCAAGCCTTTTCGCACGTTAGGCGGATATATACCGCAAATCAAACATGAAACGGGCTAATCACCCTTGTGACGCAACGGACTCAACGGTCTCGTCTCGGGCTGTTCAGCCTTCCTCACCGGGGATTCGGCTCTTGTCGAGGTCTTCCGTGAACCTCTCCAGATGCCTTCTCGCGCCGACAAGATCACGCTTGGCCATGGCCGTAATGGCCAGAAGCTTCCGGGTCAGCGCCATGCGCACGCCCTCCGGGACTTGCAGTGCGCGCACCCTGGTGTGCGCTTCCTTGAGTTGGGCCGCGACCGCCGTATAGAGCTCGAGTTGGCCGTCGTTGTCCATGCACAGATTGTGCCATCTGGGGCGAGTTGTCGCCTGCGCTGGGGGGCAACTACCGCCTCAAACAACCCTTCCGGCACCTTCGCCGACCAAGGACCCGGACCCCCCGTATCCCGTCAACAAGCCTCCTGAAGTGGGAAGTTGGGGGTGAAAGCGGTGACGTTGCAAGGGGCACGGACCCCGGAACGGCCGTACCCCCGATCGTGGCGATCGGGGGTACGGCGGGGTGGTTGCGGTGGCCGAAACTCGACGTATGCGGGCGCCGGATCGGGTCCCGGCCCGGCCGTCGGGCACCGGCCGGGGCGCCGGATCAGACCGGCAGGGTGCGCGGTTTGAAGGAGGGGCGCCTGGCCTCGTAGGCGGCGATGTCGGCCTCGTTCTGCAGGGTGATGGAGATGTCGTCCAGCCCGTTCAGCAGCCGCCAGCGGGAGTTCTCGTCCAGCTCGAAGGGGGCGGTGATGCCCTCGGCACGCACCTCCCGGTCGACCAGGTCGACGGTCACCTCGGCCCCGGGGTCCCGCTCGGTGAGCTCCCACAGCGCGTCCACGGTCTTCTGCTCCAGGACCACCGTGAGCAGGCCGTTCTTCAGCGAGTTGCCGCGGAAGATGTCCGCGAAGCGGGAGGAGATCACGGCCTTGAAGCCGTAGTTCTGCAGCGCCCAGACGGCGTGTTCGCGGGAGGAGCCGGTGCCGAAGTCGGGGCCGGCGATCAGGACCGTGGCGCCCTGCCGCTCGGGGCGGTTGAGCACGAACTCGGGGTCCTTGCGCCAGGCCTCGAACAGCCCGTCCTCGAACCCGTCGCGCGTGACCTTCTTGAGCCAGTGGGCGGGGATGATCTGGTCGGTGTCGACGTTGCTGCGGCGCAGCGGGACGGCCCGGCCGGTGTGGGTGGTGAAGGCTTCCATGATCTTTCAGACTCCAGCGGGCGTGGGGGTGTCGACGTCGGACAGGTCGGCCGGGGAGGCCAGGTGGCCCAGGACCGCGGTGGCGGCGGCGACCTGCGGGGAGACCAGGTGGGTACGGCCGCCCTTGCCCTGCCGGCCCTCGAAGTTGCGGTTGGAGGTGGAGGCGGAGCGCTCACCGGGGGCGAGCTGGTCGGGGTTCATGCCCAGACACATCGAGCAGCCCGCGTGCCGCCACTCGGCGCCGGCCTCCTTGAAGATCACGTCCAGGCCCTCGGCGACGGCCTGCAGACCGACCCGCGCGGAGCCGGGGACGACCAGCATCCGTACGCCGTCGGCGACTTTGCGGCCCTTGAGGACCTCGGCGGCGGCGCGCAGGTCCTCGATGCGGCCGTTGGTGCAGGAGCCTACGAAGACGGTGTCCACCTTGATGGAGCGCAGCGGCTGTCCGACCTCCAACCCCATGTATTCCAGGGCCTTTTCGGCGGCCAGGCGCTCCGAGGGGTCTTCGTACGAAGCCGGGTCGGGGACGGACGCCGAAAGCGGCGCGCCCTGACCGGGGTTGGTGCCCCAGGTGACGAACGGGGCCAGCTCGGAGGCGTCGATGACGACCTCGGCGTCGAAGACGGCGTCGTCGTCGGTCCTGAGGGTCTTCCAGTACTCGACGGCCGCGTCCCAGTCGGCGCCCTGGGGGGCGTGCGGGCGGCCCTTGAGGTACTCGAAGGTGGTCTCGTCCGGGGCGATCATGCCCGCGCGGGCGCCGGCCTCGATCGACATGTTGCAGATGGTCATGCGGGCCTCCATCGAGAGCTTCTCGATGGCGGAGCCGCGGTACTCCAGGATGTAGCCCTGGCCGCCGCCGGTGCCGATCTTCGCGATGATCGCCAGGATCAGGTCCTTGGCCGTGACGCCCTCGGGCAGTTCGCCGTCGACGGTGATCGCCATGGTCTTCGGGCGGGCCATCGGCAGGGTCTGGGTGGCCAGCACATGCTCCACCTGGGAGGTGCCGATGCCGAACGCCAGCGCGCCGAAGGCGCCGTGCGTGGAGGTGTGCGAGTCGCCGCAGACGACGGTCATGCCCGGCTGGGTCAGTCCCAGCTGCGGGCCCACGACATGGACGACGCCCTGCTCGACGTCGCCCAGCGGGTGCAGCCGGACGCCGAAGTCGGCGCAGTTCTTGCGGAGGGTCTCCAGCTGGGCGCGGGAGACCGGGTCCGCGATGGGCTTGTCGATGTCGATCGTCGGGGTGTTGTGGTCCTCGGTGGCGATGGTCAGATCGCGCCGGCGCACGGTGCGTCCGCTCTTGCGCAGGCCGTCGAAGGCCTGGGGGCTGGTCACCTCGTGCAGCAGATGCAGATCGATGTAGAGAAGGTCGGGCTCGCCCTCGGCGCGCCGGACGACATGGTCGTCCCAGACCTTCTCCGCGAGTGTCCTACCCATCGCTTTCCCTCCGGCCGGACGCCAGGGGCGCCGACCACACTAGAGATCTTGAGGATGCGGCGCCCGGTTCCCCAAGACCGGGCAACCGTCGCGAACCCGTCCGGTCCGCAAGCCCTGTGGTGGTTACAGAGTGACGTGTTCCATGGAAAATTGAACTTGCGTTTCACAGAGTGAGACGCAAGTATCGTTGCATGGACAACAGTAGCGGCGTCGGCGTTCTGGACAAGGCAGCTCTCGTCCTGAGCGCCCTGGAGTCCGGTCCGGCCACCCTCGCGGGTCTGGTCGCGGCCACCGGACTGGCACGGCCCACGGCCCACCGGCTGGCCGTGGCACTGGAGCACCACCGCCTGGTGGCGCGCGACATGCAGGGCCGGTTCATCCTCGGCCCGCGTCTGGCGGAACTGGCCGCGGCAGCGGGCGAGGACCGCCTGCTCGCCTCCGCCGGCCCGGTGCTCACGCATCTGAGGGACATGACCGGCGAGAGCGCCCAGCTCTACCGCCGCCAGGGCGACATGCGCATCTGCGTCGCCGCGGCGGAGCGTCTGTCCGGTCTGCGGGACACGGTCCCGGTCGGTTCCACGCTCACGATGAAGGCGGGTTCCTCGGCGCAGGTCCTGATGGCCTGGGAGGAGCCGGAGCGCCTCCACCGCGGCCTGCAGGGCGCCCGTTTCACGGCGACGGCCCTGTCGGGTGTGCGGCGCCGGGGCTGGGCCCAGTCGATCGGCGAGCGCGAGCCGGGTGTCGCCTCCGTCTCCGCACCCGTGCGCGGCCCCTCCAACCGCGTCGTGGCCGCGGTCTCGGTCTCCGGCCCCATCGAGCGCCTCACGCGTCATCCGGGCCGTCTGCACGCCCAGGCGGTCCTCGACGCCGCCGCCCGGCTCTCCGAGGCCCTCCGCCGCTCCGGCTGACCCTCTCGCACGCACCCTCAGCACACACCGCACGGAGGGCCGGCCTCAACGCCGCGGCAGGCCCTCCGGACGGAAATCCGACGGCCCTTGCGCCCCTTGCACCTGCGCCGGCTCTGCCCCCCTTCGGCCTTCCGGCCGCGGCCGCCCGAGCAGCGGGCTCCGGCGGCCGGCGGGGCCCGCATCCGGCATCCGCCGCCGTCCCCGCCCGCTGCGCCGGGCCGAGGGGTCCCGCCCGGCTCCGGCGGGGACGGCCCCGTTCCCTTCCGCCGTGCGCCCCTGTGCGCTCCTCCCCCGCCTTCGCCTTCTTCCGCCTTCTTCCGGCCCGTACGCGGGTCCGCGGCGCCCGCTCAGGAGATGCGCAGACGGGCCGCCGCGCGGTCTCCCCGGCGGGCGACCGGTACGACTCCCAGGGCCCCGCCCAGGCCGGACTCGGGCATGTTCACGTAGATGGCCTCATAGGAACCGGCCGGGACGACATAGGTCTCGTGCCACATGCCGACCCCGCCCTTTCCCTCCCGCAGCCGCCGGTTGAAGGCGGCCCAGGCGGGGTGGTGGCTCCTGTCGGGCGCGGCGGCGTAGGCGAAGAGCTTCTCCTTGGACTCCCAGTACTGCACCAGCTGCACCTCACGGAGCCCGGCCAGCAGGATCCGGTACCCGAGAAGACCGCTGTCCGGATCGCGGGACAGCTCCGCCAGCATCGGCCTCATGGCCCTGGCCACCGGCCACCAACTGCGCACCGCGGCAAAGCTGTTGATCCGCATTCCGATGAGGAGGACCACCACGTCCCGCTCGCCGGCCGCGGCCATGCGCCCCTTGATCGGCTCGGCACTCATGACATCCCCCATCCTCGATCGCTCCCGATCGCCCGGAGTCGTCGGATAGCTTCACTATCTATTTAGGATAGTGACACTCTCCAACGAGAGCCGCAAGAGGGAAAGGACCGGCACGGACATGCGACTGGCGGAACTGAGCGCGCGCAGCGGCGTCTCCACCGCGACGATCAAGTTCTATCTGCGCGAAGGGCTGCTGCACCCCGGCCGCCGTGTCACGGCCACGCAGGCCGATTACGACGAGGGGCATCTGCGGCGCCTGCGGCTGGTGCGGGCCCTGATCCAGGTGGGACGGATCCCGGTGAGCTCCGCCCGTGAGGTGATCGCCGCCCTGCAGGACGAGCGGATGGATCTCCACCAGCGGCTGGGCACCGCCACCTGGGCCCTGCCGCACGGCCCGGAGCCCGACGAGACGGACCAGGCCACCGAAGCGGCCCGGCGCACCGCCGACGCGCTCATGGAGCGGCTCGGCTGGCACCGCGACAACGCCTGCGACCGGCCTTCGGCCGCACCGGCCTACGGGATGCTGGTGACCGCGATCGCCGCCCTGTCCCGGCTCGGTTACCCGTGCGACGTCGAGCACTTGGAGCCGTATGCCCGTGCCGCGGAGCGGATCGCCGTCAGCGACCTGGACCTGGTGGAGCGCTGTGGAACGCCGGACGAGCAGGTGGAGGCCGCGGTGGCGCTGACGGTGCTGTACGAGCCGGTGCTGCTCAGCCTGCGCCGGCTCGCGGAGGCGGAGGAGTCGCGCCGCCGGTTCGACGGGAAATGACCGCGAACACATCGAAAAGGCCCTCCCGAGGGAGGGCCTTTCCATCCGTGTACCCCCGACCGGATTCGAACCGGCGCTACTGCCTTGAGAGGGCAGCGTGCTAGGCCGCTACACAACGGGGGCGCAGATCATGCGTTTCCGCAGATCAGCTGGTCTACCTGGACTCGAACCAAGACTAACGGAACCAGAATCCGTCGTGCTGCCAATTACACCATAGACCAAAGGCATTTCATTTTGTTGAGTACCCCCGACCGGATTCGAACCGGCGCTACCGCCTTGAGAGGGCGGCGTGCTAGGCCGCTACACAACGGGGGCCTTGATCCCGAAGGATCCGTACCCCCGACCGGATTCGAACCGGCGCTACTGCCTTGAGAGGGCAGCGTGCTAGGCCGCTACACAACGGGGGCTTGCGGATAATGATCCGCGGGGTGCAGATGAGCTCTGCGAGCTGGCCTACCTGGACTCGAACCAAGACTAACGGAACCAGAATCCGTCGTGCTGCCAATTACACCATAGGCCACTGGAACGCAAGCCCCTGTCCAGGGGTTCTTGTTCTAGGATAGCGCCTCCGGTTCCGGGCCGGTGGCCCGTGCCCCGCGGCGCAGGAAGAACATTACCTGAAGGCGGGCGGGGCGCCAAAACTCATATCCGTGCCGAGGAGGCCGGGCAGTTCGGCGAGCGAGGTGATCCGGCGCGGACCGGTGTCCCCGGCAGGGGCGGCGCACGCACCGTCACGGTCGATCCAGACGGAGAACAGCCCGGCCTCGGCGGCTCCCCGCCCGTCGATCTCCGGGTGGTCGCCGACGTACGCCACCTGACGCGGAGCGAGCTCCAGCGCCTCGCAGGCGGCGTGGAACGCCCGGGCCTCCGGCTTCGCCACGCCGAGCTCGGCGGCGCACAGCACGACCTCGAAGCGGTCGCGCACCCCGAGGGCGCGCAGCTTGTGCTCCTGGACCCGCAGGTTGGAGTTGGACAGCACCGCGTGCCGGTAGACACCGGTGAGGCAGTCCAGGACGGGCAGCACGTCCGGAAAGAGCGCCCAGGCGGCCTCATAGCGCCTCAGATACCGCTCGAACCACGCCTCGGTCTCGTCGTCGCTCAGCTCCGGCCGGCCGAGGAAGACCCGCACCCGGTCCCGTCGCTGCTGCTCGAAGGACACCTCCCCGGCCGCGAACCGCGCCCACTGCTCGTCGGTGATCCGCCGCCAGCGTGCCAGGGCCTCCTCCACGCTTCCGTGGGCCTGAAGCAGTCCCTCGGCCACCAGGTGCTCCCGCATGCCGACGCGGTCGGCGGTGGTGTAGTCGAAGAGGGTGTCGTCCACGTCCCAGAGCACGGCTTTGATCCGCATGCCACCGACGGTACGCCAGGGCCGGCCGGGCAGGGGCCGTCCTCGGCCGGACAGCACGCGGGGCGGCACCCGGACCGGGTGCCGCCCCTGGCGTGCGGATGCGCTGCTCTGCGCGCCGTCTGCGCCGTCCTGCGCCGGCTTGTGCTGTCCGTGCTGCCCTACGCCGTCCGCGCCGTCAGCTTCGCCAGTGCCGCGTCGATCCTGGCCAGCGCCTTCTCCTTGCCCAGGACCTGCAGGGACTCGAAGAGAGGCAGACCGACCGTGCGGCCGGTGACGGCGACGCGGACCGGGGCCTGGGCCTTGCCGAGCTTGAGGCCGTGGACCTCGCCGGCCGCCTGGACGGCCTCCTTCAGGGACTCGGCGGAGGTCCAGTCGGCGGCCTCCAGCTTCTCGCGGGCCGTGCGCAGAAGGGCGTCGGAGCCCTCCTTCATCGCCTTGTTCCAGCTCGCCTCGTCCTCGACCGGCTCCGGCAGGAACAGGAAGTCGACGTTGTCCGTGATCTCGGACAGGACCTTCACCCGGGTCTGGGCGTGCGGGGCGATCGCCTGCCACTTGGCCTCGTCGAAGTCCTCCGGGGCCCAGGGGGCGAACGGGGGCTGCAGCCACGGGCGGCAGCGCTCGGTGAACTCCTTCACATCCAGCAGGCGGATGTGGTCGCCGTTGATCGACTCGCACTTCTTCAGGTCGAAGCGGGCCGGGTTGGGGTTCACGTCCTTGACGTCGAAGGCCGCGACCATCTCCTCCAGGGAGAAGATGTCCCGGTCGGGCGCGAGCGACCAGCCGAGCAGGGAGAGGTAGTTGAGCAGGCCCTCGGGCAGGAAGCCGCGCTCGCGGTAGAGGTTCAGCGAGGACTGCGGCTCGCGCTTGGACAGCTTCTTGTTGCCCTCGCCCATCACGTACGGCAGGTGGCCGAACTCGGGGATGCCCTTGGCGATGCCGAGGTCCATCAGCGCCTTGTAGAGCGCGATCTGGCGCGGGGTGGAGGAGAGCAGGTCCTCGCCGCGCAGGACGTGGGTGATCTCCATCAGGGCGTCGTCGACCGGGTTGACCAGCGTGTAGAGCGGGGCGCCGTTGGCCCGGACGATGCCGTAGTCCGGGACGTTCTCCGGGCTGAAGGTCAGCTCGCCGCGGACCAGGTCGGTGAAGGTGATCGTCTCGTCGGGCATGCGGAAGCGGACGATCGGGGCGCGGCCCTGGGCCTTGTACTCCGCGATCTGCTCGGCGCTCAGGTCCCGGCAGTGGCCGTCGTAGCCGGAGGGCCTGCCGGCGGCGCGGGCGGCCTCACGGCGGCTCTCCAGCTCCTCCTGGGAGCAGTAGCAGTGGTAGGCGTAGCCGGCGTCCAGCAGCTTCTGGGCGACGTCCCGGTAGATGTCCATGCGCTGCGACTGGCGGTACGGCGCGTGCGGGCCGCCGACCTCGGGTCCCTCGTCCCAGTCGAGGCCCAGCCAGCGCATCGCGTCCAGCAGCTGCCGGTAGGACTCCTCGGAGTCGCGCGCGGCGTCGGTGTCCTCGATGCGGAAGACCAGGGTGCCCTGGTGGTGCCGGGCGAACGCCCAGTTGAACAGGGCGGTGCGGACCAGGCCCACATGGGGGTTCCCGGTGGGCGAGGGACAGAAACGGACGCGTACGGGGGTCCGGGGGGCCTCCTGCTCGTGCGAAGCCGGGGACAGGGGGGAGGGTGCGCTAGTCACGCTTGACAACCTTGTTGGTGAGAGTGCCGATACCTTCGATGGTGACGGCGACCTCGTCGCCGACGTTCAGGGGGCCGACCCCTGCCGGGGTGCCCGTGAGGATCACGTCGCCGGGAAGCAGCGTCATGGCCTCGGAGATGTTGACGATCAGATCCTCGATGGGGTGGATCATCTCGCTGGTGCGGCCCAGTTGCCGCTGCTCGCCGTTGACCGTGAGCTGGATGGTCAGATCGGCCGCGGCGGTGATGTCGATGTCCGTCTCCACCCAGGGACCGAGCGGGCAGGAGGTGTCGAAGCCCTTCGCCCTGGCCCACTGCGCCTCGCGCCGCTGGACGTCGCGGGCGGTGACGTCGTTGGCGCAGGTGTAGCCGAAGATCACGTCCTTGACGCGCTCGCGCGGGACCTCGCGGCACATCCGGCCGATGACCACGGCCAGCTCGGCCTCGTGGTGCAGCTCCTGGGAGAACGGGGGGTACTGGATGGGGTCCCCGTGGCCGATCACCGAGGTGGCGGGCTTGAAGAAGGCGAACGGGGCGTCGGGCACCTCGCTGCCGAGCTCACGGGCGTGCTCGGCGTAGTTGCGGCCGAAGGCGACGACCTTGTTGGGGAGCACCGGCGGCAGCAGCCGTACCTTGCTCAGCGGCACCCGCGTGCCGGAGAGCTCGAAGTCCGTGAACGGAATGCCCTTGATGATGTCGAGGACGAGCTCGTCCGGCTGGTCGCCCTCGACCGCGCCGAAGGCGACGTTCCCGTCGATGGAGAACCTGGCGATGCGCACGGGTTGCTTGGTCCCTTGACATGAGCGACTGGAGTCTGACGCTCCAGGCTAACGCGGCCAGGGGGTCCGGGCCTCGTGCGTCACGGCGCACGGACACGAAGGAGGGGCGTCCCGGACGCGGGACGCCCCTGCTTTTTGAACCGTTCCGGCCGCGGGCGGTCCGTCCGCCGGCCTTTTCGCCGGCTGCCGTGAGCATTCCGCGGCCGGCCCGCGTACTACTCGGCGGCAGTGGTCGCGACCGGCACGTCCGTGAGGACGGTGCGCCGGGGGTTGGCGGTCCGGGAGGGGAGGGAGACGGAGTGCTCCGGCCGCTCCGGCGTCCGCAGGGCACCGGCATCCGTGAGGTGCGACAGCGTGGTGCGCCGGGGGTTGGCTATGGTGCGGAACATCATCGTCGTCTTCACAGCTGTACGAGACCTCGTCTGTACGGGCGCCGGGTGTCGAAAAAGTCCCGCGCCGGGTTGTCGGTAGTGCCAACTCTGTAAAACGTCAGGCTAAACATTCAATTCCCGGCCGAAGTCGTGAAGAGCCCGTGATTCAGATGTGAGTTTGCTCACGAACAGAGCGGCAAACCGGGCATTTTCTCGACGCGATCCCCGCCCCCAAAAACGGACAATTAGTCGCTGAAGCCGCCATTCCGCTCCCGATCATGGCGACTGGGACACCTCTTACGACTCGCGGGTACGCAGAGATATGCCCCTTATGAGTCAGATACCTTTCCACGCAGGGTGATCGAAAGATGACCGAGTGTCACAGAAGTCACAGCCTGCCCCTCACGCCTTGTTGCAGATCCGCCACTGTGCTGGAATGCCACGGACCGCCGCAGGATCACACCGGCGCGCAGGGCGCAAACAGCGCTGAGTGGCGGCGGGAAGGGGGAGCCAGCGCCGGTCAATTCACGACCACCGAGGGGAACGTTTCAGGACGCTCCCCACACGCCGACACCGTCCTTCCGTCGACGCGGAGGGGCGCCTGGTCCAGAGGTTGCGACGCTAGTGCAGGGACGTTTCAAGAGGGATGGCAGCGCTTCGGCCGAGCCGGAGCCGCACGGCGGGACCGACCGTGGTTCCTCGCCCCAGCACGCCCAGAACCCGGGCCCCGGCCCGGCCGGCGACAGCGGTGGCGGTGACCGCCCCGGCGCGGCCGGCGGGTCGACCCCGCCGAGTCCCGCTTCGACACCCAAGCCGGCCAAGAGCCTGATCAACCCGAGTTCGCGCTTGGCGATGCGCAACTGGCGCATCTCCACCCGTCTGGTCTCGCTGCTCGCGCTCCCCGTGGTCGCCGCGACCACGCTGGGTGCGCTGCGCATCGACCAGAACATGGAGGACATCCAGCAGCTGGACAACATCAAGCTGCTGGCGGAGATGACCAAGCAGGCCACCGAGCTGGCCGCCGCGCTCCAGGAGGAGCGCGACCAGACCGCCGGACCGCTGGCCAACCGCTCCACGGCGAGCGCGACCGCCGTCAAGGGCATCCGGGCCAAGACGGACCGGGCCCGGGACAACTTCATCTCCGCGTCCGAGGAGATCGACGCCGCCAGCAAGAACGGCAACCTGCTGGGCGTCCGCGACACCATCGTCGGCATCGTCAGCGACCTCAACGAGCTCAACAAGATCCGCAAGGACGCGTACCAGGACAAGGACAACGCGTCCCGGACGGTGGACCGGTACCACCGGCTGATCACCGGGCTGCTCTCCCTGTCCCAGGACATGGCCCAGGCGACCAACAGCCCGGAGATGATTCAGCGCACCCGCGCCCTGGCCGCCTTCTCCTCCGCCAAGGAGTACGCCTCCATCCAGCGCGCCGTGATCGCCGCCGCGCTGCCGGCCAACAACACCTCGGCCGGCCGCCTCTCCGAGAACGACCGCCTGTACGCCCAGGCGGCGCTGGAGAGCCAGACCTCGGACCTCAACAGCTTCCGCAACATCTACGGCGACGAGGCCGAGGAACTCATCAAGCCCATGGGGGAGGGCAACCCGACCATCCTGGCCGCGGACACCTACGCCAAGCGCGTCCTGGAGAGCCGCGACGGTCTGAAGCAGGCGGACAAGCGCTCCTACCTCGACTGGGTCGACGACAGCTCCACCAAGCTCCAGCAGATGAAGAACATCGAGTACACGCTGCTCGAGGAGATGGAGCAGAAGGCCCGTGAGCTGCGCAACGCCACCGAGCGCGAGGCCATCATCTCCGGTGCGCTGATCCTGATCGTCCTCGGCGTGTCGCTGGTCGGCGCCTTCGTCATGGCCCGCTCCATGATCCGCTCGCTGCGCCGGCTCCAGGAGACGGCCACCAAGGTCGCCCAGGAGCGTCTGCCCGAGCTGGTCAAGCAGCTGTCGGAGTCGGACCCGCAGGACGTCGACACGTCCGTGGAGTCGGTCGGTCTGCACTCCCGGGACGAGATCGGCCAGGTGGCCGAGGCCTTCGACGAGGTGCACCGCGAGGCGGTCCGTCTCGCCGCCGAGCAGGCCCTGCTGCGGGGCAACGTCAACGCGATGTTCACCAACCTCTCGCGTCGCTCCCAGGGTCTGATCCAGCGCCAGCTGTCGCTGATCTCCGAACTGGAGTCCCGTGAGGCCGACCCGGACCAGCTGGCCTCGCTGTTCAAGCTCGACCACCTCGCCACGCGCATGCGCCGCAACGGCGAGAACCTCCTCGTCCTCGCGGGCGAGGAGCCCGGCCGCCGCTGGACCCGCCCGGTCCCGCTGGTCGACGTGCTCCGTGCCGCCGCGTCCGAGGTGGAGCAGTACGAGCGCATCGAGCTGTCCGCGGTGCCGCCCACCGAGGTCGCCGGCCGTGTGGTCAACGACCTCGTGCACCTGCTCGCCGAGCTGCTGGAGAACGCGACCTCGTTCTCCTCGCCGCAGACCAAGGTCAAGGTCACCGGTCACGCGCTGCCCGACGGGCGGGTGCTGATCGAGATCCACGACACCGGTATCGGTCTGTCGCCGGAGGACCTCGCCGCGATCAACGAGCGGCTGGCCAACCCGCCCACCGTGGACGTGTCGGTCTCCCGCCGCATGGGTCTGTTCGTGGTCGGCCGTCTGTCCCAGCGGCACGGCATCCGCATCCAGCTGCGTCCCTCCGACTCCGGAGGCACGACGGCGCTGGTCATGCTGCCCGTCGACGTCACCCAGAACAAGAGGCCGGCCGTGGGCGGCGCCGGCGGCTCCTCGGGCGGCCGTCCCTCCGGCGGTCCGGCGGCCGCGGCCGCGGCTGCCGGAGCCGCCGCGGCGCGCCGTCAGATGAGCGGCGGCTCCTCGGGGGCGGGCGCGTCCGGCCCCGGCCGGCTCGGTGCCGGCCAGGGTCCGCGGGCCGCGCTGCCCGGCACGGGCCGCCCGGGCGGTCCCGGCGGGCCGGGACCGCAGCGCGGGCCGCAGGGTCCGGGCCGGCCGCAGCAGGGCCGTCCGGCCCCGGCGGGCGCGGCCGGCGGCTTCGGCGGCCAGGCGCCCGCCGCCCCGCAGGGCTTCGCCGGCGGACAGCGGCAGGACGTCTTCGGTGGCGGCGCCCGTGATGCCGCCGCCCCGCAGCAGGCGGGCGGCGCCGGTCAGGCCCGCCAGCCGCAGCTGCAGCAGCGCGGCGGTGCGCGTGCCGAGCTGCCGGGCGGCAACGGGCCGTCGCAGGGCTGGGGAGACCGGGGCGCGGGCGGCCGGGCCGCCCTGGACGCACCGCGCGGCCACGACGAGCAGGACAGGGCGCCCTCCCCCCGGGCGTCCCGGTTCGACGACCGCCAGGGTCCGGGCTCGACGGCGGAGATGCCCCGGATCGACGACCGGCAGGGTCCGGGCTCGACCGCGGAGATACCCCGTCCCGACTTCGACGCCCCGCGTCCGGGTGCGGGCGGCGCGCCGAACACGGGCCAGTTCGTCCGTTCGGACGTCTTCGGGCCGGCCGGCCAGAACGCCCCCGCCCGGCCGGGCCGGTTCGACGCCCAGCAGCAGGGCCACGACAACGCCTCCACGGGCCAGTACGCCCAGCAGCAGGGCTACGACAACAGCTCCACCGGCCAGTACGCCCAGCAGCAGGGCTACGACAACAGCTCCACCGGCCAGTACGCCCAGCCGGGCCAGGGCGGCGGTGCTCTCGCCCGTCGCTCCCTGCCGGGCCGCCCGGACCCCGCCTCCGCGGGCCGGCCCGAGCAGCCGCAGCAGGACGCCGCCCGTCCGGCGCAGGCCGGTGCGGGCACCCCGCAGCGGCGTCCCGAGGACAACTGGGCCCTGCCGCCGGCCCCCAGCAGCAGCGGTGACGTCGGTACGCCGCTGTACGACACCCTGGAGACCGACTGGTTCCGCGGTCGCCGGCAGCAGCAGAGCGCCGCGTCGCCGGCCCCGGCCGCGCAGCAGCCGCAAGCCGCCGCGCCCCAGTCCTCCGCTCCCCAGCGGAACGCCGCCCCCGCCTGGCGCAGCTCGCCGAACGACGAGCTGATGCGACAGGCTGAGCGGGTCAGGAAGCCGACTTCGGGTGGTGTCACCACCTCCGGTCTGCCGCGCCGGGTGCCGAGGGCGAACCTCGTCCCGGGCACGGCTCAGCAGCAACCGCACCAGAGCGGTCCGCAGGTCTCGCGTGCGCCCGACGACGTGCGCGGCCGGCTGACCAATCTCCGTCGGGGCATCGCACAGGGCCGTCAGGCCGGTCACGGCCGGACGGGCAGCTTCCCCACTCACCAGCAGGAGCGTTAGTTGAGCCAGATGAGCCAGGCGGCACAGAACCTGAACTGGTTGATCACCAACTTCGCGGAGAACACCCCGGGGGTGTCCCACACCGTCGTGGTGTCGGCCGACGGACTGCTTCTGGCGATGTCCGAAGGCTTTCCGCGCGACCGCGCCGACCAGCTCGCGGCCGTCGCCTCCGGTCTGACCTCGCTGACCGCCGGGGCCTCCCGGATCTTCGAGGGCGGCAATGTGGCGCAGACGGTCGTGGAGATGGAGCGGGGATTCCTCTTCATCATGTCCATCTCCGACGGTTCGTCCCTCGCGGTCCTCGCGCACCCCGAGTGCGACATC
Organism: Streptomyces thermovulgaris; assembly: GCF_002155915.1. Taxonomy (GTDB): domain Bacteria; phylum Actinomycetota; class Actinomycetes; order Streptomycetales; family Streptomycetaceae; genus Streptomyces; species Streptomyces thermovulgaris. Next base: position 805 of record NZ_MUME01000034.1, on the reverse strand, counting down.
GGCCTCGTCGGCTACGAGATGGCGCTGCTCGTCGACCGTGCAGGGGATGTCCTCACGCCCGACCTGCGCGCCGAGCTGCAGGGCAGTCTGCTCCGCTGACCGGCCCCGGTACCACCCCCACCTGACCACAACACCGTCCGGCCGCCCCGATCCCCCCACCGGCCTCGTCAGACGGCTTGACTGACCGACTTGCTGTCCAGCCCGGAGGATTCATGACCCCGCCCACCGCCTCTCATGATCCGTACGCGGAGTCGTACGGGGACGAGGGCGAACAGCCGCTGGTGCGTCCGTATGCGATGACCGGCGGCCGGACCCGGCCGCGCTACCAGCTCGCCATCGAGGCCCTGGTCAGCACCACGGCCGACCCGGCAGTGCTGATGGGACTGCTCCCGGAGCACCAGCGGATCTGCCACCTGTGCCGCGAGGTGAAATCGGTGGCCGAGGTGTCGGCACTGCTCGCCATGCCGCTGGGTGTGGCACGAATCCTCGTTGCGGACCTCGCCGAAGCCGGCCTGGTGGCCATCCACCAGCCGGGCGGCGACGAGAACAACGGTGGCGCACCGGATGTGACGCTGCTCGAAAGGGTGCTCAGTGGACTTCGCAAGCTCTGACACGGGTCGGGCGACCACCTCTGCCAAGATCGTGGTGGCGGGCGGCTTCGGCGTGGGCAAGACCACGTTCGTCGGCGCCGTCTCGGAGATCAACCCGCTGCGCACGGAGGCCGTCATGACGTCCGCTTCGGCGGGCATCGACGACCTCACCCACACCGGGGACAAGACCACCACCACGGTGGCCATGGACTTCG
>NZ_MUME01000339.1 GCF_002155915.1 Streptomyces thermovulgaris | reverse complement strand
CGGTCTGTTCCTCGTCGACTCCTTCAGCGACAGCTGGGGCTGGCACCCGCTGGCGGGCACCCTGCACGGCAAGGTGGTCTGGGCGCTGTTCCGGCTGCGTCCCTCCGCCTGACGGGCCGTGACCTCGCACGCCGCCGTGTCTCCGCGCGCGCTGCCCCGCGCTGCGCACCGCTCACCCCGACGCGCCGGAGCCGACGGACGTCACCCGGCGATCAGGTGGTCGAACTCGCCGTCCTTGACGCCCCGCAGCATCGCCTCGATCTCCGCACGTGTGTAGACGAGAGCGGGACCGTCGGGGAAGCGGGAGTTGCGCACGGCCACCTCCCCGCCCGGCAGTCTCGCGAACTCCACGCAGGATCCCTGCGAGTTGCTGTGCCGGCTCTTCTGCCAGACCACCCCGCGCAGCCGCGTGGCCGCCATGCCGTTGTACACGTCGAACCCCCCGTACCCGCCCTCAACGTCGTGGTCCACAGGTCGCTCCCCGGTGGTGCACTGGCTGGTGTGGCCATTGATGCATCGGTCAACTGGTTTGGATCATAACCTCGTTCACGTGCATATGCATGAGCAGATGCACGTGCACGCGGAGTGGTCCGGTGGCTGCGCCACCGGCGCCCCGCTGCTCCGGGGCCGTCGAAGCGCCTGCCCCCGACCCCCGTAAGTCATGCACACGTCATTCCCTGTTCGCGATCCTCCGCCTCGTCGTCCGTGCCGGATCGTCCGGACCGGATCCTCCGTGCACTAGAAAGAGACGCGCACCGGAGCCCTGGTGTTCCAACGGACAACATTCTTGTGAGCGGGACCTGCCCGCGATCCGGCCGCCCGGGCGGCCGGTCCCGGCATGTGCGAGGCCCGTGCGACGAGGGCGGCGAAGTCCGTCAACCGGGCCGTGCTCCGGGCTACTCGGGAGGGTGGTCCCGGCGAGGAGACGTCCGCCGGCTCGAAGGGCCCGGCGCTACCGTCGGGCCTGCCCACGGCGAGCCTGGGCTCCTGACGTTCGCGGAGGCCGGTGGCGGGGCGGGCAACCGTGCCGCACGCTCGTACGTGATGATCCTTGATCATCGTCACGACCCGAGGAATCACTCCATGCGCGCCCGTCCGATCATCGTCACCACGCTCACCGCGGCCCTCCTCCTCACCGCCTGCGGCAGCGACGGCAGCGACTCCGGGAACTCCGGGAACTCCGGGAACAAGAACTCCGGAAGCTCCGGGCACTCCGAAGGCAAGGACACCGGCAGCTCCGCCTGCACGATCGGCGACGTCGAGATCCAGGTCGGCCCCGCCAACACCGCGCCCGCGGCCGGGGACACCGGCAATGTGCCCGTCACCCTCACCAACCGGGGCGCCGCCTGCACGCTGGAGGGCTTCCCGGCCGTCTCCCTGTCCGCCGACGGCACCACGGCGACCGTCCCGGAGGACAGGACCGCCGAGCCGCAGAGGCTCACCCTCGCCGAGGACGGCACGGCGTCCTTCACCCTCACCTATGTCCGGGGCAAGGAGGAAGACGCCAGGAGCCTCGCGGCGACGTCGCTGAGGATCGGCCTGCCCGGAGCGGACGACAGCCGGGACTTCGAGTGGTCCTACGGCCCGGTGCAGGGCAGGAGGGACGCGTCCGACCCCGACGCGTCGGTGACGGCCTTCCAGCAGGCGGGCGACTGACGCCCCGGCCGGGCCCGGCGGGCGGGGCCTCAGCGCGGGCGCGGACGGGACGTCATCTCGGCCCGCTCCGCCGCCCGGACGCCCTCCGTCCAGCCCGCCGCGTCGGTCGCGCCGCGCAGACGGGTGGTCGCCGTCTTCGGGAACAGGCGGTCCAGACGGTCGGCGACCGCGGCGTCCCGGCTCGCCAGGACGGGGAGCAGGTCCTCGGTGACCTGGGCCTCGGCGGCGGCCGCGAGGCGGGTGCCGACGCGGTGGACGTAGGCGGCGAGGAAGGACTGCCGGAAGGTCCTGGTGCGTCTGCGCCCGGCGGCCCTCTGTTCCGCCTCGGCCCGGGTCATCGCGGTCATGGCCTGGAGCAGCAGCGAGGCATGGAGCAGTTCGACCGCCTCCAGGTCGGCCTCGAAGCCGACGACCGTGGAGAAGCCCAGGGACTCGCTCCACACGGCCCGGCAGTGGTTCGCCGTGGCGACCACGTCCAGCAGCATCGCCTTGATCTGTTCGTACGGCGGCTCGACGCCGATGCGGCAGGCGGCGGGGGCGTCGGGGGCCGGAGCACGGGCGGCGAGCAGCGCCTCGTCGATGCTGTGCCGTGCCATCAGCTCCTGCGCCTTGGCGCTCAGCGCCTCCGCCTCCTCCGGGAAGCCGGTCGCCTCCGCCTTGGCGAGCAGCGCCCGGATCCGGGTCAGCACCCGGGACTCGGGACGGGGCGCACCCACGGGTTCGTCCAGATGTTCGAGCGCGGGCAGCCGCACCAGCAGGCGGTACAGCTCCAGGACGGCGGTGGCGTACGAGAAGCGGTCGGTGCGGGCCGGCTCCTCCTCGGTCAGCTCGCCGAGCTGGGCGGTCCAGCGCGGGCCGCGCGGGCGGTCCTCCTTCGCCTGCGCACGGACGAGCGCCGCGAGCAGCCGCACATGGATGTCGTCCAGCTCCCGGCGCGCGACCCGCACGACATCGGCGGGCTGCCAGCCGCGCCGCCATGCCGCCGCGACCAGCTCCCGCCCGCGCCGGGCGAGTTCGGCGTCCGATGCGGGGTCGGCCGCCAGCAGGGAGGCGCCGGTGTCGAGGGCGTCGTCGGACGAGGTGTACAGAGCGGCGCCGAAGGCGCGGTCGACGGTACTGGGGCTGCTCACGGGTCGATCGTGTCATGGAGCGCGCCCCGTCCGCCCACTTCGTCCACAGCCTGTGGACAGACGGATGCGGATCGGATGTCAACTCGAGGTTGACGACCCTCCTATGTCAACCTACGGTTGACGCATGACGCATTCCGGCATCAGGTCGAGCATTCGTCTGGACGACCTCATCTCGGCCATCAAGAAGGTTCATCAAGATCCCCTCGATCAGCTCCGGGACGCCGTCCTCGCCGCCGAGCACCTCGGCGAGGTGGCGGATCATCTCATCGGCCACTTCGTCGACCAGGCACGCCGCTCCGGCGCCTCCTGGACCGACATCGGCAGGAGCATGGGAGTCACCCGGCAGGCCGCGCAGAAGCGGTTCGTGCCCAAGGATCCGGCCGACCTCGACCCCAGCCAGGGCTTCAGCCGCTACACACCACGCGCGCGCAAGGCCGTCGTGGTCGCCCATGAGAAGGCCAGGGCCGCCAGGAGCGCCGAGGGCACGCCCGCCCATCTGATCCTCGGTCTGCTCGACGACCCGGAGTCCCTGGCGGGCAAGGCCATCACCGGCCAGGGCGTCTCCCTGGACGCGGTCCGCGAGGCCGCGAACGCCGCGCTGCCGCCGGCCTCCGCCGACGCCCCCGAGCTCGTCCCGTACGGCTCGGCCGCCAAGAAGGCCCTGGAGCTCACCTTCCGCGAGGCCCTGCGCCTCGGCCACAACTACATCGGCACCGAGCACATCCTGCTGGCCCTGCTGGAGCTGGAGAACGGCGAGGGCATCCTGAGCGGTCTCGGTCTGGACAAGGCGCGCACCGAGGAGTACGTCGCGGCGGCCCTGGCGGAGCTGACGAAGGGGCTCGCCCAGCAGGAGCAGGAGAAGAACCCCGAGAAGGCGGAGAAGCCGGAGAAGGCCGAGAAGGCGGAAGAGGCGGAAGAGGCGGACAAGGAGGCCGGGGGGACGAAGGGAGGAAACGGGGGCTGACCCCTCCGGCCGTTCCGGCCCCCGGTCGGTCCCGGGGGCCGGAGCCGTTGTCGGACCCGCCTGCGACACTCACGGACATGACCGACCGGTGGGCCCTGTCCCCGGCCGAGGACGGTGGCGCCGAGATCGTCCCCCTCGGCCGGGACGGGCTGCCCGCCGGTCCGGTGCTCCGGGAGCCGGACCTGGTCGAGGCGGTCCGCAGCAGACCGGACGTCGCACGGTGGGTGTGGCGGTCCACCGCCGAGGTCTATCCGCGCCTGCTCGCCGCAGGGGTGCGCGTGGAGCGGTGCTACGACGTCGAGGACGCCGAGACCCTCCTCCTCGGCCACGAGGGACGGCACGGCGAACCCCGCTCGGCGGCGGCCGCGCTGGCCCGGCTGCGCGGCGGCCCCGTCCCGCCGGACCCGCCGCAGCGGCCCGCCGCACCGGGCGCGCAGTCCCCGCTCTTCGATCCCCCGGCCGCACATCTGCCGCTGGAGGACCTGCTCGCGGTCTACGCCGAGCAGCAGCGGCGGCACGAGCGGGCCGAGCACCCCGACCGGATGCGCCTGCTGACCGCCGCCGAGTCGGCGGGCATGCTGGTGGCGGCCGAGATGAACCGGGCGGGCCTGCCCTGGCGCGCGGACGTGCACCGCGAGGTGCTGCACGAACTGCTCGGAGAGCGGTACGCGGGCGGCGGCGAGCCCCGCCGTCTGGCCGAGCTCGCCGACGAGGTGTCGACTGCCTTCGGGCACCGGGTCCGGCCCGATCTGCCCGCCGAGGTGATCAAGGCCTTCGCCCGGGCCGGGATCACGGTGAGGTCCACCCGCCGCTGGGAGCTCGAGTCCGTCGACCACCCGGCCGTCAAGCCCCTGCTGGAGTACAAGAAGCTGTACCGGATCTGGGTCGCCCACGGCTGGTCCTGGCTGCAGGACTGGGTGCGGGAGGGGCGCTTCCGGCCGGAGTTCCTGGCCGGCGGCACGGTCACCGGGCGCTGGGTGACCCACGGCGGGGGCGCGCTGCAGATCCCCAGGGTCATCCGCCGGGCCGTCGTGGCGGACCCCGGCTGGCGGCTGGTCGTGGCCGACGCCGCCCAGCTGGAGCCGCGTGTGCTGGCGGCCATCTCCCGCGACCCCGGTCTGATGGAGGTGGCGAGCCGGGAGAGCGACCTCTACCAGGCCGTCTCCGACCGCGTCTTCTCCGGCGACCGCACCCGGGCGAAGCTCGCCGTGCTCGGCGCGGTCTACGGCCAGACCTCCGGCGACGGCCTGAAGAACCTCGCCGCCCTCAGACGCCGCTTCCCCCGGGCGGTGGCCTATGTCGACGACGCGGCGCGGGCCGGCGAGGAGGGGCGGCTCGTACGGACCTGGCTGGGCCGCACCTGCCCGCCGCCGGCCGGGAGACGCGAGGACGCGGACGAGGAGGCGGGTCTCCCCCAGGACGCCCCGGCCGTACCGCCCGCGTCCGACGGCTGGATGCCCGGCTACGCCTCCACCGACCCCCGCGCCCGCGGCCGCTTCGCCCGCAACTTCGTCGTCCAGGGCAGCGCCGCCGACTGGGCTCTGCTGCTGCTCGCCGCGCTGCGCCGCGCCTGCTGGGACATGGCCGCCGAGCTGGTCTTCTTCCAGCACGACGAAGTGATCGTGCACTGCCCGCAGGAGGAGGCCGGCAGGGTCGTCGAGGCGATCGGGCAGGCGGCGGAGCTGGCGGGGCGGCTGACGTTCGGCGAGACCCCGGTGCGGTTTCCGTTCACGACGGCGGTGGTGGAGTGCTACGCCGACGCGAAGTGAACACCCCGCCCCGGCCCGCCCCGGCCCGCATCGCCCCGTGCCCGCCGGCCGGGCCTCGGTCGCCGCGGGGC
>NZ_MUME01000338.1 GCF_002155915.1 Streptomyces thermovulgaris | reverse complement strand
GCCGCGTCCGGCACGGTGATCCGCCCGTCCAGCCGCGCCAGCCGCAGATGCGCGTCGGCCAGCGGGGCGGGCAGCCGGTCCAGGGCCCCGTCGAGGGCCAGGGGCACGGACATCCGGGGGTCGTCGGGCAGCGCCAGCCGGGCGGGCAGGTCCCGTCGCAGCCACGCGGCGTAGTCCGCCAGACGCAGCTTCGGCCGGGTCAGCAGCCGGGCGGCGACGATCCGCAGGGCCAGCGGAACGTGCCCGCACAGATCCGCGAGGGCACGGGCGGCCGTGTCCTCGGCCGCCACCCGCTCCTGCCCCAGGACGGAGGTGAGCAGCGCGTGGGACTCCTGCGGCGACAGGGCGCCCAGTTGCAGCACCGCGGGGCCGTGCGTGGCGACCAGGGCGGCCAGCCCCATGCGGCTGGTGACGACGACGGCGCCGCAGCCGGTCAGGTCGAGCAGCCCGCGCACCTGGTCCGGGTGCACGACGTCGTCGAGGATCACCAGGCACGCCCCGCGGGAAGCGCCGGAGGGGAGCGTGGAGCGCAGCTCGGCGGCGGCCTCGTCGAGGGGGCGTGGCGTACCGTCGGCCCTGGTCAGCGGCAGCAGCACACCGCCCGCGGGATACCGGTCCGCCACCAGCCGCGCGGCGTGCAGGGCCAGCGCGGTCTTGCCCATCCCGGGGCCTCCGGAGATCACCGCGATCACCGGGGCGGTGTCCGCCCGCCCGTCCTCCCGGCCGCCGCTCTCCAGGCGGCTCACCAGGTCGGCGGTCTCGCGGGTGCGCCCGGTGAACCCGGGGACGCGGGGCAGCCGGGGGCCCGGAGGGTGGGCTGGATCCGGGGACGGATGGGTACCGCCGGCCGGAGCGGCTCCGGCCGGCGCGGCGCGTTCGTGCCGTCCTGCGCCGTCGTCGGCCGTGGCGTCGTCCGCCGCGGGTGCCCTGTGCGGTGTCTGCGGCGCCGGCGCTGCCTGCGGTGCCGGCGCGAGCGACGCGGGCTCGAGGACCGGGTCACGGGGCTCGTCGCCGCGCAGGATGGCCAGTTCCAGGCGCTGCAGCTCCGCGCCCGGGTCGACGCCGAGCTCCTCCCGCAGGTACGTTCTGATCCTCCGGTACTCGGCCAGCGCCTCGATCTGCCGCCCCGTCCGGTAGAGCGCCCGCATCAACTGGGCGGCGAATCCTTCGTGCTGGGGATGGGCCCGGGTGGCCTCCCAGAGGTCCACCAGGACCTCGCGACATCGTCCTTGGGCCAGCTGGATCTCGCAGATACGTTCCAGCACGCGCAGACGCTCCTCGACCAGCCGGGGCACCTCGTCGCGGTGCAGGAGCTCGGAGGGGACGTTGGCGAGAAGCGGACCCTGCCACAGGTCGAGTGCCGTGCGCAGCAAGGGGAGTTCGGACTCTCCGGCCCCGGCAGCCTCGGACACCAGACGGCGGAAGTGCAGCAGGTCCAGGGTGTCGGCGTCGGCCGGGAGCCGGTAGCCCCCGGCGACCGCGACCACCGCCTGCTCCTCGATGTCGTACTTCGCGAAGAGACGGCGCAACCGCAGGACGCAGCTCTGCAGAGCCGCCTTCGCCGTCGCCGGCTGCTTCTCCCCCCAGACGGCCTGCAGGAGACGGTCGGTCGAGACCACCTCGCCCGGGCGGACCAGCAGGGCCGCCAGCAACGACGTCGGTTTGGACGGTGGCAGGACGACCACGTCACGCCCGTCGGTGATGCTGAGCGGGCCGAGCAACTGAAAACGCACCGAGTTCCCCCGTTGACCGTCGAACACCTGCCGGACCGGCCCGCCACGACACCTCGGGACGCAGTGTCCTGGTGCCGTGGCTGCCCCTGGTGGGGGCGGTGGCTCACACAGGACCCTGTCCGCCCCCGGTACGGGCAGGACGGAGCACGTGTGAAGGCTTTCTGCGCGAAAACATTCGGTCTTGCAGCAGTGGTGAGTGTCTACCGGCGTAGATGGCGGGTCAAGAGGGATGCTGTGAAATACCTGAGGGACGGGTTTCAGACACCGATAGTTCATCAAATAGCTGTCCAGAAAGCATCGTTACAGGTAAAAGCCACCCGTGGGCATCCGTACCGAACGGACGTGTCCGAGAGGGCGTCAGAGGCTGTGCGACGCAGGATCAACCGGCTGTTTGCAGGAGATCTCCGCCCAGATCATCGAGGCGTGGAGTTCGAGGTCGGCGAGGCGGCGCGCGGGCTTCTTTTTCCGGCGTGCGGCGATGTCGCGCCGGCCCCTCCAGCCGGTGTTGATCAATTACTCGACAGCGTTGCGGTCACGGTGAAGGCCGGCAACGGCCGTGCCGAGTCCGCTCCTGTTCGGCGCGACTTTCGCCAGGACCTTCATGACGCCCTGGCCGACAAGCATCTTGACGGCGCCAGGACGAGCACGAGCGGTCGTGGGGTCCAGACCGGCCGGAGCCCGAACTCACCTGGCGTCTCCAGCCATGGAGCGCCTGCCCTGAACTGCAGGATCACGCCCTCGAACCGGTCCCGCAGCCGCCCGGGACGCAGGTCGTACTTGCCCGTCGGAAGGAACGGCCGATCAACTCTCCTTGTTTACCAGCGAGTTACCTGAGTGTCATGATTGCCTTCCTGCCGGCCCCGCCTCCCCGCTCCTCCGGGACGCAGAGGAGACTGGCCGCAGAGGGCGTGCCCCTGCCCGGGGCCGCCACGCATCACGGGGAGCTTGACATGACCGTCGCCTGGCGAAGCGCCGCCTCCTATGCGCTGGCCGTCACCCTCGGATCCTTGCTGACCGGAGCCGCGGTCGGTCTCTTCTGGTCCGCGTGGGCGGGAAGTCTCGGCTCCTGGACATCGTTCTGGATCAAGAATCCGTGGCAGCTGGTCTTCGCTGCGGCAACCACCCTCACCCTCACTCTGATCCGCCGCTTCACCGACCCGATGCCGCTGTGGCGGGTTCCGCTGATCGACGGGGGTGCCTACCTCGGTGTACTGCTGCTCTGCGCCGGCGTTGCCTCATGGGCCGCCGGCTCGGACACGCCGGTCGACGAGGCGTTCTTCGTGGCGAGCCTCGCCCTGCTCTGGCTCCAGCTGCCTTCCGCGTGGCTCTTGATCTTCTACCGGGCCCACCGCCTCGACATCGTCCTCACCCGGAGCGAAACCAGCTCGAAGGCCGCCTGAGCGGTCAGGACTCCAGGCGCCGGCCCGGCTCGTTCGCGGCCCGGGGGAAGAACCCTTTGCGAACCCTCTGCAAACCCTCTGCGGGAAGAACCGGAGGCAAAGAGAAATAGGTGTCTTCGTCATGCTCCGACCTGCGCTCCGGCGCTCTCACGAGCGGGTCTCGGCGTCGGCCGGTTCGGAACACGGCGAAGGCCCGGCCGACGCCCGCCTTCTGACGGAGAGAGCCGGCCGGCCGCTGCTGCACCGACCCCCGCTCATCGTCAGGCACGTCCTCCGCCGCCGTCCCGCCGGCACTCCGAGTGGGCGGCGGACCTGCTGCCCCGCCCGAGGGCTTCCTGACGCACCCCGGCCCTGGGACGCGGCACCCCGCTCCCGGGCGCGGCCTCTCAGCCGCGGGACGCTTTGCGCTGTTCCTTGAGGGCCGTCGCGAGCGCCTTCAGGGCTGGTGCGGCGGTCCTGAGGGCGTCCCGCTGGGCAGGGGAGAGCGTCGCCAGGGAGTCGGCGAAGATCTCCGCCCACGCCTGCTCGATCCTGGCCATGCCCTGCACGGCGCCCATCGTCGGATACAGCCGGACCGCGCGGCGGTCGTCGGGATCCGGCTCCCGGCGGACCAGTCCCCGGGCCACCAGTCCGCGCACGGTGGTGCTGACGTTGCTGGCGTGCAGGCCCAGATCCTGGGCGACGGCCCCGACACCGATGCCCGGCGACTCCAGCACATGGCGCAGCACCTCGAGGTCGGACGGCGGGAGCGGCACCAGCCCGGCCTCGTCCACGCCGCGCAGTCGCAGGACGCGCCCGAGCGCGTACAGGACGGGAGTGAGTTCCCTCGCCTCACGCAGCAGGACTGCGTCGCCTTCCGCATCGGTCGCTGTCATGGTTCGACAGTAGCAATGGCTATAGATATATAACTATCTCGAAACCCTCATGGCCGTCCCTCAGGAGCACGCGATGTCCACACCGTCCCCCGGGCAGGGGCAGACCACATCGGCGTTACCGACGGTGACGCTCACCGCGGCACTCGCCCTGCTGTCCTTCGTGATGCCGCTCGCCACGGACATGTACCTCCCGGCCTTCCCCCGGATGGCCGACGAGCTGAACACCGACGCCTCCGGCGTGCAGTTCACCCTCACCTCGTTCCTGATCGGCACGGCGGCGGGCCAGCTGGTCCTCGGACCGCTGTCCGACCGGTACGGGCGGCGCACCCCGATCCTCGTCGGCGCCGCCGTGTGCACCGTGGCCACGGCCCTGTGCGCGGTCGCCCCGAATCTCTCCGTGCTCATCGTGCTCCGCTTCGTCACCGGCTTCTCCGGCGCGGCCGGCCTCGTCGTGGGGCGCGCGGTCGTCGCCGACGTCGCCTCCGGCGCCGCCGCGGCCCGGCTGTTCGGCGTGCTGATGGCGCTCGGCGGCATCGCGCCGATCGCCGCCCCGCTCGCCGGCGGCGCCGTGGTCGACGACGCGGGCGGCTGGCGCGGCGTCTTCTGGGTCCTGGCCGGCGTCTCGCTGCTGACGTTCCTCGCCGCCCTGGCCTTCATCCCGGAGAGTCTCCCCAAGGAGCGGCGCCGCGCCGACGGCATGGCGGCCACCTCGCAGGCCGCCCGTTCCGTGCTCACCGACCGCGCCTACGTCGGCTACACGCTCGCCTTCGCCTTCGGCTGCGGCGCGCTGTTCTGCTACATCGCGGGATCGCCGTTCCTGCTGCAGAACGTCCTCGGGTTCAGCGTCGGCGAGGCGTCCATCGCCTTCTCCGTCGGCGCCCTGACCGCCACGGTCTCCAGCACGGTCAGCACCAAGCTCGTCGGCACCTACGCCCCCGGCCTCCTGCTGCGCGTCGGCCTGACCGCCCTGCTGGCCGCGACCACTGCCGCCCTGCTGGTCACCCTGGCCGGACGGCTCGACCGCGTCCTGGCGCTCTCGCTCATCGGCATCGGCTTCCTCGGCCTCGGCCAGGTCTTCGGCACGGCGACCGCCCTCGCCATCGAGCGGGGCCCCCACGCCGCCGGAACCGGCTCCGCCGTTCTCGGCACCCTGCAGGGCGTCCTCGGCGCCGTGCTCGCCCCGCTGGTGGGCCTGGGCGGCAAGGACACCGCCACGCCGCTGTTCATCGGCATGGCCGGCTGCTCCCTCGTCGCGGTCCTGTCGCTGCTGCTGACGCGCAACAGCCCTCCGGTGGCGGAACCCTCCGGCGCTCCGGCCGACGGTGCCCCGGAGAGCACCGCGAGCGCGGCGACCTGACCCACTTCCCGCCACCCGACCAGGTCGGTCGTCCCCGGCCGGCCGATCCCGCTGCCGGCAGCATCGGCCGGGAGCTCCGACACCGAGCCGAGGCCTTCCTTCGGGACAACTGACCCCGTCCGAAAGGTCGGAGAGGCCGGGGGCGGTCCGGGACGGGCCGGAGACGGGGACGGCCCCCGATGATCACAGCGGCACGAAGACCGAAGAGCAGGCGGTGGCCGCCGGTCGAACCGTGGACCCGGTCCGACGGAACCGGTGCAGTGTCCAGCCGTCCAGGCCCTCGAAGGCCAGGAACAGCACATCATCGGCCCGGACGGCGGACGCGTGGAGCACTTTCCAGGACGCCTTCTTCTTCCGAGCGCACCGCAGACCGGTCAATCGCGGTCAATCGGTCGGGTGGGAGCCCGGTGCATGGCACGAAGGTGCGCCGGAAGACGTCGATGAACGCACTGGCCGAGGACCAGCCGCACCGGTGTGCCACCGCGGTCACCGATTCCCTCTCCGCCAGGAGGACCAGTGCGTGCCGGAGCCGCAGTTGGGTGCACCACTGGGGGAAGGTCATGCCGAGCTCGCTGCGGAAGAGCCGGGACAGCATGTGGCCGCTCGCGCCGACCTGGCGGCCCGGTTCGGCGAGAGTGCGCCTGTCGGCCGCGGGCAGGCCCACCAGGTGGAGGTCGAGTTCCCCGTGGGCCTGGCGGGCGTGGACGGTGCCGGCCGGTACCCGGATGGCGCGATTGCCCGGGGCGACCCGGGAGCCCGCGCTGGTGGTGACGACCAGTACGCTCCGGCCGGCGCAGACGGTCTGGTGGCCGTCGTGCCGCTGGGCGTCGATCGTGCCGCCGGACGTCAGCTGCCGGGTGCGCGTCGGAGCGACCGGCTCATGGCGGATGTGCGTCGTCATGCGGCAGTTCAGGCGGGCGGTCATTCGGGACAGGGACCTTGCCGATGCGCAGGAGCCGCGGACTGCGGCGGACATGACCGGTGGTGCTCGCCGGGTGCCGGCTGCCGTGTCCGACCGCCGAGGAACCGGTCAAGCTGCTGTGGCCGTCGGGTCCTTGAGCGGTTCCGGGGCACTGGGGGTCCTTGGGCGGTTCCGGTGCACTGGCCGGTTCGCGCAGGGCCATGGACACCACGGTCGCGATCACCGTGACGGACGCGAGGACGACGAGTGCGCCTCGTGGACCGTAGTGGTCGGCGACGGGACCCAGCGGCGGCATGAACAGCCCGCCGACGGGCTGGTCCGCAGCACGCACGGCCCCGTCGGCATGCACGGCCCCGTGCCCCGTGCAGCTGCACGGGGCGGATCGCGTTCGGCCTCGCGGAAGGCGGTGCACATGAGTACGCGGCATTCTTCCGCGTTGGCCGGTTCAGGGCATGGCAAAGGCCCGGCCGGCTCCCGCCTCCCGGGGGAGGGGGAACCGGCCGGGCGCTGCCGCGCCGGACGGTCGGGTCAGGCGGAGCAGGAGGTGGTGCTGCAGGTGGAGCTGGAGGTCGAGGTGGAGCTGGTGCTGGTGCAGCCGGCCAGCACGACCTCGCTGGCGTCCGAGTAGTCGGAGATCTCGAAGGTCTCGGCCTCGAGCTCGAGGATCTCGTCCGCGAGAGTGCTCAGGTCCTTGTTCATGATGCCTCCCGGTGAATCGGGGCGGACCGCCGTGGCCGACGGGCCTTTGACGGCCTCCGCCGTGTGGGGTACGGGACCATTGCACCGGCCCCCGCTCACCGTTCGGCACGTCTCCCGCTGGCATCCCGCTGTCATTCCGCTGGCACACGGCACCGGCGGACGTCCCGGAGCGCGGCGGCCACCACGGATCCACCACCACAGGGCGCCCGGAGGGCAGAAGGATCAGCGGTTCCCCTGCCTGGTCGTCAGGGACTGCGGCAGAAGGCGGGCCTCCACCCCAGGACCATCCCCCCAGGCCACCCCAAGAAGGCGCCCATACACGCGACACGGCCATGACGCCTCCGTGGGACCGACCGTGAACGGCCCGGCGCCGGCACGTCAGGGGTTCGTCCAGGCCTCCGGAGCGCTGGTCAACGCGGACACACGGGCGGGCAGCCGGGCCGATGCGACATCGGCGAGCGACACGCCCTCGAGGATCTCGCGCACATTGGACCGCAGGGCGATCCACAGGGGCAGCAACGACTCGGCGGGGCCGGTGTAGGACAGCTCCGGAGGGCGGACACCGCGCACCGAGACCAGCGGTCCGTCCACGACGCGGATGACATCGGCGATGCTGATGGACTCGGCGGGCTTGGCCAGCCGGTAGCCGCCGTTGCCGCCGCGCCGGCTGAGGACGAGACCGCCCCGGCGCATGTCGTTCAGAATGCTTTCGAGGAATTTGTGCGGGATGTCCTGTGCGTCGGCGATGGCTTCGGCCTTCAGCGGCCCGCCGTCCGGCGACGCGGCGAGCTGCAGTGCGGCACGTATCGCGTAGTCCGCCCTGGCCGAAATCCGCATGTGCGCATTATCCCGTACGGTTTCGGCCGATGTCCGCTGCCGACGGCGGCGGGATTCGGGCCGCGGCGGGGACGGAGGACACGTCGTCCCTCTCGGCGAGACGACCGTCCCCCTCGACGAGGCCGGCCGGAACGCCGTCGCCGACCACCCGGACGCGGGGGCGCGTGGCGCACACCGCTCGTGCCCGGCCGGGGCGGGAGAACCGGGCGGCACCGCATGGTCAGACCGGCAGGACGAACGGAGGATGCGCGCCGTTGAGGAAGTAGTTCCCGACGTCGTGGAGCCGGTGGGTGACGGGCTCGTACAGGGTGTGGGTCCGGGCATTGCGCCAGAAGCGGTCGAAGCCCAGATGCGAGGACGCCGCGCAGGCGCCGATGAGGTCGAGGGCACGGTCGGCGGACTCCCGTACGGCCCTGGCGGTGGCGGCTTCGGCCATGGACACGAGCACGGAGATCTCCGCGTACTCGTCGTAGGTGAGCTCCTCGCCACGGGTCAGCCCGCCGTGCACGGCCTCCCTCGCCTGATCGGTGAGCGCGGACGCGGCGCGGGTGAGGACGGTGAGCTCCCCGTAGGCGGACAGCACCTGCGGGTCCTCGGGAGAGACGGCCGGCCGGGCGGGATGCCCGATCAGACGGCCCGCCCGGCTGTACTCGCGGACCTCGGCGAGCACTCCCTCGGCCATGCCGAGCCGGAGGTGGACGGAGAGGAGACGCCCGACCGGCGACGCCAGGGCGACCAGGGGCGACAGGACGTCCTCGTCCACGGACAGGGAGCCGAGCACGGCGTCGGCGGCGACCGGTACGGCGTCGAACTCCACGCTTCCGCCGGCCGCGAGCCGCTGGCCGAAGGTGTCGGCGTCGCCGTCGATCCCCACACCGGGACAGGAAGGATCGACGACGACGGCGAGCGGCTCGCCGGTGTCGGCCCGTACGGCCCGCACCGCCAGGCGGTCGGCGACCAGCACCCCGGTGGCGTAGCTCTGCCGGCCGTCGAGCACCGGGCCGCCGGCCGTCTCGGTCAGCGTCAGCGGCGGTTCCTGACGGGCCAGACCACCGCCCCAGCACCACTGCCCGGCCGCGGACTGCCGCTCGATGCGATCGGCGAGGGAGGGCTCGGCGAAGAACCGGGCGCTCCACGACAGGAAGAAGTGACAGCCGAGCAGCTGGCCGATCGCGCCGTCGGCCGCGGCGATCTCCCGGACGACGGCGTAGGCCGTGGGCCAGTCCGCGTCGCCTCCTCCGAGCTCGGCCGGTACGAGGAGGGTCAGCAGACCCGCCTCACGCAACCGGGACACCTCGTCGAACGGGGTCTTGCCCGCCTGCTCCCGGGCCACCGCGTCCGTGGCCAGGTCGTCCGCCGTCTCGCGGGCCACACGCAGCCAGTGCGCACGGCCGGGCCCGACCCGGTCGGACTCCGAGACGGAGTCGGACGACACGGTGGCAACGCCCATGATGGTCTCCTCGGGATCGGCGACAAGGCGTGGTGTCGGGGTTCTCTTGGTTCTCTTGCCGGCGGAGCCGCACCCGGCTCGCGGTACGGACGCACAAGGCGGACGAGACCGGGGACAGAACCGGGCTTACGGCCGCCTGCCTCTGCCGCGCGGCGCATGGGACCGACGACGCTCACGAAGCGGAGGGGCGCCTGTCGAGAGGTCATGAGTCCGGGGGGAGTGGCCTGGGCCGGAAGCACCGTGGCCACGACGGTCGTCCTTCAGAGGGATGCCGGGCCGTCAGGCGGCGTGATGTGCGGGGAGCACCTGATCACCCGGGAGGCGAAGAAGGAACGGAACGGCACGTGCACCGTACGAGCCGCGCACCTACGCACGACAACAGGCGGCACTGACGACGTGGCCGAAGTCGACGTGTCGGCGACGAACGAGCCGCTGCTGCGTGGGGGGCATGCGCATCATCCTGCGCACCCGGTGAGAGGGTCGTCAATACTTTCCCAGTAAATCGATAGGAAATATGGGGAACGCGGCTCCGCGGACGGGCTCAGGGGCGGAGAACGGGGAGCGAGGCCGACAGCGCACGGACAGAACCGACCCGTCCCGCATACATGCGGACGCACCACGCCCGTGTGCCCGTCACACACAGGAATCGCTCACCAACGGTCCGGCATTCGAACATGGTTGACGGGACATCGGATGTCCTGCTCAATTGGTCGCATGCATGCCGAGCAGCGCCTGGTCACCCGTGACCACATCGACTTCGGTCGGGTGTGGTCGCGCGTGACCAAGCGCTGCTGGGCATTCATGCGACTACTTGAACAGCACGACAAGGCGCCCGTCAAGCGGTTCCCGCGCACAGGACCGCCGTGACCGGCGTCCTT
>NZ_MUME01000337.1 GCF_002155915.1 Streptomyces thermovulgaris | reverse complement strand
CCTGTCGGCGGCCCGGGCCGCGGCCAACGCCCGACGGATCTATCCGTCAACTGGTCCGATCAGTCCGTCAGGTCCGTCTTCCGGGTTCGTCAGGTCCACCGCGGAAGGGGGCCGCGATCTGACGGAAACCTCTTCGGACCCCTTGTCGTCCGTCGTCCGTCGGGCGTCGCGCGGCCGGCCGGACGCACCGGCCGGCGGTGCCGGGCCGGGCGCGCGACGTGCCGAGGCCGAGGGGGGCCGGACGCCGCCGGCCGGTCCCGACCGGTGCTCAGCGTTCCGTGCGGTCGCTCATCATCACGATGGCGTGGGCGACGGAGGCGAGCGTGGCGTGGCGGTGCCATCCGGCGAACGACCGTCCCGAGAAGTCCCGGATGCCGACCCGGTCGGCGACCTCCGTGAGATCCCGTTCCACCCGGTGGGCGAGAGCGGCCAGCCGGAGCAGCTCGCCGACGCTCAGCGACGTCAGGTCGGTGAGCCACAGTTCCGCGGGCCAGTGACCGTGCTTGGCCACCCCCATCAGCAGCAGCGTGCTGTCGGACCGCTCCCGGCGGCCCGCGGCGGAGGACAGCGCGACCCGGATGGTGACCACCGGGCTGGGGGACGAGGCCTTCCCGCACGCCTGCCGCACGTGCCAGACCGCCGACATGATCTGCTGGGCCGTCATGCTGACGCCCCGCCGGGGGAACGCCGGCTCCTCCACCGTCAGCCGCAGGGCGCCGTCGATCCGCAGCAGCATCGGGGTGTCCGCGGCCCGCAGCCGCCCGACCACCGCGGCCACGTCCGTCTCCCGGACGTCCATGACCACCGGCCTGACCGGCAGATGGCATTTCTTGATCAGTTCTTGGTAGGCCGTGACCGAGCACTGACCCATGCTTTCCGGTGCCTCGGTGTCGGGTATGCAGGCCTGACTGCGCTGGTG
The DNA here is from genome assembly GCF_002155915.1 of Streptomyces thermovulgaris. Lineage (GTDB taxonomy): Bacteria > Actinomycetota > Actinomycetes > Streptomycetales > Streptomycetaceae > Streptomyces > Streptomyces thermovulgaris. Next base: position 18,356 of record NZ_MUME01000337.1, on the reverse strand, counting down.
CCGGTCCGTCAGCCACCTGCCGGACAGCTGCAGCCGCCAGTTCAGCGGGCTGCTCCAGTCCGGCGTGGCGGCCCACACGCCCGCCGCCTGCTGGGCGTTGACCACCTGCCCGAGCTCCGGCACGAAGCGCCGTTCCACGCCCACGGAGGTCTCCCCCGCCTTGCGGATGATCAGGGGCTGGACGACGTACGCCTGGGGCTGTGCCACCCGCTCCACGTGCTGCGCCAGGGCCCGGCGCACCGGTGCCCAGTCCCAGGTCGAGTTGACGATGAAGTGGTGGAGGCTCTGCTCGGTGGCGTCACCACCGAAGAGCGCGGCGATGTTGCGTATGGACTTGCGTCCCTTGGCTTCGAGCAACCCCCGTATATAGGCCATGCCCTTGGTTCGCTGATCACGGCGGGGCATCGAGGAGAACAGTTGCGGCCCCAGCCTCGAGAGCAGTCCGTCGTGTGTGCGGCCGTACGGTCGAGGTGCCAGGACGGTGCGTCCCAGGCCCTCCCGGATCATCGGGTCGGCATGGTCGAGCTGCGAGATCGTGCGTGTCATGCGATTCCCCCTTGGCCGATTACGGCCCCTGTGAGGCCTGTCGGTGCGATGCACGGAAAGGCTCAGAGCAAGGATCCGGCCACCCGCGCCACGCGGAGGCTTGCACGGGGCGACCAAGAAGGGGTCAAAGACCGGAAAATACTCAGGCAGGAGGCATGTCGCTCATTCAATGTCCACTGTCATATTCCGGTAGATGGGTCATACACCGGTGAGGACCGCCATGCCCTGCGGTGGGCTGAACCTCCGTAATGGTCCAGTCCTTTTGCCCGGTGCGGCCGGGACCCGGCGGGAGAGGAACCGGAGCTTCCGGGGAATCTCTCGGGAATCCTGTGGGAATTTCTTGGGAATCCTCAGGAGTCCCCCGGAAGGGGAACACCGATGCCGGATGTCACAGCACGCACCGTAGTCCCGCTGGTCCCACTAGTTCCGCCGGTTTCACCAGTTCCACCGGTGTCATCAGTCCCACTGGTCTCACCAGTTCCGTCGATCCCGTTGCCCTCTCCCGTCTCACCGCTCTCGTCGGTCCCGCCGACTCCGCCGGCTCCTGGTCCCGCCGGGGGTGGTCGGGTACGAGTGCGCGACGGGCCCCCGAGGGCGCAAGGACGCGGACACGGCACTCCGCGTACGAGGTGCGCCGGACCGCCCTGCCGGCACGGGAACCGGCCGGGAACGGCCCGTCCCGCCCGTCACACGGCCCGAGCGCCGGCCAGCAGGGCCTCCGGAGGAGCGGTGAGTTCACGGCCGAGCAGGGCACGGAGCACCGTGTAGCCGCCGGTGTCGCCGGCGAGGACCCCGCCGAGCAGGGTCCGGCCGTCCGGGGCGAGGACCAGCTTGCCGTACGTCCCGGCGGCGCGGTCGTCGCGGATGAACTCCATGGCACCCTCGGTCCTGGCGTGGACGTCGCCGAACCCGGCCACGTCCACGCCGAGGAGCTTGAGCTTCGCCGACATGTCCGCTCCGGGGAAGCCGTCGGAGGGAAGGCCCAGCAGCTGACGCGCGACCTCCTCCGCCATGCGGTAGGACGGCGCGGCGAGGCCGTAGCAGCGGCCGAGCACCGCGGCGCACTCCCCCACGGCCCAGACACGCTCGTCGGCCGTGCGGCAGTACCGGTCCACCAGGATGCCCCCGCGTTCGGCGCGCTCGAGCCCGGCGGACCCGGCCAGTTCGTCGCGGGGACGCACTCCGGCCGCGAACACCACCACGCGCGCCGGCAGCCGCGTACCGTCCGACAGCGTCACCCCGCACACCCGCCCGCCGGGTCCCTCGTCGAGCGAGGCGACCCCACGGCCGCAGTGCACGTCCACCCCCAGCGCGCCCACGAGCCGGGCGAGGACCCGGCCGCCGCCCTCGTCGACCTGAAGCGGCATCAAGTGCGGTGCCATCTCCACGACATGCGGCCGCATTCCGAGCAGCCGCAGGGCCTGTGCGGCCTCCAGCCCCAGCAGGCCGCCGCCGACGACGACACCGGGTTCGCCCGGCACCGCGGCGGCGCGCAGCGCGTCGAGGTCCTCGATCGTGCGGTAGGTGAAGCAGCCGGGAAGCTCACGGCCGGGGACGGGAGGCACGAACGGGCGCGATCCGGTGGCCAGGACGAGCGCGTCGTACCCGAGCACCGTGCCGTCGGCGCACGTCACGGTGCGGGCGGCGCGGTCGACGGAGGTCACCCGGGTGTTCAGCCGCAGGTCCACCCGCGGGTCGGTGAGCAGACGGGGGGCGGGGAGGGTGAGGTCGGCGACGGTCCTGCCGTCGACGTACGAGGACAGCAGGGTGCGGTTGTAGGCGGGCCGCGGTTCCTCCGCCGCGACCACGATCCGCCACCGGCCCGACCGGTCGCCGGACCGGATCTCCTCGACGAGCCGGTGGCCGGCCATTCCGTGCCCGACGACGACCAGAACGCGTGTCATACGGCGCTCTTCCCCCCATGTTTCCCTGCGCGTCTCTCCGCACGTCTCTTCACGCTGCTCTTCGTGCCGTGCCGTTCTTCACCGCTCTTCGCGGTGCCGCTCCCCGCGCTCCTCCTCGTGTCGTCTCCTCGTGTCCTCGCGCTGCTTCGCACCGCGCCCTTCTCCCGGGCTCCCCTCACGCCGGTGCGAGTGCTCCGCAGACCTGGCGGACGAGGGCCGCGCAGCTGCCGCAGCCGGTGGTGGCACGGGTCGCGGCGGCGATCGCGGGAAGGTCGCGTGCCCCGCTGTGCCATGCCTGCTCGAGGGCCTTCTTGGTGACGTTGTTGCACTGGCACACCACGGCCGTGTCCGGGAGTTCCGCCGACTCCGCGTACTCCCCGCCGGTGCCCAGCAGCAGGGCGAGCCGGTCCGCGGGCAGCGGGCGGTCCGCCGCGTACAGCTGGCCGACGGTGGCGACGGCCCGGGGCAGGCGTACCAGGACGCCCGCGTGCACCCGCCCGTCGTGCAGCACGAGCCGTCCGTAACGGCCGCGGGCCGGGTCGGACAGCACGACCTGCTCTCCCCCGTCCGGGCGGCGCAGGGCACCGGGCGGGCCGAGGACGGCGACGTCGAGCCCGGACAGCCGGGGCCGGACGACGTGCCGGGCGGGCCGCAGACGGCCGTCGCCGCCGGTGAGCGTCCGGGCCAGGGCGTCCGCCTGCTCCCAGGCGGACGCCAGGGTGGCCTGGCAGCCGGGATGCTCGGCGCAGTCGCCCAGGGCGTACACGTCCGGGGCGGAGGTGCGCAGCCGGTCGTCCACGACGACGCCGTGCCGCACGGCCAGTCCGGCGGCGCGGGCGAGCGCGGTGTCGGGCCGGGCGCCGGTGCACAGCAGAAGCGTCCCGGCGGCCGGCGACCGGCCGTCGTCGAGGACGGCCCTGCCGGGTTCCACGCCGGTGACACGGCGTCCGGTCTCCAGGGCCACGCCGGCGTCCCGGAGCGCGGCGGTCAGCAGGGCTCCGGCGCGTTCGTCCAGCAGCCGGTGCATCGGGTGGGCGCCGGGGTGGACGAGGGTGACGTGGTGCCCGGCGCGGCCGAGGGCGTACGCGGTCTCGACGCCGCGCAGCCCGCCGCCGGCCACCACGACGGGTCCCTCGCCGACGGGGCGGGCCCCGGCGAGGGTGCGCGGGACGCGGACGTCGGGGACGAACCGGCCGCCGGCCCCGGTCAGCCGGGGCAGAACGGCACGGGAGCCGGTGGCCAGCACCAGGACGTCGTAGGGGTGTTCCGTGCCGTCGTCGCCGCGCACCAGGCGGCGGCGCCGGTCCACCGCGACGGCCCGGGTGCCGGTGCGCACCCGCACCCCCGGCGGGAACGGCGCGAGCGCCAGGTCCCGCGCGCGCAGGGTGCCGTCGAGGGCGGAGACGAGCAGGGCCCGGTTGTAGGCGGGCTCCGGTTCGGCGCCGAGCACGGTGACGGGTCCGCGATGCCCGTGGTGGTGCAGGCGCTGGACCAGGCGGTGGGCGGCGGGGCCGCAGCCGATGACGGTGATCGCGGTCATGTCGCCCGCTCCTGCCAGGGTTCGACGCGCACGGCGCTCACCTTGAACTCGGGCATGCCGCTGACCGGGTCCAGGGCCGGGCCGGTCAGCAGGTTGGCCCGGCCGGCGTCCGGGAAGTGGAACGGCAGGAAGACGGTGTCGGTGCGCAGGGTCCGCACCAGGCGCACCCGGGCGATCGTGCTGCCGCGTGCGGAGGTGATCCGGGCCAGGTCCCCCTCGCTCAGGCCGTACCGGGCGGCGGTGTCGGGGTGGATCTCGACATGGGCCTCGGGTGCGGCGTCCATCAGCTCGGGCACGCGGCGGGTCTGGGCCCCGGACTGGTACTGGGCCAGCACCCGGCCCGTCGTGGCGTGGAGGGGAAAGCCGGCGTCGGGTGTCTCGGCGGGGTCGCGGTACTCCACCGGGGCGAAGCGTGCCCGGCCGTCGGCGTGGGCGAACCGGTCGAGGAACAGCCGGGGCGTTCCGGGGTGGTTCTCGTCGGGGCAGGGCCAGTGGAGCGCCTCGCCCGCGTCCAGCCGTTCGTAGGTGATGCCCGCGTAGTCGGCACGGCCCCCGCTGGAGGCGCGGCGCAGCTCGTCGAAGACGGCGCGCGGGGAGACGGGGAAACGTTCGGCGGGCTGGCCCATCCGGACCGCGAGGCCGTGCAGCACCTCCAGGTCGGTGCGCACGCCCTCGGGCGGGGCGAGCAGGGCCCGGCGGCGCAGGACACGTCCTTCGAGGTTGGTCATGGTGCCCTCCTCCTCGGCCCACTGGGCCACGGGAAGGACGACGTCGGCGAGTTCGGTGGTCTCGGAGGGCACCAGGTCGGCCACCACGAGCAGGTCGAGCGCGGCCAGACGGCGGCCCACATGGGCGGCGTGGGGGGCGGACACGACCGGGTTGGAGCCCATGAGCAGCAGGGCCCGCGGCCCGTCGGGGGTGCCGAGGGCGTCCAGGAGCCGGTACGCGCTGCGGCCCGGTCCGGGCAGGGAGTCCGGGTCGACGCCCCACACCGCGGCGACATGGGCACGTGCCTCGGGGTCGGTGATCATGCGGTAGCCGGGGAGCTGGTCGGCCTTCTGGCCGTGTTCCCGGCCGCCCTGGCCGTTGCCCTGGCCGGTGAGGCAGCCGTATCCACTGCCCGTCCGGCCGGGCAGGCCCAGGGCCAGCGCCAGGTTGATGAACGCGGCCGTGGTGTCGGTGCCCTTGCTGTGCTGCTCCACACCGCGGCCGGTGAGGACGTAGCGCCGGCCGGCCTCGGCGAGCATGCGCACGGCCTCACGCTGGTCGGCGACGGGAACGCCGGTGACCTGCTCGACGCGTTCGGGCCACCAGGCGACGGCGTACTGCCATGCGGCGTCGAAGCCGGTGGTCCGTGTGTCGAGGTACTCCTTGTCCAGGTGGCCTTCGGTCACGGCGAGGTGCAGCAGGCCCAGGGCGAGCGCCAGGTCGGTGCCGGGGGCGGGCTGGAGGTGCAGCGCCGCCTGTTCGGCGGTGCGGGTGCGGCGCGGGTCGACGACGACGAGCCGGGGGCGGGCCAGATGACGCATCAGCGGGGGCATGGTCTCCGCCGGGTTGGCGCCGGCCAGCAGGACGACCTCGGCCTCGGCGAGGTCGGTGACGGGGAACGGCAGTCCGCGGTCGACGCCGAACGCCGCGTTCCCGGCCGCCGCGGCCGACGACATGCAGAAGCGCCCGTTGTAGTCGATCTGGCTGGTGCCGAGGGCGACCCGGGCGAACTTCCCCAGGGCGTAGGCCTTCTCGTTGGTCAGTCCGCCTCCGCCGAACACCGCGACGGCGTCCGGGCCGTGCTCCTCGCGCAGCCGTGTCAGGCGCGAGGCGACGAGGTCCAGGGCCTCGTCCCAGCCGGCCGGGGCGAGCCTGCCGTCGGGCCGGCGCACCAGGGGGGTGCGCAGGCGGTCGGGCACGGTGAGCAGGGCGGGGGCCGTCCAGCCCTTCTGGCACAGCCTGCCCCGGTTCACCGGGAAGTCGGGGGACGGCTCGACCTCGACCGCCCGGCCGTCGTGGTGCAGCCGGGTCCCGCACTGCAGGGCGCAGTAGGCGCAGTGCGTGCTGACGGTGGTGGCGGCACCCCTCGTGCGGCCGGCCGTGGCGCCTTCGGTGCGGTCAGCGGACATGGGAGGTACGGGGTCGGGCCGGACGGGGATCGGTGCGCTCGGTGCGGTCGCGGCGCAGATAGACCCTGAGGAGGATCAGCATGCACAGGGCGTAGAAGGCGAGGAAGCAGAGGAAGGCGGGCTCGCCGCTGCCGTCCGCGCCCTGGTACGCGGTGCGGAACGCGAGGTTGATGGCGACGCCGCCGAGCGCGCCGACCGCGCCGGCGATGCCGATGACCGCGCCGGAGACGCGCCGTGCCCGGGCGAAGGCCGGCGGGGCGTCGGCGCCGGAGGTGATGGCCTTCTCCGCCTCCTGGGCGAACACGGCGGGGATCATCTTGTACGCCGAGCCGTTGCCGATGCCGCTGAGGACGAACAGGGCGGTGAATCCGACGACGAACAGGCCGAAGGAGGCGACGCGGGAGGCGATCAGCAGGACGACGGCGCCCAGGGCGAGGCCGAGGAAGTTCCACAGGGTGACACGGGGTCCGCCCCACCGGTCGGCCATTCTGCCGCCGACGGGCCGGGCGAGGGAGCCGAGCAGCGGGCCGAGGAAGGTGACGGAGGCGGCCTCCAGGGGGGTGGACCCGAACTCGTTCTGCAGGACGAGGCCGAAGGCGAATCCGTAGCCGATGAACGAGCCGAAGGTGCCGATGTACAGGATGGATATCCACCAGGTGTGGCGGCTGGCGGCGGCCTCGCGCAGGGCGCCCGGCTCGGCGCGCACGGCGTCGACGTTGTCCATCTTCAGCGCCGCCAGCAGGGTCACGAGCACGATGAGGGGCAGATAGGCGGCGATGACGTACGCCGGGTGGGTGTCCCCGGCCGTGGCGATGACCAGCAGTCCGAGCAGCTGGATCACGGCGACGCCGAGGTTGCCGCCGCCCGCGTTCACGCCGAGGGCCCAGCCCTGGTGCCGCTGCGGGTAGAAGATGGTGATGTTGGTCATGGAGGAGGCGAAGTTGGCGCCTCCCACGCCGGTCACGGCGCCGATCAGCAGGAACACCCACAGAGGTGTCCCGGGACGCTGGACGAAGACGAGCGCGAGGGACGTGGGCACGAGCAGGACGGCGGAGGAGAACACCGTCCAGTTGCGGCCGCCGAAGCGGGTCACGGCGTAGCTGTAGGGCAGCCGCAGCACCGCGCCGACCAGGGTCGGGGTCACCACCAGCAGGAACTTCTCGTCCGGGGCGAAGCCCAGGCCGATCTTCGGCGACATGAACAGCACGAGCACCGACCACAGGCTCCACACGGAGAAGCCGATGTGCTCGGACAGGATGGACATCACCAGATTGCGGCGGGCGATCTTCTTGCCGGTGCTTTCCCAGAATTCCTCGTTCTCCGGGTCCCAGCCCTCGATCCATCGCCCTGAGGCGGGCAGGCGGGTCGTCATGTCTGTGGGGCCTCCTGTGTCGGCGGGGTTGACTGGGGTGAGGCGGGCCGGGCATGCCTTCGGGCTCCGAAGAGACGGAGCCCGAAGGGACGACGGGACGGCCGCGGCACCGATGCGGGCCGTGGGGACTGCTACCGCGCCGGGGCCTCACCGTTGAGCAGGCGGGCCAGTTCGAGTCGCTTGATCTTGGTGGTGGCGGTCTGCGGCAGGTCCTCCAGCCGCCACTGGACGGGTTCGGCCATCGGCGGCAGGCCGGCCACGGCCGACTGCCAGGTGACCTGGTCCAGGGGCTTGTTGTCCCGGGTGCACACCACGGGCACCGGGGTGCCGTCCTTGCCGGGGACGATGATGACCTCGACGAGTTCCGGCAGCCGGGTGAAGAGCTTGTCCTCGATCTCGAGGGTGCTCTGGATGCCGGGGATCTCGTCGACCTCGCGGTCCAGCAGGTGCAGGCAGCCCCACTTGGTGCGGTAGCCGAGGTCGCCCATGCGCCACCACGCGCCGTCGGCCTGCTTCTCCCAGCGGTGGTGCTCGCCGAGGTAGGTGACGATGCGGCCGTCGCTCTTGACCTCGATGAAGCCGGGGTTCTCCCGGGTGGGGGGACGGCCGTCGCGGCTGACGACGCGCACCCCGGTCATCCCGGGGAACGGCATGCCGACGCAGCGCCCGTTGAAGTCGGCGCCGTCCTTGAGGGAGTAGGTGCGTCCGGCGATCGGGCCCACCTCGCTCTGCCCGTAGGCCTGGGCGAAGCGGCGGCCCTTGCGGCGGGAGGCCTGGAGCAGGCGGTTGACCGTGCGCGGGTGGATGGCGTCGAAGGTGCTGGAGAAGTACTTCACATGGGCCAGCGGGCCGCGCGGGTCGTCCGCCAGCACCTCCCACCGCAGGAAGGTGTTGGGGTGGGCCTCGATGAAGCCCGGGGGCACCTGGACGAACAGGTCGGCGACCGACTCGGGGTCGTCGTCCCTGAGGATGATCAGCGGGTGGCCCTGCAGGATCGAGATCGGCATGGCCGTGTACATCCGCGAGTGCACGAACGACACGTGCACGGCGACCGGTTCGCTGCGGCCGACCGCGGCGGCCACCACGGTCGCCTGCGGGCGGTAGCGGGCCTGGAAGCTCCTGCCGGTGTGCACGGCCAGTTTGGGGATGCCCGTGGTGCCCGAGGTGTGCGTGATGAGGGTGGGGTGGTCGGGGGGCATGGTGATCGCCGGCACACGCGGGACTCCGGCCAGGTCGGCGAGGGGCGTGGCGCCCGGGTACTCGCCGGAGGTGAGCAGCGTCTGCCGGGACAGCTCCAGCACCTCGGCGGGCAGGGAGCCCTCCAGCTTGGCCTGGTCGGTCACCAGGAAGGGCTGTCCGACCCGGCGCAGCAGCACGGCGACCGTCTCCCCGTCCAGTTTCGGCGAGAGCAGGACGGGGACGGCCCCGATCCGCGCGACCGCGCAGGCCAGGAGGGAGATGTCGAAGTTGTCGCTCTTGTGCACGACGACGTGGTCCCCCGGACGCACCCGTACCGACCACAGACGGGAGGCGAAGTCGTCGATCAGGCCGGCCAGTTCCGTCAGTGTCGCGCGGCGGCCCAGTTCGGGCGCGATGTCGAGGTCATGATCGAGGATCACGAAGTTCGCCGGGTGCCGGGCCGCCGCTCGGTCGAACAGCGTGCCCAGACGAATTCCCTTGTTTCCTATGCGCTGGAGAAACATCTACCCGCTCTCTCGTCCATGAATGCGGTTTCCCGCATCACCGGCCACCGGGGAAGGAATGGGCTACTGCTTTTCGATGACGTCCTTGATGCGGTCGAGCGTCTCGTCCAGATCCCGCTCGAGCTTCTCCGTCCACTCCGTGATGAACTTCTCCCGCTCCGGCTCGCTCAGATCCTTGACGATCTTCCGAATTCCGGCGGTCGCCTTGCCCATGCGGAAATGGTGGGTGAGGATGCTGCCGTCGCCGTCGGGCTCGATGTCGAATCCCCAGATGCTCTCCTGGTCCTCACGGGCGTGGGTGAGCATCATCCAGCGGAAGGTCCGGCCCGGCTCCGCCGCCACGATCCTGGCCTCCGTGTACCAGGTGCCGCGGATCAGCGGGGCCCAGCCCACCACGTCCTCGCCGCGCAGGTTCTCCCCGCGGAAGATCGAACCCACCGCGGACGGCTCTCCCTCCACCCACTCGCCGCCCTTGCACTCCGGGCTCCATTCGGCGCTGCGCGGCAGGTCGCTGACGACCGCGTAAATCTCGTCGGGGCTCGCGGAAATACGCTTGCTCGCGCGCAGCTCGAACAGCGGGGACTTTTCGATGATTGTGTTCGCCATGGCTGAGATCCTGCCGAGCGCGACATGCGGGGGTCAACCAAGGCCGCACTGATCCGTCAAGTTTTCGAAAGGCCGGCGGAGAAGGGGAGATGAAACGAGAAAAAACCGCCGGCGGTTCTTCTGGAAAAGGCAGCAGAAGAACCGTCGGCGGCGCACCCGTTTCTTCACGGGTTTCATCGGTCCGTTCCGGTCGGCCCGTCCCGGCCGATTCATTCCGGCCGATTCATTCGGGCCGGTCCGTTCGGGCCGGTCCGTTCGGGCCGGTCCGTTCCGGTCGATCTGTTTCAGGCGATCTCCTCCGCCCGGCCGTCCCGGCGCCCGGCCGGGGGCGTGCGGCGTCCGCCGGTCTCACCGGGCCGGATCGGCGACCCGGAGCACCAGCTTTCCGCGGACCCTGCCCTCCTCGAGCCTCTGATGGGCCTTGGCCGCCTCGCTCAGCGGCAGCACCTCCGTGGCGCGCGGGCGCAGCAGGCCGTCGGCCATCAGCCGGCCGACGTGGGCGGCGGCCTCGGCCAGCTCGTCGACACGGGCGTGGGAGATGGCGAAGCCGTGCACCGACCGGTCCTGCAGATACAGCGGCCCCGCGGGCAGGACGGGCCGGGTCCGCAGCCCGGCCAGGATCACCACGCGTCCGCGCGAGGCGAGGAGGTCCATCGCCATCTCGAGGTCGTTGCGGCCGGAGGTGTCGATGTACAGGTCGACCCCGTCGGGCGCGGCCTCGCGGATCCGGCGGGCCAGCTCGGGGTCCCGGTAGTCGATCGTGTGCCGGGCGCCGAGCGCACGGCAGTGGTCCGCGTCCTGCGCCGAGGCGACGGCCACCACCCGGGCACCGGCCTGATGGGCCATCACCACGGCGGCACTGCCGACGTTTCCCGCGGCGCCGAGCACGAGGACGGTCTCCCCGGCCCGCACCCGCCCGTGGGTGAACAGCGCGAGGTACGCCGTCGACGCCGGGTGGGACAGCGCCACCGCGTCCACCGGGTCGACGCCGTCCGGCAGGTGGTACAGCCGGTCGACCGGCACCACGGCCTGCTCGGCGGCGGCCCCCTGGCGGCCGGCGTATCCGAGGCTGCTGCACCACACCCGGTCCCCGGCACGGAAGCCGGGTGCGCCGGGCCCGGCCGACACGACCGTGCCCACGAGGTCGCGTCCGATGACGAAGGGGAAGGACATCTCCGTCCGCCAGGCCCCCGAACGCACGAAGGTGTCCACGTGGTTGACGGCGGTCACCTCGACATCGACGAGCACATCGCCGGGACCGGGCTGAGGAGGGGGCAGTTCACCGACCTGGATGAGGTCCGGCGAACCGAGCTCTTCGATGTAGGCGGCAAGCATGGCCCCGATTCTCGTCCGGACGGACGCCCTCGCCCATGCCCCGGCGGGAGCGTCGCCGAAGTTCCGTCACATCGGCACCTGTGGTCTGTCAGGTCCCCGGGAGGTCTGTCAGGTCCTCGTTCCCGGGCGTGCTCCATGCGCGGTTCCGGCCGTCCTCCGCCCGCAGGACCGGCCTCCCCGGAGGCACTCCCCCGGCGTGTGCCGCTGCGGCACCGTGCGGTCATCGGGCCGGGAAGCCCCGCGGGGCGGCCGGAGCCCGCGGCAGGCCCTGGTCCACCGGGCCGGCAAGCAGGCCCCGACCCACCGAGCCGGGAAAGCGCGCCGCCCGGATGTGCCGGCTCGTTCCGCGGCCCCCGCCTGAAATACTGGGGAGTATCATCGGAAGAGCGTCTTGCTTTTCCAGAGCGTGTGCGCGCAGGGCGCACGGCAGGCGAAAACGGCACCGCACGAGAGAAGGGTCCGGATGGCAGTCACCGAAGGCATCGAGGCCGACGACGCCAAGCGTCGCATTCTGGATGCGGCCGCCGAGGCCTTCATGGAACAGGGCTTCCGTGTCGCCATCGACGACATCGCCGAAAGCGTCGGTGCCACCAAAGGGCTGATCTACTACCACTTCCGTTCGAAGTTCGACATTTTCCTGGCCGCGTACGAGCACGGCATGCGGACCGTGCGGGAACAGGTGGAGCCCTTGGCCCACACGCCTGGGACCGGCCGCGAAAGACTGGTCGCGATGTCGACCCAGCACGTGGTGAACCTCATGACGAATCTCGCGTATCACCATGTGGTTCACCTCGGAGTCCGTGAACAGTCGTCGACCGCGCTGAAGCCGCGTCAGCGCAAGGCGCTGGACGAGCTCAACGGGTTGCGGGCCGAGTACGAGGACCTTTTCCTCCGGGTCGTGCAGGACGGCATCGAGGACGGCAGCCTCCGCCCCGTGAACGCGAAACTGGCCGCCCGCACCCTTCTGTGCAGTCTCAATGCCGTCGACATGTGGTTCCACCGGATCGAGGGACAGTCGCAGGAGGAATTGCAGCAGCTCGCCCGCGAGATCGTGGACATCGTGCTCGGAGGACTGATCGCCGATCCGGCCCGCTGACGCTCCCCGTCCGCGGGACACGCGGCAGCCGGTCAGCCTTCCGCGCCGGTCATCGATCCGCGCAGTGCGGCTTTCGCGAATTTTCCGGATGCCGTCCTGGGCAGCCGGTCCAGCAGGACCACCCTGTCGGGAATCCACCACTTGGCCACACGCCCGGACAGATGCCGGCGGACGCTCCCGGCGGTGAGCCCGGAGTCCGGCACCGGCACGACACAGGCGAGCGGCCGCTCCCCCCACTTCTCGTCCGGCACCGCGATGACCGCGGCCTCCAGGACCTCGGGCATCGCCATGATCTCGTTCTCGAGTTCGACCGACGAGATCCACTCTCCGCCGGACTTGATGAGGTCCTTGATCCGGTCGACGATGCGCACGACTCCCCGCGGGTCGATGGTGGCCACGTCCCCGGTCCGCAGCCAGCCGTCCTCGGTGAACGCCGACGCATCGGCACGGCCGCCGAAATAGGCGGCTGCGACCGTCGGCCCGGCGACCTGCAACTCGCCCCTGTGCTTTCCGTCATGGGGAGCGGGGGAACCGTCCTCGGCGACCAGGCGCAGCGAGCACAGCACCGTGGGAGGCCCGGGGTCCGCCAGCGCCGTGATGCGGTCGTCCTCGGTCAGGGAGGGGGCCTGTTCGCCGGGGATCCTCGCGCTGCAGACCAGGGGGCTGGTCTCGGTCATGCCCCATGAGCTCGTCAGCGGCAGCCCGGTCTTCTCGTGGAAGGCCCGGGACAGGGACACGGGCAGCGCGCCCCCGCCGCTGACGGCGCGTCTGAGCGAGCTCAGGTCGGCGCCCTCGGCATGGGGCAGCATCCCGCGCCAGACCGTGGCCACCGCGGCGGCGAAGGTGACCTTGTGCGTCTCCATGCTCCGGACCAGACGCTCCGGTGCCGTCACCGGGCCGGGCATGACCAGGTTCGCCCCCGACATCAGCGCGGCGTAGGGAAGGCCCCAGGCGTTGACGTGGAACATGGGCACGATCGGCATCACGGTGTCGTTCTCGCCGATGGCGAAGGTGTCCGCCATCAGCAGGGTCATCGCGTGCAGGACGATCGAACGGTGGTCGTAGAGGACTCCCTTGGGGCGGCCCGTCGTCCCCGAGGTGTAGCACAGGGCGGCGGCGGTGCGTTCGTCGTCGACCGCGAACGTCTCGACCGGCCGGGCGGCGGCCAGGAGGGACTCGTAGTCGTGCACCCGGGGGCCGGACGGCGGCTCCGCCGGTGAGCCGTCGTCCATCACGATCACATGGCGCACGCTCGGACAGGTGTCGAGCAGGGGACGCACCACGTCGAGGAGCGAACGGTCGACGAACAGCACGTCGTCGGCGGCGTCGTCGACGATGTGGGCGAGGTCCTCCGTGAAGAGCCGGTGGTTGAGCGTGTGCAGGACGCGGCCCGTGCAGGGAACGGCCATGTACAGCTCGAGGTGGCGCTGCGAGTTCCATCCGAAGGTCCCCACCCGGGCGCCGGCGGGAACGTCCAGGCGGTCCAGCACCCCGGCGAGGCGCCGGATCCGCTCGGCCACGTCGCCGTACGACGCGGACACGGTGCCGTCCAGCCGGGTCGTGGTGACGTGCTTGCGGCTGAACCTGTTCTCCAGGCCGTCCATGAGCATCGGCAGCGACAGGGGACGGTCTTGCATGAGGCCGTGCATGTGCGTTTCCTTCAGTCGTTCGGGGGCGCGCGGCTAACACGAGACGGACGCCTTGGCCTTGGCCTCGGCCGCGGCCGCGTCCTCCTTCCGGACCGCGCCCGCGAGCAGAGGGGTGAGGACGACACCGAGGACGGAGGCGGCGATGACGACATAGAGCCCCGCACTGGGGTTTCCGGTCGCGTCCTCGGCCAGCCCGAAGGCGTACGGGCCGAGGAATCCGCCCAGAAGTCCGACCGTGTTGATGAACGCGAGCCCGGCGGCGGCGACCACTCCCGACATCCTGGCCATGGCCACGGACCAGAACAGCGGCAGGGTGCCGAAGACGAAGATCATGGACACGGCGATCAGCAGGATCTGGACCGCCGGGGACGAGGAGAGCACGAAGACGACCGCCGTGACCGCCGTCGCGGCCGCGAGGATTCCGATGAGGGCTGTCTCGTGGGAGAAACGGCGGTGCACGACCGGGACGAGAAGGACTCCGATGGTGGCGCCGATTCCCGAGCTTCCCGACACCAGGCCGATGAGGAAGGCCCCGTTGATGTCCAGGTCCTCGACGATCGAGGGCATGTTGAAGACGATGCCGACGTTCGTGATCTGGTTGAGCAGGTAGATCAGCGCGACGATGACGATGAAGGGGCGGGCGAAGGCCTTCCTCAGATTGCCGCGGATGCGGTGCTCGACCGCCGGCCCGTCACCGACCGCCCGTTCGGAGAGAATTCCGGCTTCCTCGGCGGTCAGCCAGGAAGCCTCCTCGGGGGTTCCCGGAAGGCTGAACCAGACGAGGACACCGACGAGCATGGTCACGACGCCCTCGATCAGGAACATCCACTGCCACCCGTGCAGCCCCAGAGCACCGTCGAACTCCATCAGCGCACCGCCCATCGGGTTGCCGACGATCAGGGCGACGGTCGGGGCCAGGTAGATGAGTCCGACGACAAAGGCACGGTGCTTCTGGGAGAACCACAGGGTGACCATGTACATCAGAGTCGGGTAGAGGCCGGCCTCGGCCGCCCCGAGAAGGAAGCGCAGCACATAGAACGACCACTCGCCCTGGACGAACATCATGGCCGCGGAGAGCGCGCCCCAGGTGAGGGCGATTCTCGCGATCCACCGTCTTGGCCCGACTCTGTGCATCAGCAGACTGCTGGGCACTTCCAGGAAGGCGTAGCTGACGAAGAAGATCCCCGCGCCCAGCCCGTAGGCCGTGACGCTGATGCCGACGTCGGCCTCCAGCTGGGTCTTGGCGAGCGCGACGTTGGTGCGGTCGATGTAGGACATGAAGTAGGCGGCGAGAATGACCGGGAGCAGCCGGGTCATGGCTTTCCGTGTGGCGCGCGCATGGAGCGCGTCCGCCGCCGCCGTGGAAACCGGTTCGACAGCCATCGATGGCCCCCTTCCTGGGGTACGAGGTGCTCAGGGGATGTGAGGTGTTCGGAAGTGCGTGGCTCGGACCCGACGTGGCGGCGGGACGTCGCCCGGGTGCGGTGACCGCGCCCGCGCTGCTCGGACAGACCGGGGGCGCTCGTCCGTCGGGTGTTGTTGCCGGAAGCCCTTGGACGTTCTTGCCGGAGGCTCTTGTCAGAAGATCTCGAAGAGGCCGGCGGCGCCCATGCCTCCGCCGACGCACATGGTGACGACGGCGTACCGGGCACCGCGCCGGCGGCCCTCGAGCAGGACATGGCCGACGAGGCGTGCTCCCGTCATGCCGTAGGGGTGCCCGAGTGCGATGGCGCCTCCGTTGACGTTGAGCCTGGCGGGATCGATGCCCAGGCGGTCACGGCAGTGGACGGCCTGCGACGCGAACGCCTCGTTGAGCTCCCACAGGTCGATGTCGTCGACGGACAGCCCGTGTGCGGCGAGCAGCTTCGGCACCGCGTGGACGGGGCCGATCCCCATCTCGTCCGGCTCACAGCCGGCGACGGCGATCCCCCGGCAGGCGCCGAGGGGGGTGAGCCCGCGCCGGGCGGCCTCGCGCGCCTCCATCAGCACCGCGGCCGAGGCGCCGTCGGAGAGCTGGGAGGCGTTGCCGGCGGTCACGGTGGAGGTCCCGGACGCCGTGCCGTCGGGAAGCACGGGTTTGAGGCGGGACAGCGCCTCGAGGGTGGTCGAGGGGCGGTTTCCCTCGTCCTGCTCCAGGGTGAACTCGTGGGAGACCGCGGGGCCGTCCGCCCCGTCGCGGACCAGACGCCGGCCCGAGAACGCGACGATCTCCTCCTCGAAGAGCCCTGCCCGCTGGGCGGCGGCGGCCCGCTGCTGGGACAGCAGGGCGAACTCGTCCTGGGCGTCACGGCTGATGCCGTACCGTTCCGCCACGACCTCCGCCGTCTCCAGCATGGACATGTAGAGCGACGGCTTCTTCCGCTCGAGCCACGGGTCGACGGCCCGGTACGTGTTCCTGTGCTCGTTCTGGACCAGGGAGATCGACTCGACTCCGCCGCCGACCACGACGTCCATCCCGTCGACGACGATCTGCTTCGCCGCGGTCGCGATCGCCATCAGGCCCGACGCGCACTGCCGGTCCATCGTCATCCCGGGAACCGACACGGGCAGGCCGGCGCGCAGCGCTCCTTGCCGGGCGACGTTCGTGCCCGTCGTCCCCTCCTGCATCGCGCAGCCGAACACGACGTCCTCGACCTCCGGTCCGTCGAGTCCGGCCCGTTCCAGCGCGGCGGTGATCGCATGGGCGGCCAGCTCCTGGCCCGATGTGTCGTTGAACGAGCCGCGGAAGGCCTTGCCGATCGGTGTGCGGGCGGTGGAGACGACGACTGCCTCTCTCATGACACCGCTCCCGGCTCGGCACCGGCCAGCGCCGCGTACCGCTTCGTCTGGTCGAACGCGGACGCCGTGACCACGGGATCGCTCATGTCGCTGATCTCCGGCCAGCGTTCGGCGACGGCCTCGGGCGAGCGCTGGTCCTCGGGCAGGTACACCCCGGCGGACTCCTGGATCCGGGCGACGGCGAAGACGCCGGCACCGGCGGCGAGAATCGTCTTGGTGGGCGCCTGTTCACTGACGAGGAACAGGGCTCCCGGAGTGATCGACTCGGGGGTGAGCATCCCGACGATCCGCTCGTCGATCAGCCCCTCGGTCATCCGGGTGGCGGCGGTCGGCGCGAGGGCGTTGACGCGGATGCCCTTGCGCTCGCCCTCGATCGCCAGCACGTTCATCAGCCCGACCAGACCGGCCTTCGCGGCACCGTAGTTGGACTGGCCGAAGTTGCCGTAGATGCCCGATGCGGAGGTGGTCATCAGCACTCTGCCGTAGCCCTGTTCCACCATGTGCGGCCACACCGCCTTCGTGCAGTGGACCGAGCCCATCAGGTGCACGTCCATGACGTGGCGGAAGTCGTCCATCCGGATCTTCGCGAAGGACTTGTCGCGCAGGATCCCGGCGTTGTTGATGAGGATGTCGACGCGGCCCCACCGCGCGACGGTCTCGTCGATCATTTTCTCGACGGCGTCCCTGTCG
The DNA here is from genome assembly GCF_002155915.1 of Streptomyces thermovulgaris. GTDB lineage: Bacteria > Actinomycetota > Actinomycetes > Streptomycetales > Streptomycetaceae > Streptomyces > Streptomyces thermovulgaris. Next base: position 1,020 of record NZ_MUME01000337.1, on the reverse strand, counting down.
GCGACGTCGCAGAGATGGGCGAACGCCTCGCCGCCGGAGGCTCGTATCTCGGCCGCGACCCGTGCCGCCGGGCTCCGGTCGGTCGAGACGCCGTACGGCGTCCCCATGTCGTTCACGACCACCTTGGCGCCCCGCTCGGCCAGGGCCAGGGCATGGGCCCGCCCCAGTCCTCCGCCCGCTCCGGTCACGACCGCGACTTGACCTTCGAAGTTCATCTCGCTCCCGTCATACTACGCAGTATCATCATGGTGAGGCCGTCGAAGAGGTGTCAATAGGCGGTGCGGAAGAACGGACTCCGCCCGGCGAGCGGCGGGAAAAGGAGCCGGTCCGCGGGCACCCCCGGGACACGGACCGCCTCGGGACGGGGATCGGGGCAGTGCGCTCGGGGTGCGGACCGGGGCGGTGCGCAGGAGGCTGAGGGCATGGACAACCCCGCGAAGCATCCGCACATCGTGGTGCACGCGCCGGCCCTGGACGGTTCCCGGCGGGTGACCGAGGGCGACGTGCTCCTCGGACTCGCGTCCCACCTGGACGACGTCGTCGAGATCCTCCGGCTGGCCGACCTGGACCGCGTCGAGGTGGAGGAGAGCGACCTGATCGAGTGGCAGGGCGGCGGCCCCGAGGACTGGCCGGGCCTGTCGGAGGAGGACCTCTGAGCGGACGCCCGCCCGCCGCCCTCGAGGAACGGAGCCCGCGCGCCTGCGCAAGGACGGGGAGCAACGGGAAGAGCGGAGGCGGGCGAGAAGGGCGAGAAAGCCGGAGGAGCAAGGGGGAAAGCCGAAGGGGCAAGGGGGAAAGCAAAGAGACGGAAAGCGCCGAAAACCGGCAACAACAGACCGGTCGACGGCCCAACCACCGGACAGACGGGGCGAACCCGAGCACCATGGAACCACTCCCCCGACCGTCATCCCCTGCGACGACCTGGAGTGGGCCCATGCCCGAGGGCATCCCCCTGCGCTGCCCGGCCTGCCACCGCACGCACATCTGCACCGTGCCGGACCGCTTCTGCTCCTGCGGGGC
>NZ_MUME01000336.1 GCF_002155915.1 Streptomyces thermovulgaris | reverse complement strand
CGGGCGAGCGCGACGCGCCGGACACGGCCCCGTTCCCCGGGAGCCGCATCGGGCCCCGGGCGCCGCACCGTCCTCCGCAAGGCGCTCCGCAGGCGCTTCGCCGGCGCGTCGCGCTCGCCCGAGCAGAAGGGTCGCAGATGAAACTCACCGTGGTCGGCGGCGGCTCGACCTACACCCCCGAACTCGTCGACGGCTTCGCACGGCTCAGAGACGTCCTCCCCCTCGAGGAACTGGTCCTCGTCGACCCGGCGACGGACCGCCTGGAGCCGGTCGCCGGTCTGGCCCGCCGCATCTTCGCCCGCCAGGGCCACGACGGCCGTATCGTCACCACCTCCGACCTGGACCGGGCCGCCGACGGCGCGGACGCGGTCCTGCTCCAGCTGCGCGTCGGCGGTCAGGCGGCCCGTGAGCAGGACGAGACCTGGCCTCTCGAGTGCGGCTGCGTCGGCCAGGAGACGACGGGCGCCGGCGGCCTGGCCAAGGCGCTGCGCACGGTCCCGGTCGTCCTGGACGTCGCCGACCGCGTCCGCCGCGCCAGTCCCCATGCCTGGATCATCGACTTCACCAACCCGGTCGGCATCGTCACCCGCGCCCTGCTCCGGGCGGGCCACAAGGCGGTCGGCCTGTGCAATGTGGCGATCGGCCTTCAGCGCAAGTTCGCCGCCCTGCTGGGCGTGGCCCCCGCCGAGGTCCATCTGGACCATGTGGGCCTGAACCACCTCACCTGGGAGACGGCAGTGCGCCTGGGCGGCCCCGAGGGCAAGGACGTGCTCCCCGACCTGCTGGCCGGCCACGGCGACACGATCGCCGAGGATCTTCGTCTGCCCCGTCCGCTCCTGGACCGCCTGGGCGTGATCCCCTCCTACTACCTGCGCTACTACTACCTGCACGACAAGGTCGTGGAGGAGATGCGCACACGGCCCTCCCGCGCGGCCGAGGTGGCGGCGCTGGAGCGCGAGCTGCTGACGCTGTACGGCGACCCGGCGCTCGACGAGAAGCCGGCCCTGCTCGCCCGGCGCGGCGGCGCCCACTACTCGGAGGCGGCGGTGGACCTCGCCGCGGCGCTCCTGGGCGGCGAGGGCAGCGCGTACCAGGTGGTCAACACCTTCAACCGGGGCACCCTGCCCTTCCTCCCGGACGACGCGGTGATCGAGGTGCAGGCGGCGGTGGGCCCCCGGGGCGCGACTCCCCTGCCCGTCCCCTCCGTCGACCCCCTCCTCACGGGTCTGATGGCGAACGTGGCGGCCTACGAGGACCTGGCCCTGGACGCGGCCCTGCACGGCGGCCGGGACCGTGTCCTCCGCGCCCTGCTCGCCCATCCCCTCGTCGGCCAGTACGAGTACGCCGAAGCCCTCACCGACCGGCTGATCGCGCACAACCGGGAGCATCTCGCGTGGGCCTGACCGCGAGCGTCCTCGCCATCGACGCGGGCAACAGCAAGACCGACGTGGCGGTCGTGACCGCCGAGGGAGAGGTCCTCGCCACGGCCCGCGGCGGCGGATTCCGGCCGCCGGCCGTGGGAGTGGAGGCGGCGGTGGACGCCCTGGCGGAAACGGTCGGCCGGGCCTGCGCGGCGGCGGGAGTCGCCTCGGCCGACCATGTCTCGGCCTGTCTGGCCAACGCCGATCTGCCCGTCGAGGAGCAGCAGCTGGCGGCCGCCCTGCACGCACGCGCGTGGGGCACGACGGTGGAGGTCCGCAACGACACCTTCGCGGTGCTGCGGGCGGGCGTGACCGAACCCCGCGGTGTCGCCGTCGTCTGCGGCGCCGGCATCAACTGCGCCGGCATGCGCCCGGACGGCCGCACCGCCCGTTTCCCGGCCCTCGGCCGCCTCTCCGGCGACTGGGGCGGCGGCTGGGGCCTGGCGGAGGAGGCCCTGTGGTACGCGGCCCGGGCGGAGGACGGCCGCGGCGAGGACACCGCCCTGGCCCGTGCCCTTCCCGCCCACTTCGGGCTGCCCTCCATGTACGCGCTCATCGAGGCCCTTCACCTGAAGCGCATCGACCGCCGCCGCTGCGGCGAACTGACCCCGGTGCTGTTCCGCACGGCCGCCCAGGGCGATCCCGTCGCCCGCTCGCTCGTCGACCGTCTGGCACAGGAGGTGGTGACCATGGCCACGGTGGCCCTGACCCGCCTCGACCTGCTCGACGAGGAGACACCGGTCCTCCTGGGCGGCAGCGTCCTGGCCGCCCGTCACCCCCAGCTGGACGCCGCCGTCCGCGACCTGCTGTCCGCCCGGGCCCCCAAGGCGGTCCCCCGCGTGGTCACGGCCGCCCCGGTCCTGGGCGCGGCCCTGCTCGGCCTGGACCACGTGGGCGCCTCCGCGCAGGCCCAACACAGGGTGCGGGCCCACTTCGAGCAGTGAGCCCCGAAAGGGGTGAGATCTCGGACGAGATCTCACAGGCGATGGGTCCTCAAAAGCCATGGGCTCGCAGAAGCGGTGATCCCCCGGAACACGCACGGCCCCGGAACCGCGCAGCCCGGAACACGCGCAGCCTCGGAACGCGCACGGCGCAAGAGCTGCCCGCCCCGTGTCCGGCCCCGGTCCGCCCGCGCTCCCGCCGACGTCCCGCAGGCGCCCCGCCAGTGCCCCGCAGGCACCGCCGAAGACGCCCCCGCTCCGGCCCGCAACGCACCGCGGGACACACCACCGGTTCAGGGGAACCGAACCGCTTCTCCCGGCGTATTCATGGGCATGGGGTGGGACGAGGCATCTACGCTGCGGCAGCGGCACGCACGGTGACGGATGACCACGGGGGGAGGTCACGGTGACACACTCACCGACGAGGTACACGGCACCACCGACCGCGCATCCGCCCACCCTTCCGGCGGTTCCCCCGCAGCCCGCGCCCCCGCCCTCGCGCCGTACGGCCCTGGCGGAAGCCGCGGAGCGCCTGCGGCACGCCGCCACCACGGAACCCGGCCGTCTCCGTGTCATCGGCGCCGCCCTGGCCCTTCTCGTGGTGGCCTTCGGCGCCGTCGCCGCTGTGCAGACCGCCGAGCGCGCCACGGCCGCCGGCGACGTCCTGCACCGCAGTCAGCCCCTCAGTTCCGACGCCGCGGCCGTCTACCGCTCCCTCGCCGACGCCAACACCATGGCCACCAGCGGTTATCTGGCCGGCCTTCAGGAGAAGGCGGCCACCCGTGAGCGCTACGAGGCCGACATCCGCACGGCCGCCGCCAAACTCGCCACCGCCGCCGCCAACTCCGCTCCCGGCTCCCCCTCCGCCGCCATCATCACCGAGCTCAACGAGCTCCTGCCCCGCTACAAGGGCCTGGTGGAGGCCGCCCGTGCCAACAACCGCCAGGGCTTCCCGGTCGGCGGCGCCTATCTGCGGGCCGCCAACGACATGATGCAGAAGAAGATGCTCCCGGCGGCCGAGGAGCTGTACCGGAAGGAGAACCAGCGGCTGGACGCCGACTACGCGAAGGCGACCTCGTACCCCTGGGCCGCCATCGCTCTCGGCGTCGCCGCCCTCGCGGCCCTGGGCTGGGCCCAGCGGCGCCTCTATCTGCGGACGAACAGGGTGCTGAACCACGGTCTGGTGGCCGCCACCGCGGCCACCGCCGTCGTCCTGCTGTGGCTGGTGGTCGGTCACAGCGTCGCGCGTGCGGGTCTGGACGACTCCCGCGCCCACGGGGTGCGCTCGCTGAACGTGCTGCACGAGGCCCGTATCGCCTCCCTCAAGGCCCGCAGCGACGAGAACCTGACCCTCGTCAGCCGCGGCGCGGTGACCAAGGAGCTGGAGGACGGCACGGTCATGGACGCCTACGAGTGGGCGTTCGACCAGGAGATCGACAAGCTCGCGAAGGCCCTGGCCCGCGCCGACCGCCTCGCCGACGACACCGCGGGCCGCAAGCCCGTGCAGAGGGCGAACGCGTCGATGAAGGCCTGGCGGTCCCGGCACGAACTGGCCCGTGGGGCCAATGACTCCGGCGACTACCAGAAGGCACGGGACCGGGTCGTCGGCATCGGGGCCCGCGACCAGTCGACGGCCGAGTGCTTCGACAACGTCGACGCCTCGCTGGCGTCGGCGCTCGCCCACGAGACGGACGAGTTCGAGCGGGCCGCCCGCGCCGGCGCGGCCGCGACGACCGGTCTGCCCGCCGGTTCCGCGGTGCTCGCGGTCCTCGGCGCGGCCGGAGCGGTGCTCGGCATCGGTCGCAGGCTGTCGGAGTACCGGTGAAAGGGGGCGGAGCGATGCGCGCACGACGTCTGCGGACCGGTATGAGGGGATGGGGCGGCGCGGGTGCGACGGCGGTCGTCTGCGTCCTGGTGCCGGTCCTCGCCCTGCTGCTGCCCCGCACGCATCCGCACCCGGCCGGCGATCCCGCCCCGGGCGGCCGGAAGGCGGCGCACGGCACCCGGGTCGAGGCGGTCGCCTGCCGGGACGACGAGGCCCACCACCGGAGCCTGTCCCCCTCGGACGCGGACGGCCCCACCCTCGCCGCCATCAGGGCGCGCGGCCATGTGACGGTGGGCGTCGACCAGGACAGCTACCGCTGGGGCTACCGCAACCCGAACAACCCCACCGGCGAGCTGGAGGGCTTCGACATCGACCTGGCGCACCGCATCGCCGAGGACATCCTCGGCGACAGGAACAAGGTCCAGTTCAAGGCCATCCCCACCAACGAGCGCATTTCCGCGGTCAGAAGCGGCCGGGTGGACATGGTGGTGCGCACCATGACGATCACCTGCGACCGGCTGAAGGACGTGGCGTTCTCCGCGCCGTACTTCCTGACCGGTCAGCAGGTCCTGGCCCCGAAGGCGTCACGGATCACCGGGTACGACTCCTCCCTGGCCGGCCGGAGGATCTGTTCGGCGGCCGGCTCCACGGCCCACGACCGGCTGTCCGCCGACAGGAAGAACGGCCGGCTTCCCGCCTCCGCGGACATCTCCACCACCGTCCCCAACCAGCTGGACTGCCTGGTGAAACTGCAACTGGGCGAGGTGGACGCGGTGGTGACGGACAGTGCGCTCGCCGCCGGGCAGGCCGCGCAGGATCCCGCGGTGGAGCTGAAGGGAAGGAGCTTCACCAAGGAGTTCTACGGCGTGGCGATGAAGCAGGGCGCCGACGACCTGGTGCGCCGGGTGAACCGAATACTGGAGAACTACCGCGAGGACGGGGGCTGGAAGGCGTCGTACGACAAGTGGTTGTCCGCCACGTTGGGTAGGGACTCGTCGTCGGCGGTCCCGCCGACGGCGAACTACCGGTGACAGACACGACACGAATGCAGCGAGAGGTGATCGATGAGCGTCACGGACCCCGCCGGGTCGGTGATGGACCGGGACGAGGTGGACCGTGCGCTGGCGCGGCTCGGCTCGGAGCACGAGGCCATCGAGACCTCGCTTCTCGCCCTGCAGGACCACGCGGGCCGCAGACTCCTGGAGGGCGCCGAGCTGACCGGCGTGACCAAGGAGCGCTGGGAGGCGACCGAGGCGTCGATCGCGCTGCTGTGGACGTACTTCGACGCCTACAGCGACGCGCTGCGCACCGCCCGTGAGATCCGTGCCCGCCGCCGCTGGTCCAGCCGCGAGGACCTGGTGGAGCTGACGGAGCTGCTGCGCGGCGAGCCGGTCACGGTCGCCGGCTCGGCGGCCGCCACCGCGAACGCGCCGACCCTGGCCGGTCCGGGCAGGCTGAGCCAGCGTTTCTCCCTGGCCGCGCTGGTGGAGCGGATGAACGAGCTGTACGCGGCCGCCCTGGACGTGGTGATCGCCGCCGACGCGGTGTGGTCGGCGCTGCCCGCCCGGATCGATCTGCTGGCCGCGGAGCTGCGGCGCACCCGCCGGCTCGCGCACTCGGTCGGCGTCCGCCCCGGCGAGCACCCGGCGGGGGACGACCTGGAGCGCATCACCCGCGCGCTGGCCAGGCTGCGCGAGGAGGTGATCTCCGATCCGCTCGCCTTCTGGGTGCCGGCGCGGGGCAGTTCGGCACCGGGCGGCGGCCGGCCGGACACCACGGTGTACGACCGCGAGGCGCGGGCGCTGGAGGAGGTGCGCCGGGAGATCGACGCCGTGCTCGGGGTGCGGCGGGACGCCGAGGAGCGGCTGATCAAACTGCGGGACGTGCTCTCGCGCGCGGAGCGCACGCTCGCCGAGGCGCGCACCGCGCGGGGCGAGGTGCTGGCGAAGATCGCGGCGACGGAGGTGCCGGTGGTCGGCGGCCCGCCGATCGCGCTGCAGGAGCAGCTGGCGCTGGCCGCCGAGTACCGCAGACAGGGCCAGTGGCACCGGCTGTCACCGCTGCTGGACTCCCTGGAGCAGAAGGCGGAGGACGAACTGCTGCGTGCCCGCGAGTCGTTGACGGCGGTCACCGCCCCGCTGGCGATCCGCGCCGAGCTGCGCGGCCGGCTGGACGCCTACAGGGCGAAGGTGAACCGGCACGGCCTGGCGGAGGATCCGCTGCTGGCCGAGCGGTACGACGCGGCGCGGCGCATGCTGTGGAGCGCGCCCTGCGATCTGCGGGTGGCCGAGCAGGCCGTGCTGCGCTACCAGCAGGCGGTGGCCGAGGCGCTCGGCGCGCGGGTGCCGGAGCAGGGCGGGCCCCGGGGCGGTGACGGCAGGGGGGAGCCATGAGCCGGGCGGGACAGGCGTGTCAGCGGCCGGAGTGCCAGGGCGCGTACGAGGACGTGGGCGGCGGCGAGCTGTACTGCGACACCTGCGGTCTCGCGCCGGTCGTCCCGGCGACCGGCGCGCTGGGCTCGCCGCCCACCGAGGTCATGGGCAGTGCCAGGAGTCCGCGGGGGCCGGCGGGCGGCTCGGCCCCGGGTGCGCGCACCTTTCGTGCGTCGTCGCGGTCGACGGGTTCCTCCCGGTCCCGTCGCTCGGCGTCGGGGCGGCTCTCGCGCTCGGCACGGGGCCGGTCCACCGGCCGTTCGGTGTCGGTGCGCGGCTCCGGCTCCGCGTCGGGCTCCTCCGGCCGCGGCCGGCTGGGCGCGGGGCTGGTGCAGGTGCCGCAGGTGCCGCGGCCCGATCCGCGGTCGATGGTGCTGCAGAACCCCGAGGTTCCGGAGCGGAAGCGGTTCTGCTCGCGTGCGGAGTGCGGGGCGCCGGTCGGCCGCGCGCGGGGCGGCCGGCCGGGCCGTACGGAGGGCTTCTGCACCGCGTGCGGCCACCCGTACTCCTTCGTGCCCAAGCTGAGGGCCGGGGACGTCGTCCACGGCCAGTACGAGGTCGTGGGCTGTCTGGCGCACGGCGGTCTGGGCTGGATCTATCTCGCCGTGGACCGGGCGGTGTCCGACCGGTGGGTGGTGCTCAAGGGCCTGCTGGACACCGGCGACGAGGACGCGATGGCGGCGGCGATCTCCGAACGGCGTTTCCTGGCGGAGATCGAGCACGCCAACATCGTGCGGATCTACAACTTCGTGGAGCACCTCGACCCGCGCACCGGCTCCCTCGACGGCTACATCGTGATGGAGTACGTCGGCGGCAAGTCGCTGAAGGAGATCGCCAACTCCCGCCGCACCCCGGACGGCAGGCGCGACCCGCTGCCGGTGGAGCAGGCGTGCGCGTACGGCATCGAGGCCCTGGAGGCGCTGGGCCATCTGCACAGCCGCAATCTGCTGTACTGCGACTTCAAGATCGACAACGCCATCCAGACCGAGGACCAGCTCAAGCTGATCGACATGGGCGCGGTGCGCCGCATGGACGACGACGAGTCGGCCGTCTACGGCACGATCGGCTACCAGGCGCCGGAGGTTCCCGAGGCCGGCCCGTCGGTGGCCAGCGACCTGTACACGGTGGGCCGTACGCTCGCCGTGCTCACGTTCGACTTCCAGGGCTACACGACCGTCTACGCGGACTCCCTGCCCGATCCCGACAGCGTCGAGGTCTTCCGCCGCTACGAGTCCTTCTACCGTCTGCTGGCCCGCGCCACCGACCCCGACCCGGCCCGCCGGTTCTCCTCCGCGCAGGAGATGGCCGAGCAGCTGACGGGCGTGCTGCGGGAGGTCGTGTCCCTGCGGACCGGCCGGGCACGGCCGGCCCTGTCGACGCTGTTCGGGCCGGAACTGCGGGTGACGGACACGGAGTTGTTCCCCCCGCTCGACGGGGACGTGTCCCGGCTGGGGGCACGGGTGCCGCGCAGGCGCAGGTCCGCGCGGGCGCTTTCCGCCGGGGCGGGGCACGGCGGCGGCCCCGGGGCACCGCACGCGCCGGCCTCGCCGGGGCTCGTCAAGCCCGTCGACGCGCCGGCCGCCGCCCTCGCCCTGCCGGTCCCCCATGTCGACCCCACGGACCCGAACGCGGGTCTTCTGGCGGGTCTGCCGGCGTCGGCTCCCGCCGAACTGGCCCAGGCGCTCGAGGCGGTGCCCGCACCGTCCACCGAGACCCGGCTGCGCCAGGTCCGCGCCCGGCTGGAGACGGGTGAGCCGGACCGCGCGCTGCGGATCCTGGAGGCCCTGGAGCAGGAGGACCCGGACGACTGGCGGGTCGTCTGGTACCGGGGCGTGGCCTCCCTGGTCACCGGCGACCACGAGCAGGCGGCCCTCGCCTTCGACGCGCTCTACGACGCCTTCCCCGGCGAGGTCGCGCCGAAGCTGGCGCTCGCCCTGTGCGCGGAGCTGCTCGGCCGGCTCGACGACGCCGCCGGGTACTACCGTCTGGTGTGGTCGACCGATCCGAGCCAGGTCGGCGCCGCGTTCGGTCTGGCCCGTGTCCAGCTCGCCGCCGGGGACCGGCGGGGG
>NZ_MUME01000335.1 GCF_002155915.1 Streptomyces thermovulgaris | reverse complement strand
CCGCGGCCACGGCCGCGGACCCGGCGAGCACGACCGGGGTACGGCGGCGCCGGCTGCCCTGGGGAGCGGGCCGGGGCTCCTCGGCCCGGGGGGCAGGCCCGGCGGCCGTGGACTCGAACAGGCTGAGGTCGGACGCGTTCGGCCCCTCCTGCCGCGGGGCCAGCGGGGTGGGCAGCCCGGGCACCGCCTGCAACGGCATCGTCGAGTCCGCGGGGCCGCTCTGGGGGCCGGCCTGCGCGGGGGCGGCCGGGTCCGCGGGGACGGCGCGCAGCGGCATCGTGGCGTCCATGGGGGAGGGCTGCGCCTCCGCCGCGGTGTCCGCGGGAGCGGTCTGTGCCGGAAGGGGCGCGGTGGTGTCCGCGGGGGCGGTCTGCGCGGGTGCCGTGGTGCCCGGGGGAGCGGTCCGAGCGGTCTGTGCGGTCTGCGCGGGCGTGGCCGGGTCCGCGGGGACGGCCCGCAGCGGCATCGTGACATCCGTGGGGGAGGGACTCTCCGGCGCCTGCGGGGGACACTCCCGCGCGTTCGCCCTGTCCGTCGCTCCGTCCGGGGCTCCTTGCCCCGCTCCCTCGTCCTCGGCGCCCCGTTCCCTCTCCTGGACCTCCACGTACGGCCGCACCCGCAGCGGGCTGAAGTCCTCGCCCGTCCCGGTCTCCGCCGTCCGCGCGTCGTGCGGCGCCTCGGACGCCCGGCTCCCGCAGACGCACGACGGGGCGCCGTCCACGCCCCGGGGCGCCCCGCACTCCGGGCAGACGTGCCCTCTGTGCTCTTCCACGCCTCAGTCCCCTCCCCTCGCGAACTTTCAAGGATTATGCAGATCTTGCGCACACCTCCTCCCCAAGCCCCTGGAATGGCGGCGTCCGGACCGGACTCGACGGGCCACAACGGGTCGCACCGATGACGATGGAAGAGGTCACAAGAGCCTCGGGAGGTCTTCCATGGCCGGGGATGCGCGCGGCGGAAACCGGACGGCCGGCGGGACGCGGGAAGCACGGCCGCCGTCCGCACCGCCCCCGAGCGAGGGCGCCGCGGCCGGGCCCGAGCACCTGCCCGGCCGTGTCCTCGTCCCGATCGGCGCGCTGCTCCTCGGGCTGCTGCTGGCCGCACTCGACCAGACCATCGTCTCCACCGCGCTGCCCACCATCGTCAGCGACCTCGGCGGGCTCGACCATCTGTCCTGGGTGGTCACGGCGTATCTGCTGGCGTCGACCGCCGCGACCCCGCTGTGGGGCAAACTCGGCGACCAGTACGGCCGCAAGAAGCTCTTCCAGATCGCGGTCGTGATCTTCCTGATCGGTTCCGCGCTGTGCGGCATGGCCCGGAACATGCCCGAGCTGATCGTGTTCCGGGCGCTGCAGGGCCTGGGCGGCGGCGGGCTGATGGTGCTGTCCATGGCGATCGTCGGCGATGTCGTCCCGCCCCGCGAACGCGGCCGCTACCAGGGCCTGTTCGGCGCGGTGTTCGGCACGACCAGCGTCCTCGGGCCGCTGCTGGGCGGAGTGTTCACCCAGCATCTGAGCTGGCGCTGGGTGTTCTACGTTAATCTGCCCGTCGGCGTCGTCGCCCTCGCCGTGATCGCCGCCGCCCTGCACATCCCGCACCGGGCGCAGCGGCACGTCGTCGACTACCTCGGCGCCCTTCTCGTCGCCTCGGTCGCCACCTGTCTGGTGCTGATCGCCTCCCTCGGCGGCACCACCTGGGCCTGGGGCTCGCCGCGGATCGTCGGGCTGGCGGTGGTGGGCGTCGTGCTCGCGGCCGCCTTCGTGGCCGTGGAGCGAAGGGCGGCCGAGCCGGTCCTGCCGCTCAGGCTGTTCGGCATCCGCACCTTCTCCCTCTCCGCGGTCATCAGCTTCGTCGTCGGCTTCGCCATGTTCGGCGCGCTGACCTTCCTGCCGACCTTCCTGCAGGTCGTGCGGGGCATCTCCCCGACGCTGTCCGGTGTGCACACGCTGCCGATGGTGGCCGGGATGCTGCTGGCCTCCACCGGCTCCGGGCAGATCGTCAGCCGTACCGGCCGCTGGAAGGTGTTCCCGGTCCTGGGCACGGCCGTCACCACCGTCGGCCTGCTTCTGCTGCACCGGCTCGACGAGCACAGCACCACGGCCGTGACGAGCGGCTGCCTCTTCGTCTTCGGACTGGGGCTCGGCCTGGTCATTCAAGTCCTCGTCCTCATCGTGCAGAACGCCGTCGGCTACGAGGACCTGGGCGTCGCCACCTCCGGGGTCACCTTCTTCCGCTCCATCGGCGCCGCCTTCGGCGTGGCCGTCTTCGGCACGGTCTTCGCGAGCGGCCTCACACAGAGGCTGACCGGCGTGTTCCGGGGGGTCGTGCTGCCGCCGGGGATCTCGGTGGACGCGCTCACGTCCGACCCGCGCGGCATCGCCGCCCTGCCGCCCGCGCTGCGCCCGGCGGCCCTGCACGCGTACGCCTCCGCCATCACCGACGTCTTCCTCTATGCCGCTCCGGTCGTCCTCCTCGGCTTCGTGCTGACCTGGTTCTTGAAAGAGGACAGGCTGCGCGGATCGGTCACGGCCCCCGACGGCACGCAGACGCTGGCCACCAACCCGGTCGAGCGATCCTCCTACGACGAGGTGTGCCGGGCGCTGTCCCTGCTGGGCACGCGCGAGGGACGGCGTGAGATCTACCGGGAGATCACCGCACGGGCGGGCTACGACCTCAAGCCCGCCCGTGCGGTGATCT
>NZ_MUME01000334.1:5510-6034 GCF_002155915.1 Streptomyces thermovulgaris | reverse complement strand
CGGGCGCACCTTCCTCGACGGGACCGACGGCACGGTCAGCGAGGTCAGCCGCATCTGGGTCGACCCGGGGTATCTGGGCGCCACCGGGGGAGGCGACGTGGCCGTCCTCACCCTGAGCACCCCGATGCCGTACGCGGTGGCGAAGTACGTCTCCCCCGCCGACACCGACGTGTACACGCCCGGCACCACCGCCCGTGTCCTCGGCTGGGGCACCACCGCCGTGAACGGCCCCTCCTCCAACCAGCTGCGGACCGCGACGGTGCCCATCACGTCCGACGCGGAGTGCCAGAACGCCTACGGCTCCGACTTCGTCGCGAGCGACATGGTGTGCGCCGGACACCCCTCCGGCGGCGTCGACACCTGCCAGGGCGACAGCGGCGGTCCCCTGCTCGTCGGGGGCGTCCTGGCAGGGATCACTTCCTGGGGCATCGGCTGCGCCGAGCCGGGCTATCCGGGGGTCTACACCCGGATGACCGCCTTCTCCGACCGGGTGACCGCGCAGCTCGATCCCTGAGCCGCGCCCC
>NZ_MUME01000334.1:0-5493 GCF_002155915.1 Streptomyces thermovulgaris | reverse complement strand
GCGCTCGTCTGCCGTCCCCCGCCGGGCCGCCGGGGGACGGTGGAGGACGCCCGCGGGCCGGCCGGTCCGGGTCAGTTGCGGCGGGCGCGCAGGCGGCGGGTGACGACCAGGAGGTCCACGACGGCCACCAGGGCCAGGGCCGCGCAGATGCCGGCGAGGGTGGCGAGGGCCGTGGGGCTGGGGCTGTCCCGGGGGCCGGAGTCGGCGGACCAGGTGGCGAACAGGACCGTTCCGGCGAGGAAGAGGGGGAAGAAGACCGCGCTCAGCGCAAGACGCAGATGGAGGGGGCTGCGGGCGGTGCGGGGCTCGGTTCCGGTGCGGCGGCGTTCGTCGTACACGGGTCTCCTCGCTCGTCTCGGGGCATCGGGACCGGGCCCCGGATTCGGGCCGTCAGTGGTTCGGGTCCGCCCTGCTGATGTCCGACAGGGCGGAGTGCGGGTCCTCGGAGGTGGCGAGGTCGCCGAGGCTCACCATGCCGACGGGGCAGCCGCCGCGTTCGACGACGGGCAGCCGGCGCACGGCGTGCTTGCGCATCAGTTCGACCGCGTGGTCGGTGGTGTCCTCGGGGTCCAGGGTGACCACCGGGGGCCGGGTGCAGACCGAACCGGCGGCCGTGGTGTGCGGGTCGCGGCCCTCGGCCACGGCCCGGATCACGATGTCCCGGTCGGTGAGCAGACCGAACAGATCGCAGTCGTAGACCACCAGGACGTCGCCGACGTTCTGCTCGCGCATCACACGGGCCGCGCGTTCCAGCGTGGTCATCGGCTCGACGGCCACCGCGCCGGGCGACATCACATCGCGTACTCGCCGGGTCATGGGCACCTCCCGGACCGGCTCCGCGGGACTCCGCGGACTGCGGACACTCCGGCTGTCCGCCGCGTAGCCAGAACCGGCGGTTCCAAACGGGGCCGCCCGCCATCCCGTCCAGCGGTGGACGGCGACCGCGATCACCGGGCCGTGCGGCGGGGCGTCGCGGTACTGCGGGTACTTGCGCAGCAGCCGGGCGAGCGCGGTGCCGTACTCCCCCGCCGCGGACTCGTCCGCCGTGTCGGGCGGCACGATCCGGGCACGGCCGTCGGCGCGGACCCACCACAGGCGGTCCCAGTCCTCGGTGTAGTGGTCCGCCAGCAGGGACACGGACGGGTTGGCCCCGATGTTGCGCAGACGTGCCAGACGGGTCGTGGTCTTGGGCTTGCGGTCGACGGCCGTCACGACGCCGTTGTCGCCGAGGGCCGCGAACACCACCGGCACCTGGTGCGGGCGGCCCGCCGTGTCCACCGTGGCCAGCCGCGCCACCCGGGCGGTCCAGAACCGCCGGCGTGCCTCGTCGGGGTCCATGCGGGGCACGGCCTCTCCTCTCGGTGGTCACGCGGTCACGCGGTTTTGTGGTCGCGCGGTCGGTGGTGCGCCTCGGGAGGGGCGCGTCTCGGCAGTGGTGCGGCTCGGGTGCGTCTCATGCCTCCCGGTGATGCGTCAGCGCCCGCACGACCTCGTCGTCCGTCAGCTGCTCGAAGTCGTCGTACCAGAGGCCCACGGCGGTGAAGGACGTCGGCCGGTGAAGGCAGACCACCTCGTCGGCCTCCTCGCCCAGCGCCTCGACCGCCTCGGGCGCGCCGACGGGGACGGCGAGGACGGTGCGGGCGGGGCCCCGGCTGCGCACATGGCGCAGGGCGGCGCGGGCGGTGGAGCCGGTGGCCAGGCCGTCGTCGACGACGACCGCGGTACGGCCGTGCAGGTCCGGGGCGGGGCGGTCGCCGCGGTAGCGCCGGGTACGGCGGCGCAGTTCGGCGCGTTCGCGCTTCACCACGGCGGCGAGGTCGTCCTCGGTCAGGCCGAGGTCGTGCAGGGCCGCCTCGTCGAGGAGCGGGGGGTCGTTCCCGGCGATCGCGCCGAGGCCGTACTCCTCCTGGAAGGGGGCGCCGATCTTGCGGACGACCACCACGTCCAGGGGGGGCGTCGAGCGCCCGCGCGACCTCCTGGGCCACCGCCACACCACCACGGGGCAGGGCCAGCACGACGGGGTCGGGCAGTGCGCCGGCCTCGTACCGGGCACGCAGCCGCTCGGCCAGTTTCCGTCCGGCCTGCGCGCGGTTCCGGAACCTCATGCGCCTCCTCCCGTCCGCCCCGCTTCCTCCGCCCGCCCTCCCCTCGTGTCTCCTCCGCGCGTCTCCTCCGTCCGCCTGCTTCCTCTCCCTTCTCGCCCTCTTCTCCCCCTCTTCCTCCCCTCCTTCGAGGCGTCCCCCGCGACTTCCTTCGACTTCCCCGCGTCGGGTACCCCGTCCGGAAGCCCGCCGACCACACAATGAGGGCAGGGACCGTGACGGAGGGAGACGCATGCCGTGGCTTGCGGTTCCGCTGTGGGACCTGAGCAGTGGACAGGGCCTGCGTCAGCTCGCCGAACTGGGTCTCGCGCTGCTGCTGTCGAGCCTGATCGGCTGGGAACGGGAGGCGAAGCAGAAGAGCGCGGGCCTGCGCACCCACACCCTGGTCGGGGTCGCGAGCGCGCTGATGATGGAGGTGTCCCAGTACGGGTTCACCGGTGCGCTCGGCCTGGAGGACACCTCGTTCGACCCTTCCCGGGTGGCCTCGCAGATCGTCTCCGGCATCGGTTTCATCGGCGGCGGTCTGATCTTCGTACGGCGGGATGCGGTGCGTGGGCTGACCACCGCCGCCACCGTCTGGCTGACCTGCGCGGTGGGCATGGCCTGCGGAGGCGGCCTGCCGATCCTGGCGGTGGCGACCACCGCGCTGCACTTCGTGGTCGTCCGCGGCTACCCCCGGCTGCCGGGCCGGCTCTCCCCCGGCTCCGCGCCCGCCGCGGTCGAGGTGCGGCTGACGTATCTGACGGGCCAGGCCCTGCTGCCGCGGCTGCTGGAGGTGTGCACCCGGCTCGGCTTCCGCATCCTGCAGGTCCGGGTGGAGCAGCCGCCCCGCCGCACGGAGCAGCTCGCCCAGGTGCTGCTGCGGCTGGAGGGCACCGCCGAGACCGGGCATCTGGCGTCCGAGCTGTTCCATCACGACGGGGTCGTCGACGTCGACCTGTTCCTGGAGCGCGACGAGCGGCTGGACGAGTGACAGGCGGACGCCGCCGGGCGGGTGACGGCCGGGGACGGCAGGAGCGGCAGCCGGTCGTGCGGCCGTGACGGGGCGAGCGGCGGCGCGGCGGGGGGTGATTGGCCCGCCGCCGTCCGGGCACTCGGGCCGTACTGTGCACCAGGAACAGCGGCAGCCACGGATTCTGCTCACAGGATGGTTCAGCTTCCCGGACGGCGAGGCGACCGCCGGGGACGTCCTGGCGCTGCACCGCGTCGAGGAGGTGCTGCGGCGGGCGGGGCTCGAGTACGACGTCGCGTGGAGCCCCCGTTTCCGGCCCGAGGCCCTGCATCTGGACGCCGCCGCGCATGAGCCGTACGGGTGGCTGGTGTTCGTGTGCGGTCCGCTGTACGGGCCGCAGATCGAGGAGCTGCACCGCCGGTTCGCGCACTGTGTGCGGATCGCGGTGGGCGTCTCGGTGATCGATCCCGGCAGTGCGGCCGTCACCGGCTTCGACCATGTCATCGCCCGCGACGCCCCGGGGGCCGGACCCGCCCTCGACCTGGCCGCCCACGCCCCCGCGTCGCCGCCGCGGCCGGTCGTCGGCGTGCTGCTCGCCCAGGGGCAGTACGAGTACGGGCAGGCACGCCGGCACGACGTGGTGGCCAAGGAGGTGGCCGGCTGGCTGCACGGCAAGGACTGCGCACGGCTGGAGCTGGAGACACGGCTCGGCACCCACGACCGGCGGCTGTGCGCCACGCCCGCGCAGCTCCACTCCGTGCTGGTCCGCCTGGATCTGGTGGTCACCGACCGGCTGCACGGGCTGGTGCTCGCACTGCGCGCCGGTACGCCCGCGCTGGCCGTGGACCCGGTCGAGGACGGTGCGAAGGTGACCGCGCAGGCGCGCGCCTGCGACTGGCCCGCGCTGGTGCCCGCCGAACGGTTGGACGCGGCCGAGCTGGACCGCTGGTGGCAGTGGTGTCTGACCTCGGGCAGGGTGGCCGCACGGCGGATCCGGGACGCGTTCGCGGGCGGCACCGGGCGGGACGGCGCCGAGGACCTGGTGACGGTGCTGCGGCAGGGCCGCGCCGGTTAGTGCCCGATGCGTCAGGGGCACCCGGGTGAGGAACTTCGGGCAGGTCGGTCCCCCTCAGGAGGAGCCCCCAGGAGCACCCCGTAGGAGCAACCGTGTCGACACGCCGACTTTCTGATCATGAGCAGCGGATCCTGAACGAGATAGAGCGCGCCCTGAGCCGCGACCGCCGCCTGGCGCGGCGGCTGCGGTCGCAGCAGAGGAGCCGCTGGCGGGCGTTCCTCTCCCGGATCGTGGCGTACGCGCCCCGGGCATGGACCGTGGTGGCGCTGCTGGCGGTCTCCATGATCCTGCTGGCGGCCGGGATCGTCACCTCGGCACCGGCCGTGATCTGGGCCTTCGCCGTGATGTGGCCGGTGGCGTTGTTCGCCGTCTTCCGGCTGCTGTGCCGGTGGACGGAACCCTGACCCGCAAGAGGTACGGCCCTGCTTCGGCCGGCCGGACCGCCGGACCGTGCCGGAACCGGCGGGCGCCGGCGTCCTGTTCGGCGGGCAGGCCCCGCCGGCGGGCGGCACACCCGGTGACGCCTGCGCCGACGCGGCCGGAACGGGACGGCTCCGGCCTCGGCGCGGGCGCGAGGATACGGCCGTAGGAGTGACTCGGGGGTGAACGCGCGGCAGGGCGGAGGCGGGTGCCTACGATCGTCCTGTGGTCGTCTTCTCCCTCGAGCGCACTGCGCCGCTGCCCATCGACGAGGCGTGGCGCCGGATCACACGGTGGTCGCGGCATGCCGAGAAGGTCCCGCTGACCCGCATCACCGAGGTCGCCCCCACGCCGACCCGGGTGGGCACGGTGTTCGTGGCCCGTTCGGGGATCGGCCCCCTGGGCTTCGACGACCCGATGGAGGTCACCGTCTGGCGCCCGCCGGCCGACGGGGAGCCGGGGCTGTGCCGGCTGGAGAAGCGGGGGCGCGTGGTGCAGGGCTGGGCCGAGCTCGAGGTCCGGCCCGGGCCCGGGGGGCGTACGCGGGTGGAGTGGCGGGAGGAACTGCGCGTCCGCTTTCTGCCCGGCCTGTTCGACGGGGTGCTGCGGCAGGGGGCGCTCACGGTGTTCGGGCGGGCGTTGAACCACTTGCTCAGACAGCCCTGACGGGGCGTCGGGTCACCGTGCCCGTGCCGCCCGCCGACGCGACCGGCCGTGAGGGCGGCGGGGTCCTGCCGCGCCCGTGAGACGTTCCGGGCGGACCGGTGTGCGATCCGGTTCCCGTCCCGTCCTGTCATGCCGTGGTGCCGTGCCGTGGATCACCGCGGGAGCGGCCGGGCAGTCCGTTCCCCGCCGGGTCCCCGGCCACGGAGCCCCGAGGCCCGCTGCGGGCCGGACAGAAGCGTGTGCCGACGGCGCCCGAGGGCGATCCCGCCCCTCGCCCC
>NZ_MUME01000333.1 GCF_002155915.1 Streptomyces thermovulgaris | reverse complement strand
CGACCGGTTCGACCCGGACCGCGGCGTGGAGTTCTCGACGTATGCGACCCCGACGGTCGTCGGCGAGATCAAGCGGCACTTCCGGGACAAGGGCTGGGCGGTCCGTGTGCCGCGCCGGCTGCAGGAGCTGCGTCTGGCGCTCACCACGGCGACGGCCGAGCTGTCCCAGCTGCACGGCCGCTCCCCCACGGTGCACGAACTGGCCGAGAAGCTGGCCATCTCCGAGGAGGAGGTCCTGGAGGGCCTGGAGTCGGCCAACGCCTACTCCACCCTGTCCCTGGACGTCCCGGACACCGACGACGAGTCCCCCGCGGTCGCCGACACCCTCGGCGCGGAGGACGAGGCTCTGGAGGGCGTGGAGTACCGCGAGTCGCTCAAGCCGCTGCTGGAGGACCTCCCGCCGCGCGAGAAGCGGATCCTGCTGCTGCGCTTCTTCGGCAACATGACCCAGTCGCAGATCGCCCAGGAGGTCGGCATCTCGCAGATGCACGTGTCCCGGCTGCTGGCCCGCACCCTGGCCCAGCTGCGGGAGAAGCTGCTGGTGGAGGAGTAGCGAGGCGGGCGGAGCGTGCCGCCCTGCCGTGCGGCTGCCGCCGCGCCCTCGTGCGGTCGCCCTCGTCCGGTCAGCGGCGTTCGGTCTCCCGGGTGCGGCCCGGACCCTTGATGCCGAGGGCCTGGGTCGTCGCCGGGTGCACCAGCAGCACCAGCGCGGTCACGGCCACGACGGCGAGCGCGACGCCGGCCCAGATGGCCACGCTGTCGGCCTGCAGCAGGCTGTAGGCCACGGGCAGCGCCAGGATCTGTGTGATGACCGCCGGTCCCCGGCTCCAGCTGCGGCGCAGCAGCAGCCCCCGGGCGGCGAGCAGCGGCAGCAGCGCGAGCAGCAGCAGCGTGATGCCGCCGGTGACGCCGCTCTGCCGGTCGCCCCCCTCACCGGTGGCGCCGAGGACGAGCATCCAGAGCCCGCCCGCGAGCAGTGCGAGCCCCTCCAGCGCGGCCAGCGCCGCCGCCCAGGCCAGCCGCCGCGGGCGCGGGCCGGCGGTGTCCGTGTCCGTGGTCTTTCGGGAGGGTTTCTGCTCGCTGCTCACCCCAGCAGGGTAGCCCTCGAGGCGCGGTTCCCCGTGTGCGGGCCCGCGGCCGGATCCTTGCCGTCCCCGCCTCGTTCCCCTCTCGATTCCCGCCTCGTTCCCTCCTCGGTATGGGCCGGGTACCACCCGGTAGGTACGCTGCACCCCATGCGTGGACTTCTCGTGGTCAATCCGGCGGCAACCACCACAAGCGCACGAACGCGCGATGTGCTGATCCACGCACTCGCCAGCGAGATGAAGCTGGAGGCGGTCACCACCGAGTACCGCGGTCACGCCCGCGACCTGGGCCGGCAGGCCGCGGACAGCGACGACGTCGACCTGGTCGTGGCCCTCGGCGGCGACGGCACGGTCAACGAGGTCGTCAACGGCCTGCTGCACCGCGGCCCCGACCCCGAGCGGCTGCCCCGCCTCGCCGTGGTCCCCGGCGGTTCCACCAATGTCTTCGCGCGTGCCCTGGGGCTGCCCAACGACGCCGTGGAGGCCACCGGCGCGCTCCTGGACGCCCTGCGCACCGGCAGCGAGCGGACGGTCGGCCTGGGCCTCACCTCGGGAACGCCGGGCACCGACGACGCGGCCGTCCCGGACCGCTGGTTCACCTTCAACGCCGGCCTCGGCTTCGACGCGGGCGTGGTCGGACGGGTGGAGCAGCGGCGCGAGCGCGGCAAGAAGTCCACGCACGCCCTGTACGTACGGCAGGTGGTCCGCCAGTTCCTCGGCGAGCCGAACCGGCGCAACGGGACGATCACTCTGGAGCGCCCCGGGGAGGATCCGGTCACCGATCTGGTGGTGGCCATAGTGTCGAACACCTCACCGTGGACGTATCTGGGGAATCGTCCGTTGTACACGTCGCCCAAGGCCTCGTTCGACAAGGGACTTGACGTACTCGGTCTCAGCCGTCTGTCCACCGCCGCGGTTGCCCGGTATGGGACTCAGTTGCTCACTTCGTCCCCCGAGCGCGGACCCCGGGGCAGGCATGCCGTCTCCCTGCACGACTTGAGCAGCTTCACCTTGCATTCGAAGGTGCCACTGCCCCTTCAGATGGACGGTGACCACCTGGGACTCCGCAAGAGCGTGACGTTCACAGGCGTTCGCCGTGCACTGCGTGTGATTGTGTGAGTGGAAGGGTCCAAAGTCCTTGCAGTCGAACGTTTAGGCCAGGATCCACCCCATGGAAGTATGGCTGTGACCTAGTCGACACCGAAGAATCAAAAAAAACTTTCCGGAAGGGGTTGTATCCGCCGCCGAGGTTTGCGAGTCTCTACGTGGCGATCGGGACGGCCCGCCACACGGGCCTCGGAGATCACCCGGAACCCCTCTTCAACCCACAGGACCACGCCAGGGAACCTGGTAGTCGGCCCTTCGTTTGTCGAGGGATTCGTGAAAGCGTTCACATTCACAAGCAACCTGCACGACACCAAGAGAGGTAGCAGCCATGGACTGGCGTCACAGCGCCGTTTGCCGCGAGGAAGACCCCGAGCTGTTCTTCCCCATCGGCAACACCGGTCCTGCGCTGCTGCAGATCGAGGAAGCCAAGGCCGTCTGCCGTCGCTGCCCGGTCATCGAGCAGTGCCTGCAGTGGGCGCTTGAGACCGGCCAGGACTCCGGCGTCTGGGGTGGTCTCAGCGAGGACGAGCGCCGCGCGATGAAGCGCCGTGCCGCTCGCAACCGGGCCCGTCAGGCCTCCGCCTGACCGCGGCCACTCCACTTGACAGCCTGAGCTTGGCGGCGCGTACAGCGCGTACGCACTTCCCGCCCCCGAGCCGCAGCGCGCAGTACTCCGGTGCGCACACGAGCCGCAACGAGCGACCGACCCCGGACCGCATCCCGGTCCGGGGTCTTTGCTGTGCGTCACTTGTGCGCCCGCACCGGGATGTCGAGGATCACCCGTGTGCCGCGCTCCGGCGCCGGCACCATGTCGAAGGTGCCGCCCAGCTCGCCCTCGACCAGGGTGCGCACGATCTGCAGGCCGAGGTTGCCGGAGCTGTGCACGTCGAAGTCCTCGGGCAGGCCCACTCCGTCGTCCTGGACGGTCACGAGCAGACGGGTGTCGCGCGAGGTGCCGCCGCGGACCGCGGAGACCTCCACGGTGCCCGTGTCGCCCTCGCGGAAGCCGTGCTCCAGGGCGTTCTGCAGAATCTCGGTCAGCACCATCGACAGCGGGGTGGCGACCTCGGCGTCCAGGATGCCGAAGCGCCCGCTGCGCCGGCCGGTCACCTTGCCCGGCGAGATCTCGGCGACCATCGCCAGGACCCGGTCGGCGATCTCGTCGAACTCCACCCGCTCGTCCAGGTTCTGCGACAGCGTCTCATGGACGATGGCGATCGACCCGACCCGGCGCACCGCCTCCTCCAGCGCCTCCCGGCCGCGCTCGGAGTCGATGCGCCGGGCCTGGAGCCTGAGCAGGGCCGCCACCGTCTGCAGGTTGTTCTTCACCCGGTGGTGGATCTCCCGGATCGTCGCGTCCTTGGTGATCAACTCCCGCTCGCGGCGGCGCAGTTCGGTGACGTCCCGCAGCAGCACCAGGGAACCGATGCGTGTGCCCTTGGGCTTGAGCGGGATCGCCCGGAACTGGATCACTCCGCCATTGGCCTCGACCTCGAACTCCCGGGGCGCCCAGCCGCTGGCCTGCTTCACCAGTGCCTCGTCCACCGGGGTCAGGGAGGGGACGAGTTCGGCGGTGGTCTCGCCCAGGTGGTGGCCGACGAGGTCGGAGGCGAGGCCGAGACGGTGGTAGGCGGACAGGGCGTTGGGCGAGGCGTACTGGACGATGCCGTCCGCGTCCAGCCGGATCAGTCCGTCGCCGACCCGCGGTGCGACGTCCATGTCGGCCTGCTGGTCGGGGAACGGGAACGCTCCGGCCGCGATCATCTGCGCCAGGTCCGAGGCGCTCTGCAGATACGTCAGCTCGAGGCGGCTCGGGGTGCGCACGGTCAGCAGGTTGGTGTTGCGCGCGATGACGCCGAGGACGCGGTCCTCCCGCCGTACGGGGATGGACTCGACGCGGACCGGGACCTCCTCGCGCCACTCCGGATCGCCCTCGCGCACGATCCGCCCCTCGTCGAACGCGACGTCCAGCATCGGGCGGCGTCCACGCGGGACGAGATGGCCGACCATGTCGTTCTGGTAGGAGGTCGGACCAGTGTTCGGCCGCATCTGGGCGACGGAGACATAGCGGGTGCCGTCACGGGTGGGGATCCACAGGACCAGGTCGGCGAAGGAGAGGTCGGAGAGCAGCTGCCACTCCGACACCAGCAGATGGAGCCACTCGAGGTCGGAGTCGTCGAGGGCGGTGTGCTGGCGGACGAGTTCGTTCATGGAGGGCACGAGTGCGAGCGTACTCGTGCGTTTGCGCGGTTCCGAAACCGTACGGACGCGTACCGCGGCGTACGGCTCCGGCGGCTGCGGGAACACCCGCGGGCCGCGGCGCCTGAGAGGGACCCTCAACCCTCCCGGCACCGCAGCCCGGAGCATCATCGGCCGTAGGGTGTGCGGTCCCGACCGGCCGAAGGTCGAGGAACCGGAGCAGTCAGGGCAGAGAACTCCGGGTCCTCGGTCCGCCTTCCTGTGCGGAGAAGGCGGAGGCTCATGAGCGCGTCCGTTGTGCGCGGGCGGTGCCGCGTGCGCTGTTCCGAGACTTTGTTGCGAGCATTCTGGACTAGACCACTTGCCCTGTCCATGCGCCGGACAGCGGTTGTTGCGGTTTCTTCATCGGCCGGCCCGACCGGCCCGGACGGGGGCGGCCGGCCGCCGTGGCTTCCTGGCGTGCACCACGCAGCCTAGCTGTATTGCCCTGAGAGGTTAGGGACGCGGCTGGCGGGTGGCTGGCCTTTCAGCGCGGTGTGTCCGCGGTGGTGATTGTAGGTGTGCAGCCAGTCGGGGAAGG
>NZ_MUME01000332.1 GCF_002155915.1 Streptomyces thermovulgaris | reverse complement strand
GCCCACCAGGGAGGGCCGCCGCCTCTGGCTCACTCACGGCGGTCCCGCCCTCTTCGAGGCGGCCGCGCTCCGGCCGGTCGCGCTCGAACAGGTGAGGGCCGACGCCGGCACCCGCACTGTCCTGCCGGCCCTCACCTGTTCGAGCGCGACCGGCCGGAGCGCGGCCGCCTCGAAGAGGGCGGGACCGCCGTGAGTGAGCCAGAGGCGGCGGCCCTCCCTGGTGGTCAGGTCCAGGACGGCCTGGTCCAGGGAGACGGTCGTGGTGGTGCCGTGGCCGGTGGTGCGGCCGCCGCCGATGACGGGGTTCCAGGTGGCGAGGTGGTCGAGGACCGTCTGGTGGTGCTCCGGTGCGTCGACCTGGATCCAGCAGGTGATCCGGCAGCCGGGCTGCAGCAGTTCATGGGTGTGGAGAAGGCCGGTGGCCGCGGCGGCGCGGCGGGGGTCGACGGCGGTCCGGGTGCGTGCGGTGAGGGCCGGCTCGTCGAGGCGTGTGCCCAGGAAGCGGACGGGGGAGGGGCGGCCCTGGGTGGTGTGCTCCTCCTCGTAGCCCATGAGGAGGCGTTCGGTCTCCGGGCCGGAGGTGGCCCGTACATGGGCGCGGAAGGACCCGGCGAGCGAGCTGGGCGGGATCCATGGATCGCCCCAGCCGTCGCGTGCCACTTCGCGGAGGGTGCCGATGAGACCGTCGTGCTGCTCGGGTGCCGCCACGGAGGCCGGGCTGTCGAGCCTGAGGACGATCCGGGCCAGGAGGAGGGACGCGGTCACCAGGAACGCTCCTTGCGGACGCGGGCTTGGAGTTCGGCGACGGCCTTCTCCAGCATGCGGAGGTCGCCGGTGGCCAGTGCGCGCAGGTCCCGTTCGAGAATGCCCTGCCGGAGACCGGCCAGTTTCTCGGCGCGCTTGGACTCGAGGAAGGTCAGGTCCGGTTGCTGTCCTCGGCGGCGCAGCGTGAGGCAGGTGTGGAGCTTGTCCAGGTACCAGGCGCTGTCCTCGGAGAGGTAGTCATGCACCTGCCGTGCGATGCCGGAGGCCATGTCCTCCTTCTGCGGTGTCCGCTGAACGGCCGCGGGCCGCGGCATGCGCCACGGCCCCAGCGCGATCCAGCCGAAGCCCTCGGCGCGGCGCAGCCCGAGCCCGTGGTCGAGGAGACGGCGCAGGCCCTCGGCCGTGGGGGTGGAGCCGAGCGCCAGCCGGAAGACGCTGCCGGCGGTGACGGCGAGTTCTGCCGGTTTGGGCAGGTTGGTGAGGGTGTTCCAGCCGCCGATGGACTCGCGGCGGACCCAGGCGCGGTCGAGGGTGACGTCCACACCGAGGAGTTCGGAGAGCAGCCCGGTGTCGGGCCGGGAGGTGGGCCGTCCCGCGGCGTCCACCAGGAAGGCGGGGCTGATGAGCCGTACGATCAGACACCCTTTGGTCACCAGGAAGGCCGGATCGGGCGCCGGGGCCGGGAGGTCCTCGGCGTCGTAGAGGGCGCCGCCGGCGGTGCTGCGGCGGCCGCCCACCCGCAGGGGCCGGGCCTGGAGGAGCCAGGGATCGACGGGTTCCCCGGGCGGGGTGACGATGCGGCCGGTGAAGACACGGCGGACACCGTCACGCCGCGGTCTGAGCGCCCGTCGGGTGAACAGCAATCCTTCCTCGGCCCGTTCGCGTTCGTCGAGCCGTACGTGGGTCTCCTGGACGATGTGGTCGTCGACGCCGAAGAACTCGACCTCGCCGCGGCCGCTCTGGGTGCGGCCGCCGCAGGTGTCGCATTCCGGCTGCCGAGCAGAGCGGCCGGGATCCGCCTGGTCGCAGGAGAACTGCTCGCACTCCTTCTTCGGCCGGTACTTGCAGCGCAGGACGGACAGCGGGACGACGTCCGAGTCGGCGTCCAGCAGTGGGCCGTAGCGCACCTGTCCTTCGAACAGGCGAAGGAAGTGGTCGCGGGCGGCCGGGTCCGCCTGCTGCGGCGGACCGTACTGGGCGATCCAGGAGGCGGCCAGGGCGCCGCGCAGAACGGAGCCGGGAATGTGCCGGTGGGTGTCGACGGGAGCCGTGCCCCGGGGCCGGCGGCCCAGGGCGGCGATCTGGTCGAGTCGCAGGGTGACCTCAACCACGGTGGGCCTCCTGCCGGGCGGTGGAGGAAGTCTGACGGGGAGTGGGAGGAGCCGGACGGGCGGAGGCGGCCGCGCTCGTCCGGGCCCGCAGGGCCTCGAAACGGTCGAGCAGGGCGTCGTCGAGGCGGGGGACGAGGGGAGTGCAGGTGACCCAGCCCAGACCCCGGCGGCGGTCGCCGCCCAGGGAGTGGACCCCCGCGGCGGCGCACGCGAGGACGGTCAGGTGCTCGTCGGTCTCGTCCGGTGACAGCGGAGCGGCTTTGGTGACGGTGAACTCGGCGGTGCGGGCCCAGTGTTCGTCCGCGACGAACAAGTGGTTCTCCTGGGCGACGCCCAGCTCGGCGTCGATGGCGATGCGCGCCCGCGGTTTGCGTGTGACGCCGTCGTGCGGGAAGACGGCGTCCGACCAGTACCAGGGCGACGGCCGGCGTGCCGCGCCGAAGACCTGGTCGATCAGAAGGCCGCCGTCCGGCAGGAGCCGGCGGGCGCTCGCCCGCATCAGGCCCTTGAGTGAGGCGCTGGGCAGCGGATTGTCGTCGTCGACGGTGGCCACGCCCAGGCGGGTCAGGCCGGTGCCGACCCGGAACGGGCCGTGGAACTCGATCCGGACGACGAGCTGCTGCGGCTGAGGAGCCGTGGTCAACGCCACCACCTCGCGATGTCGAGGGCCTGCTGGAGCCCGATGGGGGCCTGGTCGGCCAGGAAGGGCTCGACGACGTCCCTGCGGCCCAGGCGGTCCAGATGCGCCTCGGTGGCCGCCGCGGCATGGGGAGCCTGGTGACGCAGGTGTGCCGCGAGGGCGTGCCGGCCGGACTCGGGCAGGGCGGTCAGCGCGTCGAGATCCGACTGGTGTTCCTCCAGGTCGGCCAGGCACAGGGCGTGTGTGGGGTGGCCCGCGGTGTGGTCGTAGAACGCCACCGACTCCTTCTTTCCATGGACCAGTCTCTTGGCTGCGGCGAGGCAGGAGGCCGCGTCCTCGACGACCAGGTGGAAGGGCAGCTTGTGATGGGCGAACACCAGCCCGGCCGACGCGGACAGCGGGGGCAGTCCGGGAACGTCCGCCTCGGCGCGCACCGCTTTGGTGCGTTCGGTGAAGGAACGCAGGTAGTGACGGACGAACGGCCAGGCGCGGTCGGCGGGCAGGGACAGCAGCACGTCGTCACCGCCGACGAGGTACGGGATGACGCACAGCATGTCCCCGTCCTCCTCCGGCCGGCGGACAGCGGCTGCGGCTTCGGCGAGCGCGTCCCGCGTGGCCTGGTTCAGGCCCCGGGAGATCCTCGCCTTGCTCTCGGCGGAGAGCCTCCTGCCGTGGTGCGCGAGCTTCTCGAAGAAGTGGCCGAACGCGTTGCCGTCGACGAACACCGTCGCCACATGATTGCGGTCGGTGTCCTTCCCGCCCAGGGCGGCCAGTTCGGGAAGCTCCTTGGGCCTGGCGGGAGTTCCAAGCCTCTTCTGCAGCTCGTACTCGGCGGTGCGGGCGTCCTCGCGGGTCCGGTGGGCGAAACGCATCATGCAGTCCGGGCACAGGTACGGCCTCTCGCCGTCGCCGAGATGCACCCTGTCCCTCGCGGGATCCAGATGGCACCGCTCGCAGATGCGGGCGTAGGGGAGCTCCGAGACGGGCGGCAGGTCGCTGAGCACGTCTCCTTCCCGCAGCCGGGGGCCGATGGTCGTGCGGTGGGCGTCCAGGTAGCTGGTGTCCACGGCCCAGACGGCCTGGAACTCTGCGGCCGGCAGACGGGCACGCAGATGCCGGAAGACGCGGCCGGCCGTGTCGCGTGCCAGCCGGTCGGCCTCCTCCTCGCTGTCCGGGGCGTCCAGGACGAGGTTGACGACGCCGTCCGCCTCACCGGCCTCCGTGTTGAGCGAGGCGCCGAACAGACGACGGATCTCCTGGTCCTCGAGCCGGGTCGCCTCGGCCAGGGCCGCGCTCGCGCCGCGCCGGCCGCGCAGATGGGTGGTGCGGGAGAGGTAGCTCTGGATGCGCACACCGGAGACGTCGAGGTAGAGCTTCTTCCGGGTCATCATGTGCGGCCTTTCCGTGGGGCGTCGTCACCGGAAGACTCTTCGGGCATCCAGGCCAGCGTCTGGTCCTCCTCGGTCGGGTCGGGAAGGGGAATCAAGGGCCTTTTCTCCTTGGCCAGCTGAATGCCCTTCGAACGCTTCCAGAAGGCGAACCCCGGTTCGAGGTTGCCGGTGGCGATGTCTCCGTCGATCAGCCGCTGCTCGGTGGGGTACCAGACCTGTTCGGACGGCACCCGGTCCAGGGTGAGCACCGACTGGACGGCCTTCCAGGTGCCGTGCACCTCCGGAAGCTCCCCGGTGACGCGCTTCCGGAAGGCGGCGACGGCTTCCTCGGCGTCGAACGGGGCCTTGGAGCCGGTGCGGGTGGTGTAGCGTCCCGCCGCGTCGGTGAGCTCCAGCGCGGTGATGCGGCCCGTGCAGGCCCCGAACCCCAGCGGCCTGCCGCCGCCGACCGCGTACCCGGTGCCCTCGCCGAACAGCAGCGACGGATCGAGCGCGGCCAGGAGCCCGCCCACCTCCTCGGGCAGCAGACCGTCCACGTGGACGGAGAACGAGAACACCGGACCGGCCTCCACGTACTCCGCGCGGGAGGCCATCTCCCCCTCCCAGGTGCCGGACCGGACACGGAAGTACGGGCGTTTGTCCGCCCTGCCGGTCAGCCAGTACTGCTTGCGGCCGCGCAGCCGCCGGGGCGGGCCTCCCGTCTCGTCCGCGGCGGATCCCCACTCGCGCAGCGGGTACGCGCCGTCCTTCTCCTTCGGAAGAGGCACCTGCGGGCGCGGCTGCAGATAGAACTGACCGGCTCCCGGGCGGGGCCGTCCCAGCGGGGGGAGGTCGGCCCACCGCGTCCGCGGGACCGAGGGGCCGGTGGGGAACGCGTCGGAGAAGCGGACGTGCCCCCGGTAGGAGGCCTGCCGCTGCTCGGGGCCGTCCGCCTCCGAGGTGTCGGCCGAACCGAAGACCCGGCAGGTCGGGCAGAGACTGTCCACGTCCTCGCACGGCAGCAACGCCTCCGGCACCCGCTCGCCGGCCCTGAACCGGCCGTGGTGGCGCCAGACCTCCGCCAGGCTGAGATCCGTGACCTCGTCCTCGGCACCGCGGCCGCGCCTGACCCACACCACCTGGCCGGGCAGCAGCCGGGGAGTCACACGGTGGCGGAGGCCGACCAGCCGGCCCCGGTGGTGGACCTCGACCAGCTCCGGCTCGTCACCGGCCCCGGGAGCGGAGGCGGCCGGTGCGCCGCGACGCCGGTCGCGCCGGTCCTGTCTGACCTCGTCGGCGTCGGCGACGGCCCGCTGGAAGTTCTCCCACGCCTCCTCGGTCGGCAGGGCCGACTGGGAACCCGCCGGGCCCTCGGGGAGCTCGCCGACGGCACACCAGAAACCGTCGTTCTCCGTCCGGGTGCCGGTGTCGCCGACCAGGACGACCCATCCGTCTCCCTGCCGCACCTCCTCGATGGCCCTGCCCCGGGCCCGGTCGCGCGGTCCCTCCCGCTTCCAGTCGGAGATGTGGACGCGTACGCCCGTGCGAAGCGCCCGTGCGTCTCCGCCGAGAGCCCGCTCGACCAGCTCCTTCGCCTTGGCCCACACCACTCGTGTGCAGACCCTGAGACGGGGGCGTCCGTCGTGTTCCACCCCGGTGACCAGGGCGAGGGTCCAGTCGTCGCCCTTGGGCCTGACCGGGTCCCGGTAGCCGGGCCGGAAATCGGCGTCGAACACCCTCAGACAGCCGCCCGCGATCAGTTCGTGGAGCGACCGCACGGCACCGGCCAGCGACGAACCGGGCACGAACGGCACGGCCGGGCCTCCGCCGTCGGGGCTGCGACGAGGAAACCCCTCCTCGCCCGTGCGGATGCCGCGGACGAGGAGCGGGGCCCGCAGGGTCAGCTCGACGTCGATCCTTCCGCTCAGTCGGCCCGGACCCAGCCGGTCGTGGTGGTGCGGGGTGCGCCGGAAGGCGGTGTTGCCGTCGAGTTCGGGCAGGGGGACGAACGTGTACGGATTGACGAACCCGGCGTACTGGGTGCGGCCCTCGGGAGGCACGGACGGCTGCTTCTCACGGACCACGGGCTCCTTGTACGGACGCAACCGAGGAGTGCCGAGCCCGGGTGGGGAGGCGGCGGCCCGCCCGGCCGGGCCCGGTGTTCCCGTACCGCTGCCCGTGCGGGGCGGGCCCGGTTTCGGAACCGCCGGCCCTGCCTGAGCAGAGGGCGGAGGAGCGGGCTTCGGCCGGGCTCCCGCCCTTGGAGGGCCGGGTTTGGACGGAGCGGGCCTGGGAGGACCGGGTTTGGGCGGGCCGGGCTTCGGGCCGGGAGCGGAAGAAGACGTCATGCGGTCACTCCTGGGAGGTTCGGGCCGTGTCCCTGCTCCGGGATCCGGCCGCGGGCCTGGGAATCCCCGTCCCATGGGACGAGCGTGGCGTTCTTCCCGAGCAGTGCGCCCAGCGCCAGCACGAACCCGGTGGGGCCGTCGGTGAACAGCCAGGTGTCGGTGATGTGGTGGTCGTGCACGTCCTTGCGCCATGTGGTGAAGACGTGCCGGACCAGGGCCTCGTGGCAGCGGAGCTGGTCGGGGACGTTGCCGGCGCGTGTGGTGATCACTCGCGCCAGCGCGCACGCGGACGGCTCCCCGGGCGGGACGCGGGGAATCCGGTACCTGTTGCTGCGGCCGCTCCGGGCGGCCTCGAGCGCCTTCGGGGTGATCGCGTTGTTCTCGAACGACACGATCAGGGCCAGGCGCTTCGGCCGCCCCGGGGACCCGGTGTCGTCCTGGCCGGCCTCGAGGACCTCCAGCCGTGAGGGCTCCCTCTGCGTGGAGAGCACCTGCTCCTCGAGCAGGCGCAGTTCCTCCGTGGTGGGCGCCTCCTTCAGACGGCTGTCGAGGCGGAGCATCCTGAAGGCGACCTGCCCTTGCTCCTCCGACATGCCCATCAACGAACCGTTGAGGACCAGCGGGGGACTGTCCTCACCGCGCTCGGTGAAGACCCGTACGCGCTCGGCGGGCTGGTTCCAGAGGATCTTGCCCAGTTCGTAGGCGTGGGGGTGGGGGGCGTTGACGTAGAAGGAGACGTTGCGGGGCACCTCCGCCGCCGTCCCGGCCGCCTCCTCCAGGCGTGCCTGCACGACCCGGTGGGTGATGGTCACCGGGTCGATCCCGGTGGTGCCCTGCAGAAGGTAGGAGGGCTCCACCACGAAGCATGTGTCGTGATGCCGCTTGGCGTGGTCGACCATGGCCTGGACCCGGGAGTGGTGCCACCGCTCGTTGCCGCCGAGGTACAGGACGATGCCGACGCCCTCCTTCCCCCGCAGCTTGTGCTGGGCCACCGACACCACCACCAGGCCGAGCAGGGCCCAGACGAGCATGCCGGGCAGGCTGCCGTCCACCCAGGGGATGAGCTGCACGAGATCCGGTACGAGACCGAGGGCGAGCGCGGCACCGCCCGCGCCGAGAACCGTCCAGAGCCCCTCGGGGGTGGACAGGAAACGTACGAGCCACAGGCGCCGCATCCGGCGTAAGAGACCGCCCACTGAAGTCCCCCCCCACTCCAGTCCGCCCGCTTCGCCCGGTACGGCAGAGACGGACGATCCGGTCACGTCTCCGCCTCTCCTGCGGCTGCCGGAGTGCACCGGCGGTCACGAGGGACGGACGTCGAATGGTGACTACTCATAGCAGAGTGACGGTGCTTCACTCAAAGCTCTTGACGTGGCGTTGAGAGCCTCAATTCCCTTTTTGCGACCGGGATTCGACGGTCGCTCCGGTCAGGCGGCCGCAAGCGCAAGAACCCGTTCGGGTGACCTCGGAGGCGGGGCTTCCGGCAAGAGACCGTCGGTGACCTGGGGAAATGTATCGGTGGCAGGGGTATGGCGGCACGAACCCCGGGGAGAGAGGAGGAGACGGACAGGGGACGAGAAACAGCGCGACCGGCGGCGGGCGGACGTGGCCGGATCGCGACACGCACACCTCCGCCCCGGACACGCACACCTCCGCCCCGATCTCTCCCCACC
>NZ_MUME01000331.1 GCF_002155915.1 Streptomyces thermovulgaris | reverse complement strand
TCTCGCTGCTGATCGCCTCGCTGGCCTTCGACGGCTCCCCGCTGCTGGCCCCGGCCACCGTCGGGGTGCTGCTGGCGGCGGTGCTGGCCACGCTGCTGGGGTGGGTGGTCTTCCGGCTGACCGCCCTGCTGCGCGGCCAGGCCGACGCCGACCTGCCGCGCGTTTTGGACCGGCCCGTCGACCCGGGCAGGGATCACATCCAAGGTCCGGTGGACGCGCCGCTGACGCTGGTGGAGTACGGCGATTACGAGTGCCCGTTCTGCGCGCATGCCACCGGGGTGGCCCAGGAGCTGCGGCAGCACTTCGGCGACCGGCTGCGCTATGTCTACCGGCACCTGCCGCTGCCCGACGTCCACCCGCACGCCGAGCTGGCCGCCCGGGCCGCCGTCGCCGCCGACGCCCAGGGACGCTTCTGGCAGATGCACGAACTGCTCTTCGCCCACCAGGACCGCCTGGAGTTCGAGGACATCATCAGCTACGCCGTCCAGGCCGGCCTGGACATCGAGGTCTTCCTGCGCGATCTGGAGTCCGAGGCCACCGCCGCCCGGATCCGCGCCGACGTCGCCAGCGCCGAAGCCAGCGGCGCCAGCGGCGCACCCACCTTCTTCGTCAACGACCACCGCCACACCGGCCCCCACGACGCCACCACCCTCACCCACGCACTCGAAGCATCCATCGCCGACGCGAACTCGGTGTAGTGCGGCCGGCGTCGACCGGACCCGGGCACCGGGCGGCGCATTTTTCCGTCCGGTTCGCCCGGTCGGCCCTCCGCCCGGCCGGAGGCGCACCCGCACGGCCACGGGCGAGACCGGGCTTTGCGAGCCGTCCGGGCATCTCCGGAAGAAGCAGGATGGGACATACTGCACAAAGAGTGCATGTGCAGGGTGCCTCGGTGCCCTGCCGGGGCTGCACGAACAAGGAGGCACACATGTCCCCTCCCCTGCTGGTGGACCCGGCCTGGCTGCACGAGCGCCTCGAGGACCCCGCGCTCCGGATCCTCGACGCCACCACCTTCCTCACCCAGCCCGAGGGCGACGGCTACTACGAGTTCGAATCGGGCCGCCGGGCGTACGAGAAGGCCCACATCCCCGGCGCCGTCTTCGCCGACCTGCTGCACGATCTCGCCGACCCCGAGGCGGCCACCATGTTCACCGCGCTCGACAGCGAGACCTTCGCCGCCCGGATCGGCGCCCTCGGCATCGGCCCCGGCACCCATGCGGTCGTCTACGACCAGGGCATGAACATCTGGGCCACCCGGCTGTGGTGGAACCTGCGGTACGAGGGCTTCGACGACGTGTCGGTGCTGAACGGCGGCCTCGCCGCCTGGACCCGGGCGGGCCACGCGGTCAGGAGCGGCGTGGAGTCCAACGAGCCCGCCGTGTTCACCGCCCGGCGCCGCCCCGAGCTCCACGCCGACAAGGACACGGTCCTCGCCGCGATCGGCGACCCGGGCGTCCAGCTGGTGAACTGCCTCGACCGTCCCACCTTCGCCGGTACCCGCAGGACCTGCGCCCGGCCGGGCCGCATTCCCTCCAGCACGAACGTCCCCTTCCCCGACCTCGCCGACTCCGACGGCCTCCTCCACGACCCCGACGAGATCCGCGGGCTCCTCGACGAGGCCGGGACCCTGGACGAGTCCAAGAAGGTCGTCACGTACTGCGGCAGCGGCATCGCCGCCACCACCCTGGCCTTCCAGCTGGCCCTCCTCGGCCGTCCCGACGTCGCCGTCTACGACGGCTCCCTCACCGAGTGGGCCGCCGACCCGGCCCTCCCCCTCGAGGTCGGCTGACGCCGACGACGCCCGGGGCGACGCCGGCGGGCCGGCCGACGGCGGCTGGACCGGCACCCCCACTCGACCGCCGGGCGGGGTGACGACCGAGTGGAGGGCTCCGTCGTCGAACGGGCCGGCCGCGCAAGGGACTCCACGGAGGCGACCCGCCCGGCCCTCGATGCCGACCGGATGCTACGAAGGGCCGGTGCCGGTGGGCAGGGTGGCCGGGGCGGTGCGGCCGTCGTCGGTCTGGCGGAGTTCGGCGAGCAGCTCGTTCTGGCCCACCAGGAGTTCGGTGAGGATGCGCCGGGCCGCCCGCAGCAGCTCGGCGACGTCGCCGCCGGCGAGTGCGTAGCGGACGGTGGACCCCTCCCGGGTGGACACGACGATGCCGGACCGCCGCAGCACCGCCAGCTGCTGCGAGAGGCTGGACGGCTCGATCTCGATGTCGGCGAGCAGGTCCCGCACCGGCACGGGACCGTGCTGGAGCAGTTCCAGGACCCTGATGCGCACAGGGTGTCCGAGCATGCGGAAGAACTCCGCCTTGGCCTGGTAAAGGGGGACTTGCATGCGTGCTCGCTCCCTGCCGCGTCGAGGATGGTCCCAAGGGGCGACGGCACCCCGAGGAGCGCCGCCGCGGAATGCGCCGTGCACAGCCGATCCTTCTCGCCCCCGGCCGGGTGCATCCACGACTTGACATCTTGTGGATGTGGTGACTTGAAGAAGTCTTCACATCGTGGGCACGCGTCGGCCGGGCGCGGAAGGTGCCTAGATCTCGAGCTGTTCCTCGATGCGCTTGAGCTGGTGGCGGGCCATCGCCAGGTTCGAGCGGTTCTTGTCCAGGACGAGGTAGAGGAACAGGCCGTTGCCGCTGCGCCCGGTGACCAGGCGGATCAGGTGGTACTGGCCGGTGAGCGTGATCAGGATGTCCTCGATCTGGCTCTGCAGGCCCAGCTGCTCCATGGTGCGGACCTTGGCGCGGATGACGTCCGTGTTCCCCGCCGCCGCGACGGTCAGGTCCAGGTCCTTGCCCCCGCCCAGGGTTCCCAGGGCCATTCCGCTGGTGTAGTCGACGACCGCCGCGCCCAGCGCTCCCTCGATCGCGGTCATCATTTCCTTCAGCGACACTTCCACATTTGCCATGGGTGGCCTCCCCACTCGGTTGTCGATGCGGTTGGCGGCTGGGCACGGCGGCCGCCGCCGTCCCGTCCGGTGACCGCACCGTAGGGGCGCGTCCCGGTGTTCGAGGGAAGGTCTTCAGGAGTGACGTCCGCTGAACGAAGAATGCCGGTGAGGGACGGTTCGGCGATCACAACCGACTTGTTGGGGAAGGGTGTTGCGCGAACGACGTCCCGGGGTTCGTCCGGGCGGAGTCAGGTCGTTCGTGTGTCGAATCCACGTGCCGAATGCGTGTGCCGAACAGGGCGGAGAGCGCGGCCCCGTCTCCGGCGCGGGCCGGGGACGGGGGATGGCCCGTGCGGTCCGCCCGTGCCTGCTCGGAGCACTTCTCCGGCAGGGCGGACCGCACCCGGTGGCCGCTGTCAGGCCGGGTCGGTACGGGCGATCGGCGCCTCCTGCGCCCGCGGGGCCGGCACGGAGTCCGCCGCCGGGCGGGTCAGGTCACGGCCGCGGGTCTCCCGGAGGGCGACGACGGTGAGGGTGGTGACCACCGCGGCGAAGGAGAGGTACAGGGCGATGGGCGTCGAGGAGTCGTAGCTCCTGAGGAGCTCGACGGCGATGATGGGGGCGAGGGCGCCGGCGACGATGGAGGCCAGCTGGGAGCCCATGGAGGCCCCGGAGTAGCGGACCCTGGTGTCGAACATCTCGGAGACGAAGGCGGCCTGCGGCCCGTACATCGCGCCGTGGAGCAGCAGGCCCACGGTGACCGACAGGGTGATCACGGCGAAGGACTCCGAGTCGACCAGGGTGAAGAAGGCGAACGCCCACACGGCCATGCCGCCCGAGCCGATCAGGGTCACGGGCCTGCGGCCGAGCCGGTCGGAGAGCGCCCCCCACAGCGGGATGGTGAAGAAGTGGACGACGGAGCCGATCAGGACGGCGTTCAGCGCGGTGCTCTTCGGCAGGTCCAGGTGGGTGGTGACGTAGACCAGCACGAAGGAGGTGAGGATGTAGTAGGAGATGTTCTCGCCGAACCGGACGCCGACGGCCCCGAGCACCTCGCGCCAGCTGCGGCGGAAGACCTCGACGACGGGAGCCTTCTCCTTGACCCCCTTGGCGGCCTCCGCCTCCGCCTTGGCCTGGGCGGCGAGGAAGACCGGTGACTCGGACACCGAGACACGGATCCACAGTCCGATCACGACCAGGATGCCGGAGAGCAGGAACGGGATGCGCCAGCCCCAGGACAGGAACGTCTGCTCGGACTGGACGGCGGCCAGCAGTGCGAGGACACCGGTGGCCAGCAGGTTGCCGCCGGGAGCCCCGGACTGCGGCCAGGAGGCCCAGAAGCCGCGGTGCTCGGGGCCGCCGTGCTCGGAGACGATCAGCACGGCGCCGCCCCACTCGCCGCCCAGGGCGAAGCCCTGGATCAGACGCAGGACGGTGAGCAGGATCGGGGCGGCGACGCCGATGGTGCCGTAGGTGGGCAGCAGGCCCATGGCGAAGGTGGCGCCGCCCATCATCAGCAGACTGAGCACCAGCAGCTTCTTGCGGCCGATCTTGTCCCCGAAGTGCCCGAAGACCACGCCGCCGAGCGGCCGGGCCAGGAACCCGATCGCATAGGTGACGAACGCGATCAGCGTGCCCACCAGCGGGTCGCCGGTCGGGAAGAAGAGGGTGTTGAACACCAGCGCGGCGGCGGAGCCGTAGAGGAAGAAGTCGTACCACTCGATCGTGGTGCCGATCAGGCTCGCACTGACGATGCGGGCGATGCCGCCGGAGCGGGGCTCGCCCGGCTTGACGGTTGCGGTCTCGGTCATGGGTTCACCGGTTCTCTGGTGCGGGTGCGGGGACGGACGTGGAGGGCGGCCGTGAGGACGGACAGGGGCCGGTCGTGGGAGGGCCGGTTATGGGGTCAGTTGTGGGGCCGCCGGTCGTGGGGACGGGGGCAGGGACAGGGGTGGTGCGGGGCGTCACAAGGAGCCGGGGCGTCAGTCGGCTCCCCGGCCGTCGCCGGTGACCAGGGCGGCCCGGGACACCGGATCCGCGTCGGCACCCGGAAGCGCCGAGCGGGCGGTGGGAGCAAGGAATTCGCTTGTCATGGCCGGAAACAGTAGGGAGGTCGCCACGCCACACCTATGTATGTGACCAACACAATGGGGAGTTGATCTGTGGGGGCACCCCCTACAGGCCATGGGCTCAGGTGCAGGCCGTGGTGCTCAGGCCGGACCGGGCACGGGGGT
>NZ_MUME01000330.1 GCF_002155915.1 Streptomyces thermovulgaris | reverse complement strand
CCGTCGCTTTTCCGGTGCCGGCCGCCCTGCCGCCGGCTTCCGTGGTCCCGTTCCCGGTGCCCGCGGCCTCGGCGGCCCCGGACTTCTCCTCGTCCCCCTCTTCTTTCCTGTCTTCCTTCCTGTCTTCTTCCTTGTCGCCCGCGGCTCCCGCGTCTTCCCCGTCCTCCGGGTCCTCCGGTCGGGCGTCGGTCCCGGCAGTGGGCCCGGTGTCCTCGTGCCCACCGGTGTCCCCGCCCACGGTCGCCGGGACCCTGGTGCGCGTCGTCACCGCCGCCCTTGCGGTCACCGTCTCCGCCAGCCGTCCCGTCCAGCGGCGGGAGGCCCAGGCGAGGCCGACCAGCAGCACCACCAGACCGATCTTGATCAGGAGCAGCTGGCCGTAGCGGGTGCCGGTGAGCGCCTGCCAGGAGCCGGTCTGGCGCCAGGACTGGTAGATCCCGGTGGCCATCAGGACGAGGACGGAGCCGAAGGCGAGACGGGAGAAGCGGCGTACGGCCGCGGTCTCGACGGGGGCCTGATCGAACGTCCCGTACAGCGCGACGAGGAGGGCGACGAGCCCGCCGAGCCAGGTGGCCATGGCGAGCAGATGGAGGACGTCGACGGGCATCGCGACACCCGGCTGGAGCCCGGTCGAGGCGTGTTCGGACATGGCCCAGCTGGCCGCGAGCCCGACGGCGATCGCGGTTCCGCCGATCGCGAGCCCGAGGGCCGGGTCGCGTGTGTCCTCCTCGTCCTTCGAGCCGGACGCGGTGGACGAGGAGGAGGGCGAGGACGGAGGCGGACCGTCCGGCCGGTGCGCGGCGCCGTCGTCCGGGGCGGTGGGCGAGGGACGGGTGTACGTCCCGAAGAGCACCGCGACGAACAGGGCCGCCGCGGCGAGCAGCAGCAGCCGGGAGACCAGTGCGGCGCCCGTCTTGGTCTGGAGGACCTGCCCGAGGAGGGTCAGGTCGAGGATGTCCGCGGCCTTTCCGGAGGTGGTGTAGGCGCCGCGCAGGAGCAGCAGGACGAGCGTGGCCGCGGTGAGGGTGACCCAGCCGGAGACGACGAGCCGCTGGACGGGCCGCACCCCCGCACCGCGCCGCCAGCAGGCCAGGACGAAGGCGGAGCCGCCGACCAGGACGATGAAGCCGGCGTACGACACATACCGTCCGAGCCCGTAGAGCGCGCCGACGACTCCGCCGCCCGCCTCCTGGCCGCCGACCGTGACGGAGGTCTTGGAGGGAGCGCCGACGGAGAAGGTGTAGGCGCCCCCGACGGGATGGCTGTCGACCGAGACCACCTGGTAGACGACGGTGTAGGTGCCGTCCGGCAGGCCTCCGCGCAGCGGCACGGCGTAGGTCGTCCCCCCGGCCTCGAAGGGTTTCCCGGTGTCGACACGGTTGCCCCGGGGATCGAGCACGCGCAGCGAGTCGTCGTTCAGGGCGACCTGTTCGGAGAAGGTCAGCGACACCCGGCCGGGCGCCTCGTCGACCACCGCCCCCTGCTGGGGATCACTGCCGGTCAGCGCGGCGTGCGCGGAGGCCGGGGCGGCCCCGGCGAACAGCGTCCCGGTGACGGCCAGGAGCAGCAGTACCAGGTTCCGGACGCGGGAGGCGATGGTCTGCGGCAAGGGGTTCCTCCGTCAGTGTCCGTGCTCGGTCGTGGGGCGGTACGTGGCCGCCTTCACCGGCACCTCGACCTCGAGGTCGCCGGACTTCGCGAAGTGCAGTTCGACGGTGACCGTCTGGCCCTGACGGAGCCTGCGCTTCAGCTTCTCGAACATCAGATGGTGGCCGCCGCTTTCGAGGACGAGCCGTCCATGGGCGGGGACGGTGAGGGGGCCGGCCTCCCTCATCGTTCCGTCGACGGTCTCGTGCACGGTGACCTGGCCCGCGTCGGCGCTGGTGACCGAGGTGAGCCGGTCGGCGGCGTCGCCCTTGTTCTCGATGGTCAGAAAGCCGGCCGCCAGCGAGTCCGAGACGGGCTGGGGGATGTAGGCGGAGTGGACGGACAGCTCGGCCTTCCCGCCGCCGGAGTCGCCGCAGCCGGTGAGCAGAACCGTTCCGGTCAGGGCGGCGGCCAGGAGCGCGGCCGCCGGTGCGGGTCGCCTCATGGCTTCTCACCCTTGACGAGCTTGGGGAGGTCCTTGGTGTAGTCCTCGACGGTGGCGTCCTCGCCGTACAGGACGTAGCCGGCGTCGGTCTTCGGGGAGAAGGCGACCACCTGGGTGCCGTGGTTGGAGACGAGCTTGCCGTTCTTGTCCTTGGTGGTCGGCTCGATGGAGATGCCGAGGGTGCGCGCGCCGGCCTGGATGGTGTCGAAGTCACCGGTCAGACCGACGAAGTCGGCGTTGATCATCTTGAGCCACTTGCCGAGCTCGGCCGGGGTGTCGCGGTCCGGGTCGGTGGTGACGAACACCACGCGCAGCTTGTCCTGCTCGGCCTTGGGCAGGCTCTTCACGGCGACCGCGATGTTGTTCATCGTCAGCGGGCAGACATCGGGGCAGTGCGTGTAGCCGAAGTAGATCAGCGTCGGACGGCCGGCGGTCTCCTTGCGGAGGTCGTACGTCCTGCCGCGGGTGTCGGTGAGGACCAGATCGGGCTTCTCGAACGGGGTGTCGAGAACGGTCGCGGCCTTCCGCGAGGTGTCCTCGGAGACGACGGAGACGGGCTTCTTGCTGTCCTCGCCGCTGCCGCAGGCGGACAGGGGCATCGTGACGGCGGCGAGCAGCGCGGCCACCGCGAATGTCTTCTTGCGCATAGGAAAATGTCCCAGATGTGAGAACTCCGGCGCGCACCGGGGGGCGTGCGCGGACGTCGCACGGCCCCCCGGGCGCCGACGGATGACCGGGTCAGGCGGCGGTCCGCTTGCGGCCGGCGAGTACGCCGAAGGCCACACCGGCGGCGCCGACGAGAATGCCGACGACGCCGAGGACACGGGCGACGGTGTCACTGCCGCTCTTCGAGGAGTCGGCGGCGGTGTTCCGGGCGGCGGGCTCGGCGTCCTTGGTGTCCTCGGCGTTCTTGGCCGACGTGCCGTGGCCGTGGCCCGAGGCCTCGGTCAGCTCCAGCACCGGCGCCGGGTTCTCCGGCTCCTCCTGGCCCTCCTGCGGCACCTCGATCCAGCGTACGACCTCCTTGTTGGAGTACGTCTGGAGCGCCTTGAAGACCAGCCGGTCGGTGTCCTCGGGCAGGGTGCCCACGGAGACCGGGAACTTCTGGAAGTAGCCGGGTTCGATGCCCTTGCCGTCGGCGGTCCAGGTGACCTTGCTGACGGCCTCGGAGATCTTCCTGCCGTGCACCTCGAGCGGCTTGTCCAGCTTGGACTTGGTGACCTCGATCTTCCAGCCGTCCACCGGCTGCGGCATCACGGAGGCCAGCGGGTGGTCGGTCGGGAAGACGATCTCGAGCTTGGTGGTGGAGGCGTTGTCGCGCTCGTTGGGCACCTTGAAGCCGATGGTCGCGTAGCCGCCCTTGGGCGCCGCGCCCTCCGGCTGCACGCTGACGTGCGCGAAGGCGGGGGCGGACAGGAGGAGGACGGCCGGACCGGCGAGGGCGGCGACGGCAGCGAGGCGGGAAGCCTTCATGAAGGATGCACTCCTTGTCGAGGATGTCCGATGTCGGAGGGATGCGCGTGCACGGCGGGACCACGGGACCAGCGGTGTGGCGGTGTTCCCGGCGGACGGGCGCGCGTGCGTGCCGCACGACGGCGGCCGCTCCCCGCGTCGGAATCCGTTCGGTGAGCCGGTGGCCGCGTCGTGTCAGGCAGCGAGGGCGAACGCGGCGGCCGCCGGCGGACCGCGGCGGATCACCGTGTGCTGGAGTGCGGTGGTGCGGGGGATGGGGGGCGTGAGGTCGGCGGTCCGCCGGAAACGGGGGATCGCGTCGGGCGCGGGCGGCAGCCCGGCGCACAGGGCACGCACCAGCGCGAGCGCCGCGCGCAGGGACCCCATGAGCGCCTTCTCGGCGACTCCGTGCGCCGACAGGTCGAGCAGCCGCAGCAGGGCCAGGTCGCCGCGGCGCAGCAGCCAGCCCGCGGCGAGAGCGGCGAGAACGTGGACGAGCAGCATCGTCAGGGACGGCAGCAGCGTGGCCGGACCGTGGGCGGCCAGGGCGTCTGCCGAGTGGTGCGCGGCGCCCGTGCCCGCACCGCCGTCGTAGACGCGCGCCTCGACGAGTATCCGATGGGCCTGGGCCGGGCTGATCGCCCCGACGCCGGCCCCGCACACATACCGCGCCGCCTGCTGGACGAGCTCGGCGTCGGACAGGACGGACCCGGAGCCCACCGGCCCCGCGGGCGTCCCGCCCGCTCCTTTCTGCCCCAGCCCGAACAGGACGTGCAGCGCGGTCTGGCCCGCCGCGAGCAGGGCCGCGATCCCCGGCAGGGAACGCGTCCGCCCGGCGAGCGGCGCCACCACGGCCAGCGTCCCCGCAAAGCCCGCGCCCAGCGTCCACAGGGGCACCGCGGCGCAGGAGGCCACCGCGTGACCGGCCGCGGCCAGCACGACGCAGACCGCGGCGAACACCGCGGCCCGCAGCATCCTGAGATCGCGTCCGGCGCACGTCGCGCGCGGAGGGGGGACAGCCATGGTGGCCTCATCATCGCACTGGCCCCCGGGGCGCCGTACGGCAGGTCCACAAGATGCGGTACGTCCGCATGCATCCGAAAGGCCGCGGTCCGTCACCGGCGGCCCGCCCATACACCGATTTCCCGGCCGTCACATCCGCCGATCGGACGGTGAGCCGTCAACGCTGTGCTTACGGCCGGGCACGCGGGGCAATAGGTAACGGTATGTCGAGCCGCGGCCGGGAGGCTGGAGCATGAGCATCTGGTGGTCACTCCATCTGCGGCGCGACGCTGCGAGCGTGCCGCTCGCCCGGCGGCTGCTGCTGGGCACGATGGAGACCGCGGGCGTCGACCCCGATGTCTCCTACGACCTGTCCGTCGCCCTGAGCGAGGCCTGCGCGAACGCGGTCGAGCACGGCGGGGGCGCCGGCTCCTCCGGGGCGTACCGCGTCACCGCCTACCTCGACGGGGAGAAGTGCCGTATCGAGGTGGCCGACGAGGGACCCGGCTTTCCGCCCGGCGGCCACCGCCTTCCGTTCCGCGCCGTGCATCCCGGGGCCGAGCACGGCCGCGGTCTGTGTCTCATCCGGGAACTCGCCGATCACGTCCGCATCGGCAGGGCGCCGGGGCGGGGCGGCGCGGTGGTGAGCTTCGACAAGACCCTCAAGTGGCGCAAGGACGCGCCGCTGGTGGCGGTGTAGGCGGTCGTCCGGCGGTCTCCCGGCGCCCCCGCCCGGCTTCTTCGCCGCCGCTTCGGGCCGAGAGGGCCCCGGGCCACGGGCTTGCGGGCCACGAGCTGTGGCTGCGGGCCATGAGCTGTGGCTGCGGACTTGCGGGCGCGGGCCTGCCGGCGCCGGACCAAAGGCCGTCCGCGTTCTTTGGGCACGCAATCCGCGGCCCCCGGCACAAGGACGGCCGGGCACCCGGCAAGGTGCCCGGCCG
Source organism: Streptomyces thermovulgaris (assembly GCF_002155915.1). Taxonomy (GTDB): domain Bacteria; phylum Actinomycetota; class Actinomycetes; order Streptomycetales; family Streptomycetaceae; genus Streptomyces; species Streptomyces thermovulgaris. The sequence goes on along the minus strand of NZ_MUME01000330.1, from coordinate 8,337 downwards.
TCACCGTCGCATCGGCCCGCGGGGCGTCAGCTCCTGAGCGAGGCCATCCACGCCTCGACCTCGTCGGAGCGGCGCGGCAGGGCCGCCGAGAGATTGCGGTTGCCGTCCTCCGTGACGAGGATGTCGTCCTCGATGCGGACGCCGATGCCCCGGTACTCCTCCGGGACGGTCAGGTCGTCGGGCTGGAAGTACAGACCGGGCTCGACGGTGAGGACCATGCCCGGCTCCAGCGTGCCGTCGACATACGTCTCGGTGCGCGCGGCGGCGCAGTCGTGGACGTCCATGCCGAGCATGTGGCCGGTGCCGTGCAGCGTCCAGCGGCGCTGCAGGCCGAGCTCCAGCACCCGCTCGACCGGGCCCTCCACCAGGCCCCACTCGACGAGCTTGCCGGCGAGCACCCGCTGGGCGGCGTCGTGGAAGTCGCGGTACTTGGCGCCCGGCCTGACCGCCGCGATGCCGGCCTCCTGGGCCTCGTACACCGCGTCGTAGATCTTCTTCTGGATCTCGTTGTACTTGCCGTTGACGGGCAGGGTGCGCGTGACGTCGGCGGTGTAGAGGGTGTGCGTCTCCACGCCCGCGTCCAGCAGGAGCAGGTCGCCGGAGCGGACGGGGCCGTCGTTGCGCACCCAGTGCAGGGTGCAGGCGTGCGGGCCGGCGGCGCAGATGGAGCCGTAGCCGACGTCGTTGCCCTCCACCCGGGCGCGGAGGAAGAAGGTCCCCTCGATGTAGCGCTCGGAGGTGGCCTCGGCCTTGTCGAGGACCTTCACCACGTCCTCGAAGCCGCGCACGGTGGAGTCGACGGCCTTCTGCAGCTCGCCGATCTCGAACTCGTCCTTGACCAGGCGCATCTCGGAGAGGAAGACCCGCAGCTCCTCGTCGCGCTCGGCGGTGACCTTGTCGGTCAGGGCGGCCTCGATGCCGGCGTCGTGGCCGCGGACGACCCGGACCGGGCCGGTGGCCTCCCGCAGCTTGTGCGGCAGTTCGCGCACGTCGGCGGTCGGGATGCCGTACAGCTGCTCGGCCTCGGCCAGGGAGTGGCGGCGGCCGACCCACAGCTCGCCCTGCGCGGAGAGCCAGAACTCGCCGTTCGCCCGGTTGGAGCGGGGCAGGAGGTAGAGCGTCGCCTGGTGGCCGTCGGCGGTGGGCTCCAGGACCAGGACGCCGTCCTCGGTCTGGTTGCCGGTGAGGTAGGTGTACTCGACCGCGGACCGGAAGGGGTAGTCGGTGTCGTTGGAGCGGGTCTTCAGATTGCCCGCGGGAATCACCAGACGCTCGCCGGGGAAGCGCGCGGACAGCGCGGCGCGGCGGCGCGCGGTGTGCTCCACCTGCTCGATCGGCTTCAGGTCGCGCAGCTCGGTGTCGGCCCAGCCGGTCTTCATGTTCTCGGCGAGCTCGTCGGACACGCTCGGGTACAGGCCGTTCTTGCGCTGCTTGATCGGCTGTTCGTCCGTCGCGGCAGCGGTTTCGCCGAGCGCGGTGTCCGGGGTCTCCGGGGTGAGCTCGTCGGCCACGGTCTTCCTCCTCGGTGCGGTACGGGACTTTCCCCGAGCTCTCGGGCCTCGCTCGAGCAGGGGGACCCCCATCATCGTACGGTCGGGCGGAGGACGGGCCGGGGCGAAAGCGCCTGGTACCGAGGGCGCCGGTGCCACAAGCACCGGTACCGGGCCGGTGCACGGGAGTGCCGTGCGGGAGGCGCCCGTGCCGGAAGTGCCGGTGCCGGGCGGCCTGTTCGGGCGGCCTATTCGAAGCGCGCCGCCACCAGGGCGACGTCCTCCCGGCCGTCGGTCATGTCCTGGTCGTCCGGCAGGACCGTGTGCAGGACGTGGTCGGCGACGGCCTCCGGATCGTGGCGCCGTGCGCGCGGGACGCTCGCCGCGGCCGCATGCAGCCGGGCGAAGGCGCGGTCCACCGGGTCCCCGGTGCGGTGCAGCAGCCCGTCGGTGTAGAGCAGCACCGTCTCGCCCGCCGCGACCTCGAACTCCACACTGGGCGCCTCCCAGCAGGAGAGCATGCCGAGCGGTGCGGACACGGACGTCTCCACGAACTCGGTGCGCCGCTCGCCGACCAGCAGCGGCGGGCTGTGCCCGGCGCCGGCCAGGGTGATCCTGCGCAGGGCGGGCTCGCAGTAGGCGAACAGGGCGGTGGCGCAGCGGGCGGGCTCGGTCAGCCGCAGCAGCAGTTCGAGGTCGGACAGGACGGCGACGGGGTCCTCGCCCTCCATCACCGCGTACGCCCGCAGGGACGCGCGCAGCCGGCCCATCGCGGCGACCGCGGCCGGGCCGGAGCCGGTGACCGAGCCGACCGCGAGGCCGAGCGCGGAGTCCGGCAGCGGCAGCGCGTCGTACCAGTCGCCGCCGCCGCGCGGCCCCGTGCGGTACCGGCAGGCGAGCTGGACACCGGGCACCCGGGGCAGCCGGGAGGGCAGCAGCTCCTCGTAGACCGTCTCCATGCACGCGCGCGTGCGTTCGGTGTCGAGCAGACGCGCCAGGTGCTCGGTGGCGGAGCGGACGTAGAGGCCGGCGAGATGGCGCCGGCGCTCGACCGGCGCGGCGGGCTCGTCGTAGAGCCAGACGGCGGCGCCGATGCGGCCGGCGGTCTCGGTGGACAGGGGCAGCGCGTAACTGGCGGCATAGCCGAGGCGGAGGGCCACCTCGCGGTGGCGGGGGTCGAGGTCCTCCTCGGAGAGCAGATCGGGGTGCACGACCTCGCTCGCGCCGCCCGGCGCCCCGGCCGGGGTGTCGAGGAGGGGGCCGTAGGGCAGGGCGCTGCGCGGCACGGTCTCCAGATGGCCGAGATCGGACCGGGCGAGGCCGAGGCCGACGGTCGTGTCGGGGCCGAGCCCGTCGTCCGGTTCCAGGACGACCAGACCGCGCCGGGCGCCGAGGAGGGCGGCGCCGGCGCGCAGCAGCTCCTGCAGGGCGGCGTCGATCTCCTTCGTCCGGGCCAGCCGTTCGGTGAGCTCGTGCAGGGTGGTCAGGTCGGAGACCCAGCCGGCCAGCCGGTCCTGCAGAAGAGCACCCGGTGCGCAGGGGGCGTGCGGGGCCGGCGAGCCGCTCGCGGGGGAGACCGGAGAGGCGCCCGTGACGGCGGACGTGGGTGCGGCAGTGTGTGCGGGGGCCGGAACCGTCGCATCGATTCCAGCCACTTTCGAGGGGTGAGGGGCGTTCATGGCGTCCGGCTTTCCGACCGGTGCGCATTGCTCAAAAGCATTGCAAACCCCCATGTCATTCTGCGCCGCCAGCAGTGTCTCCACATGTACACGCACTCGTGTGGAGATGTCCAGCATTGTCCTGCTGGGATTCCTGGTGTCAGAGGGGCTTTCGGGACGTTTTCCCGACCCCCTTGCGAAAATTATGAAGTTGGCTTGAAACTGCCTCGGGTGATGGCCCCTTGCGGTCGACTGGGATGTGCTCCACGGAGCGTCACAGCGGTCGTGATGGGTACGTACCCGGAGAAGGCCAGGGGCGGTTGAGGAGAACCCGGAACCTGGCGACGGAACCGGGCGTCCTATCCACCGACGACCGTGCCCCATCCTCGCGTGATGGCGGCGGAGAGCGAACACACGGCACCAAAGCGCCACACTCCGCCACCCCACGCCACGCCCGTGCTTTTGATAGACGCAGTACGGGCGGGGCTGCCGCGGAAGCAGCCAAGAGCTCGGCCCACAGGGGTTTCCCGTGCCTGAAGGCAGGGATGTGATGCGCCCACAGGTACGCGCAGTGAAGTGATCGACACATGGTGTGAGTGATCCAGCGGTGTTGCCGTCGGTGCAACGGAAAGGAACGAGCGCTCATGCGCGAGATCCCGGGAAGGCGACGCAGGTTCCTGTCCCAGCGCGGCGACGGGAGGTCCGGGCCGGTCGACGCGGCCTTGACCTTCGCGGCCCAGTGGCAGTGGCCCGTGCTCCCGGGCGTGGCACCGGACCCGCGGCGGCCCGGCCGCTGCGCCTGCCCCGACCCGGACTGCACGGTTCCCGGCGCGCACCCCTTCGACCCCGGCCTCCTCGCGGCCACCACGGACGCCCGCATGGTGCGCTGGTGGTGGACCAACCGGCCCACGGCGCCGATCATCCTGGCCACCGGGGGCAGGGCCCCCTGCGCGGTGAGCCTGCCGGCCCTTCCGGCCGCCCGGGCCCTCGCCGCGCTCGACCGCGTCGGCATACGGCTCGGCCCGGTCGTCGCCACGCCCGCGCGCTGGGCGATCCTCGTCAAGCCGTACTCGATGGAGCAGTTGGGCGAACTGCTCTACGCCAAGGACTTCGTCCCCGGCTCCCTGCGCTTCCACGGTGAGGGCGGCTACCTGGCGCTGCCTCCCTCCGAGACCGGGGCCGGCCCGGTCCGCTGGGAGCGGGCCCCGCTGCCCGGCTCCGCCTCGCCCTGGGTGCCCGATGTGGAGGCCGTGGTCGACATCGTGGTGGACACCCTCACCCGTACGGGTGTGAGCGCGCCCGAGTTGTAGGGGTATCGGGCGCGCGGCGGGCGAGGTGACCGTTTCGCACCGTTATCGTCCCCGCATGGTGCGTCATCGCGGAGGACGTCGTCGCAAAGGGCGTCGTCGCAAAGGACATGGAAGCCGGCCGCTGCCGTGCGGCGGCCCCGGCCCCCGGCGCGTCCGTCTGCTCGCCCTGCTGGCCGCCGTGGCCGGTGTCGCGGCACTGCCGCTGGCCGCGGCGTCCGCGGGGCAGCCGGGCGACCGGAGCCCCGTGGCCGCCCCGTCCGCCGTACGTTTCTCGCCGCACGGAGGCGACCGGATCCCGTCCGCGGAACCCACCCGTTCCCCGCGGCTGCTCGGCCTGGGCCCGGCCACCGCCGCACGCTGCGGCCCGCAGACCGTCTCGCCCGGGGGCGTCCGGGCGCAGACCTGTGTGCTGACCCAGGGGCAGGACACCTGGGCGCGCACCTACTACCGCAACACCACCGGCCGTCCCCTGGAGGCCGCCCTGACCCTCATGGGCCCCGGGGAGCGCACCGTGCTGACCCGCTGCGCGGCGGACGGGGACGACGGACCGGGGATGTGCGAGACGCCCCGGGAACGCCTCCGGGGGGAACCCAGGGCGTACGCCGCCGTCGCGGAGTTCGCCGAGCGCGGCGCGGACGGGCCGCTGCTGCTGCGCTCCGGAAGCAGCTCCCCTGCCGACTCTCCTGCCAACTCTCCTGCGAGTACGGGTAGTTGGTGAACGACTGCACGCGGTGACCGGGAGTGCACATGCGAAGGCCCGGTTACTGGCGACGGGGGATACACCAGCAACCGGGCTGTATGAACGGTAACAAGAGATCGGCAGTTCGCAAATTCGGTCTCAACTTTTCCGGTCACCGGGCGAGCCGTCTTTCCGGACACCGACTCCCTTGCGTGGAAGGGGAGTTGTGGCCGGAATCACCCCGTGCGGAAAAGCCGCGCGGGGCGACTCCGGCCGGCCGCGGACGGCGGACCGTCCGGCGGCGGATCAGCTGAGGGTGACCTGACGGTTGGTCAGGCCGCCGCGGGCGCGGCGCTCGTCCGCGGTCAGCGGCGCCCGGACGGCCAGGGCCTCGGCCAGCCGCTCGGCGAACTCGGCGGCCGGCTTCTCCACGTCCTGGGCGCCGATCTCGCTCGGCAGGTCCCACACCGGCACCGTGAGGCCATGGGCACGGAAGGAGCCCACGAGCCGGGTGTTCTCGCCCAGGTGGGAACGGCCCGCCGCGTGCAGCCGCGCCAGGGCGTCCAGCAGCTGCTCCTCCGGGTGCGCCATGACCCAGCGCAGGTGGTTCTTCTCCGGTGTCCGGCACCAGTACGCGGCCTCGACGCTCTGCAGACGCACGGTCGGGATGGCCGCCGCGTTGGCCCGCTCCAGGGAGGCGGTGACCTCCGGCGTCGCGTTCTTCGCGTCCGGCACCCAGAACTCGAAGCCCTCGTGCACCACCGGCTCGAAGGGGGCCTCGGTGTCGAGCACGTCCTGCAGCCGCGGACCGCCGACCGGGGCGCGGCGGCCCTGCACCGGCGTGCCGGGCTCGGCCTCCAGCGCGCGCAGCAGGGTGTCGGCGAGATCGCGGCTGAGGTCGCCGGACGGCGTGTCGTTCTGCAGGCCGAGCAGCACCGAGCCGTCGTCACGGCGCAGCGCGGGCCAGGCCATCGGCAGGACCGTGGCGAGCGTGACGGAGGGGACGCCCTCGGGCAGGCCGTCCTTGAGCGTCAGCTCGGCCGTGGCGGCGGGGACCAGCTCGCGCAGCGCCACCCAGTCGCACTCCCCGGGAAGTCCTTCGAACGGCCGCTGCACCAGCTCGGTCGCCGCGTGCGCGGCGGCCCGGCCGTGGCAGGCCTTGTAACGGCGGCCGCTGCCACAGGGGCACGGTTCGCGCGCGCCGACCACCGGGATCTCTTCGTCCGTGAGCTGCGGGCGCTTGGCCTTGGTCTGGGGTCGCTTCTTGGCCATCTGGGTGTCTCCCGGTTACGGCTCGTCTCGTACGGGCGCGAGCCTAGCCGTTCACGCCGTCGGCGACGGGACCCTGTGGACAAGGAGGGCGATACGGACGACCGATCGGGTTCCGCACCCGTGGTGTGCGGCCGATGCGCCGCCGAGGCGCCGCTGATGTGCTGCCGGGGTGCCGCGCCCGTGGCGGCCCGGGAGCCGCCGGTAATGCGCCGGTGAACCGGTCACGACCCGTTTCCGCCGGGGGCGCCGGACCTGCCGCGCGTCTGCCGAGTGCTTGCTGGACACCTGCCGGGTGCCGCGCCCGCGCCCTTGGTTCCGGGGCTCAGTCCAGGTCGTCGAAGGCGTCCGCGAAACCCAGCCCGGGCAGGGACGACACCGGTGGTGCGGTGACCCGGGAGGCGAAGTCGTCACGGCGGTGGCCGGCGTCCGGGTCGTACACGTCGTTGTGGACGACCACCCACACGGTGACCTCGCCGTCCACGTGGTCCCGTACGCCCCAGTCCTCGCAGAGCGCGGTGACGATGTTCAGCCCGCGGCCGCCGTGCGCGGTGACCGAGGGAGTGGCCGGGGCCGGGCGGGTCGGGCCTCCGCCGTCGGTCACCTCCACGATCAGCCGGCCGTTCGCGTCCACGCGCCAGGCGGCCCGGACGTCGCCGTCACCGGCCAGGGCACCGCCCAGCGGCCTGCCGTGCTTGCAGGCATTGCTCAAGAGTTCGGAAAGAACCAGTACGGCATCGTCGATGACCGACTCCGCCACGCCCCCTCTGCGCAACTGCTCGCGCATCCGGTGCCGAGCTGCCCCCACGCCCGCAGGACCATGGGGTACGGCCATGCTCGACGACGTGGGCACCTCCTGTGCCACCACCAACGCCACCCCCGAGACCTCCTTCGCCCCACGCCACGGTGTGGATGCCCCACTGGCCTGTACCGGAAACCGGCCGGTCACCGTCCGGTGACGCATTCACCACGGATGAACACGCACCGAACGCGCCGGAGCACTCCCCGTCACCGCTCTTGCCATGTGGCCGGATTTCTTCGGTGTGGCCGAAAAGGGAGGATGGTGCAGCGTGAGCCTCCTGGTCAAGGTGCGCAAGGGGCCTGCGACCGAACAGCAGCCGAGCCGCGACGGGCCTGCGACCGGACGCGGTCCGTCCGGCGGGACACCGGGGGCCGGGGCCGGGATGTGCCCCGTGCGCGGCGATCCGGCACCACGGCCGGGAACGGCCCGTGACACCGGGACCGGCCCGCCGCCGGACGCCGGCGGGTACTGCTGTGAACGGCCCCGCGGCATCCGGGGCCGGCCCCGACGGACGCGGCCGGTCAGCGGCCGAGCCGGCGCAGGACCGCGTCCGGGCGGTCGGTGATGATGGCGTCGACGCCCAGTTCGGCGCAGAGATCGACGTCCTTGGGCTCGTTCACCGTCCACACGTGCACCTCGTGCCCCGCCTGCTTGAGCCGCTGCACGTACCCCGGATGGTTGCGCACGATCCGGATCGAGGGGCCCGCGATCCGGACCCCCGTGGGCAGCCGTCCGTCGCGCAGCCGGGGTGAGACGAACTGCATCAGATAGACGGTCGGCAGGGTCGGCGAGGCCGCCCGCACCCGGTGCAGCGAACGCGCCGAGAAACTCATCACACGCACCGGTGATTCCTCGGCCGACGCCGGGGCGTCCAGGCCGAACCGCTTCAGAAGCGCCATCAGCCGCTCCTCGACCTGACCCGCCCAGCGCGTGGGGTGCTTGGTCTCGATGGCCAGCTCCACCCGGCGCCCGGCGTCGGCGACGAGCTCCAGGGTGAGGACCGAGGTCTCCTCGGGGTCCTCCGGCCGCACCTCCCAGTCCGGCTCCTCGTCCCGGCCCCGCCAGAAGGCACGCGTGCGCGCGTACCCGAAGTCCAGCGCGGCCAGGTCGGCGAGCTCCAGGGCCGACA
>NZ_MUME01000033.1 GCF_002155915.1 Streptomyces thermovulgaris | reverse complement strand
ACACCCGCCCCTACCGGTCAGAACAACAACGACGCGACGCCTTCCCCGACTGGCTGCACACCTACAATCACCACCGCGGACACACCGCGCTGAAAGGCCAGCCACCCGCCAGCCGCGTCCCTAACCTCTCAGGGCAATACAGCTAGGGCGCCGCCCCCGGGGCGCACATGACGACACGGCGGGAGCGCCGGTCCGGGGCGGACACGGGTGAGACGGGACACCTTCGATCGACAGCGGCCCGGGACGGATGATTCCCTGACCGGCATGACGAGCATCGCCGTGACCACCTGGTCCCTGGAGCAGACCTCACCGCACGACCTCCTGCCGGCCGCCGTGCCCGAGGGGGAGGTGCGCATCGTCCGCTCCGAGGTGCCCTCCCCCGAGTTCAGCCGGTTCCTGTACACCTCGGTCGGCGCCGACATCCGGTGGACGGACCGGCTGGGGTGGACGTACGCCCAGTGGCAGGAGTACCTGGAGCGTCCGGGTGTCGAGACATGGGTGGCGTACGAGCGCGGCACACCGGCGGGTTACGTCGAGCTGGAGGCCCAGGACGAGGGCGTCGTGGAGATCGTCTACTTCGGTCTGATCCGGTCCTTCCGCGGCCGCGGCATCGGCGGGCACCTGCTGTCGTACGGCACCGCCCGCGCCTGGGACCTGGCCGACCGCTGGCCGGGACGGCCGCCGACGAAGCGGGTGTGGCTGCACACCTGCAGCAAGGACGGCGAGTACGCGATGGACAACTACCTGCGCCGCGGCTTCCGGCTCTTCGACACCAAGGTCGAGACGGAGCCGGACGTTCCGACACCGGGCCCCTGGCCGGGGGCCTATCGGGCCTGAACCGTACGAACACCGGCACACGCGACTTCCGCGACATACCCCATCGGTTTCTCGAACCCCGAGACAAGGATGTCCGTATCACGGACAATGCTGGACGCTGTCCAGACCTCCGTGCCACGCTTCCGCCATGTCTGGAACCGGGATCGCCTTGGTGAGCCGACGGCACGTCGACCACGGCCACATGTCCAGCGCCATCTGTCCGGCCTGCTGACCTCGCCCGCACCGGCCCGACGCCACGGGCCCGGCAACCGGTTCCTCCCTCCCCGTTTTCCTGCCCTTCCGCCTGCGCAATGAGGCGCGGGTGTGTCCGTCTGCCCGCTGACCTGCGCGGATTCGCAGGTCCAAAGCCGCATTCCCCCCGCTGTCCCGAAGGACGTATCGACCATGGCTGCCTCCCCGCAGAAGTCTGTCGCGCCCCGCCGCAAGGTGACCCGTCACCGTGGCGAGGGGCAGTGGGCCGTAGGGCATCTGACCCCGCTCAACAGCAACGAGCAGTTCAAGAAGGACGACGACGGTCTCAATGTGCGGACACGCATTGAGACGATCTACTCCAAGCGCGGCTTCGACTCCATCGACCCCACCGACCTGCGGGGGCGCATGCGCTGGTGGGGCCTGTACACCCAGCGCAGGCCCGGTATCGACGGCGGCAGGACCGGAGTTCTGGAACCGGAGGAGCTGGACGACCGCTACTTCATGATGCGGGTGCGCATCGACGGCGGCCGGCTGACCACCCGGCAGCTGCGGGTCATCGGCGAGATCTCCCAGGAGTTCGCGCGCGGCACCGCCGACATCACCGACCGGCAGAACATCCAGTACCACTGGATCCGGATCGAGGACGTGCCCGAGATCTGGAACCGGCTGGAGGCGGTCGGCCTGTCCACGGTCACCGCCTGCGGCGACACCCCGCGGGTGATGATCGGTTCGCCGGTCGCCGGCATCGCCGCGGACGAGATCATCGACGCCACTCCGGCCCTGGAGGAGATGAAGCGCCGCGTCCTGGGCAACAAGGCCTATTCGAACCTCCCCCGGAAGTTCAAGACGGCCATCTCCGGCTCCCCCCTGCTGGACGTGGTGCACGAGATCAACGACGTCGCGTTCGTCGGTGTGCGTCACCCCGAGCACGGGCCGGGCTTCGACCTGTGGGTGGGAGGAGGTCTGTCCACCAACCCCAAGCTGGGGGTGCGGCTGGGTGCCTGGGTGCCGCTGGAGGAGGTCCCGGACGTCTACGAGGGCGTTCTGTCGATCTTCCGTGACTACGGCTACCGCCGGCTGCGCAACCGCGCCCGGCTGAAGTTCCTCGTCGCCGACTGGGGCCCGGAGAAGTTCCGTCAGGTGCTGGAGGACGAGTACCTGAAGCGCAGGCTCGTCGACGGGCCCGCCCCCGAGCAGCCCGTCCAGCAGTGGCGCGACCACATCGGTGTGCACCGGCAGAAGGACGGCCGTTTCTACGTCGGCTTCGCCCCGCGCGTCGGCCGGGTCGACGGCACCACCCTGACCAAGATCGCCGACCTGGCCGAGGCCCACGGCTCCGAGCGGGTCCGCACCACCGTCGAACAGAAGATGATCATCCTCGATGTCGAGGAGGACCGGGTCGACTCGCTGCTCGAGGGCCTGGAGGCGCTGGACCTGACCGCCCGGCCGTCCTCGTTCCGGCGCGGCACCATGGCCTGCACCGGCATCGAGTTCTGCAAGCTCGCCATCGTCGAGACCAAGGCGCGCGGCGCCCGGCTGATCGACGAACTCGAGCGCCGTCTGCCGGACTTCGACGAGCCGATCACCATCAACCTCAACGGCTGCCCGAACGCCTGCGCCCGCATCCAGGTCGCGGACATCGGCCTGAAGGGCCAGCTGGTCCTGAACGACAAGGGCGAGCAGGTCGAGGGCTACCAGGTGCACCTGGGCGGCGCACTCGGCCTGGAGCCCGGCTTCGGCCGCAAGGTGCGCGGTCTGAAGGTCACGGCGGACGAACTGCCCGACTACATCGAGCGGGTGCTCAGGCGCTACCTGAAGGAGCGCGAGGAGGGCGAGCGCTTCGCCGCCTGGGCCGCCCGTGCCTCCGAGGAGGCGCTGTCGTGAGCGAGCGGGCGACGCCGTTCTACTGCCCGTACTGCGGCGACGAGGACCTGCGTCCCGGCGAGCAGGGCCATGGCAGCTGGGAATGCGCGGCGTGCAACCGGGGGTTCCGGCTGACGTTCCTCGGGCTGCTGGCCCGGGGTGTCGGGCGGGCCGACCACAAAGGGGACCAGCGGATATGACGACGACTCAGGAAGAGCGCGACGCCGGTGAGTTGAAGGAGCTGGCCGAGCGGGCCGGACGCGACCTGGAGGACGCCTCCGCGCTGGAGATCCTCCAGTGGGCGGCCGACACCTTCGGCAAGCGGTTCTGCGTGACCTCCTCGATGGAGGACGCGGTGGTCGCCCACCTCGCCTCCCGTGTCCTGCCCGGTGTGGACGTGGTGTTCCTCGACACCGGCTACCACTTCCCGGAGACCATCGGCACCCGCGACGCGGTCGAGGCCGTGATGGACGTCAACGTCATCACCCTCACCCCCCGGCAGACGGTCGCCGAACAGGACGCCGAGTACGGCCCGAGGCTGTACGAGCGCGACCCCGATCTGTGCTGCCGCCTGCGCAAGGTGCAGCCGCTGGAGGAGGGCCTCGAGGGCTATCTGGCGTGGGCGACCGGACTGCGCCGCGACGAGTCCCCGACCCGGGCGAACACCCCGGTGGTCGGCTGGGACGCCAAACGGCAGAAGGTCAAGATCTCCCCGATCGCCCGCTGGACCCAGAGCGACGTGGACGCCTACGTCGCCGAACACGGCGTGCTCACCAACCCGCTGCTGATGGACGGCTACGGCTCCATCGGCTGCGCGCCCTGCACCCGGCGGCTGCGGGAGGGCGAGGACGCGCGGGCCGGCCGCTGGGCGGGCACCGCCAAGACCGAGTGCGGACTGCACACATGACGACCCATCGGACTCAGGAGAACCACGTGACGAGCGGAGCCACCGTCTGGCTCACGGGCCTGCCGAGCGCCGGCAAGACCACCATCGCGCGGGAGCTGGCCGGGCGGCTGCGCACGGAGGGCCACCGCGTCGAGGTGCTCGACGGCGACGAGATCCGCGAGTTCCTCTCCGCGGGCCTCGGCTTCAGCCGCGAGGACCGGCACACCAATGTGCAGCGCATCGGTTTCGTCGCCGAACTGCTCGCCCGCAACGGCGTGCTGGTCCTGGTCCCGGTGATCGCACCGTACGCGGACAGCCGGGACGCGGTGCGCAAGCGGCACGAGAAGAACGGGACCACCTACCTCGAGGTGCATGTGGCCACTCCGGTCGAGGTGTGCTCCGCACGCGATGTGAAGGGCCTGTACGCCAAGCAGGCCGCCGGCGAGCTGACCGGCCTGACCGGCGTCGACGACCCGTACGAGGAGCCCGTCTCGCCGGATCTGCGCATCGAGTCGCAGCACCAGACCGTCCAGGAGTCCGCGGCGTCCGTGTACGCCCTGCTCAGCGAAAGGGGACTGGTATGACGACCGTCGCCGAGGTCACGGGGGGCGGCAGGGCCGCAAACAGCCCGTACTCCCTCTCCCACCTGGACGCCCTCGAGTCCGAGGCGGTGCACATCTTCCGCGAGGTGGCGGGCGAGTTCGAGAACCCGGTGCTGCTGTTCTCCGGCGGCAAGGACTCGATCGTGATGCTGCACCTGGCGCTGAAGGCGTTCGCCCCGGCCGCCGTCCCCTTCCCGCTGCTGCACGTGGACACCGGGCACAACTTCCCCGAGGTCCTCGCCTACCGGGACCGCACGGTGGCCCGGCACAACCTGCGCCTGCACATCGCCTCCGTGCAGGACTACATCGACCGCGGCGTCCTCAAGGAACGCCCCGACGGCACCCGCAACCCGCTGCAGACCCTGCCGCTGACCGAGAAGATCCGAAGCGAGCGGTTCGACGCCGTCTTCGGCGGCGGACGCCGCGACGAGGAGAAGGCCCGCGCCAAGGAGCGGGTGTTCTCGCTGCGGGACGAGTTCTCCCAGTGGGACCCGCGCCGCCAGCGGCCCGAGCTGTGGAACCTCTACAACGGCCGGCACGCGCCCGGCGAGCACGTACGGGTGTTCCCGCTGTCCAACTGGACCGAGCTGGACGTCTGGCAGTACATCGCCCGCGAGGGCATCGAGCTGCCCGAGATCTACTTCGCCCATGAGCGCGAGGTGTTCCTGCGCAACGGCATGTGGCTGACCGCCGGCGACTGGGGCGGCCCCAAGGAGGGCGAGCGGGTCGAGAAGCGGCTGGTGCGCTACCGCACGGTCGGCGACATGTCCTGCACCGGGGCCGTCGACTCGGACGCCGACACCGTCGAGAAGGTGATCGCCGAGATCGCCGCGTCGCGCCTGACGGAGCGCGGCGCCACCCGGGCCGACGACAAGCTGTCCGAGGCCGCGATGGAGGACCGCAAGCGCGAGGGGTACTTCTGAGGATGAGCACGACCACCACCGAGGAGCTCCCGGCCACCACCCTGCTGCGGTTCGCCACCGCGGGCTCCGTCGACGACGGCAAGTCCACGCTCGTCGGCCGGCTGCTGCACGACTCCAAGTCGGTCCTGGCCGACCAGCTGGAGGCCGTGCGCCGCGCCTCGGCCGGCCGCGGCCAGGACTCCCCGGACCTCGCGCTGCTGACGGACGGTCTGCGGGCCGAGCGCGAGCAGGGCATCACCATCGACGTGGCCTACCGCTACTTCGCCACCCCGCGCCGCCGGTTCATCCTCGCGGACACCCCGGGCCATGTGCAGTACACGCGGAACATGGTCACCGGCGCCTCCACCGCCGAGCTGACCGTGATCCTGGTGGACGCCCGCAACGGCGTGGTGGAGCAGACCCGCCGGCACGCGGCGATCGCGGCCCTGCTCCGGGTCCCGCACGTGGTGCTCGCGGTCAACAAGATGGACCTGGTGGGCCACCGGGAGTCCGTGTTCGCCGCGATCGCCGAGGAGTTCACGGCGTACGCGACCGAGCTGGGCATCCCCGAGGTCACCGCCATTCCGATCTCGGCGCTCCACGGCGACAACGTGGTCGAACCGTCCGCGACCATGGACTGGTACGGCGGCCCGACCGTCCTGGAGCACCTGGAGACGGTCCCGGTCAGCCACGACCTGGCGCACTGCCACGCCCGGCTGCCCGTGCAGTACGTGATCCGGCCGCAGACCGCCGAGCACCCCGACTACCGCGGCTACGCGGGCCAGATCGCCGCCGGCACCTTCCGGGTCGGCGACGAGGTCACGGTGCTGCCGTCGGGCCGTACGACCCGGATCTCGGGCATCGACCTGCTGGGCAGGCCGGTCGACGTGGCCTGGACGCCCCAGTCGGTGACCGTTCTGCTGGAGGACGACCTCGACGTCTCGCGCGGCGATCTGATCGTGCCGAGCAAGGACGCGCCCGCGACCACCCAGGACGTGGAGGCGACCGTCTGCCATCTCGCCGACCAGCCGCTGACCGTGGGCCACCGGGTGCTGCTCAAGCACGGCACCCGCACGGTCAAGGCGATCGTCAAGGACATCCCGTCCCGGCTGACCCTCGACGACCTGTCCCTGCACCCGCACCCGGGCCGGCTCGTCGCCAACGACATCGGCCGGGTGAAGATCCGCACCGCCGAGCCGCTGCCGGCCGACTCCTACGCCGACTCGCGCCGCACCGGCTCCTTCATCCTGATCGACCCGTCCGACGGCGCCACGCTCACCGCGGGCATGGTCGGCGAGTCGTTCGCCTCGCCGGAGCCGGTCAAGGACACGGCCGACGACGACGGGTGGGACTTCTGAGCATGAACCTCTCCGACGACTTCTACTCCACGTTCGCCAAGGAGGGCGGCCGGATCGGCAGCGGCGCCCTCGGCAGCGGACAGGGGGGAGTGGCCCGATGTGCGTGCTGACCCACGCGCCCTGCCCGCGCGCCCGCACCCCTCACCGCTTACCGAGACAACCTGCCGCTTCCCGGCCGCGGCCCCAGGGGCCGTGACCGCCGGGCCGACGAGAGGACGGACCTTTCGTGCCTGCCACCCACCGCCTCCCCATACTCCGGCGCGCCCTGACCGCCGCCGTCGCCCTTCCGCTGCTCGCACTCGCCGCCTGCGGCTACGGCTCCCAGGCCCAGAACGACGGCTCCCGGCAGAAGGTCGCCGCCGGGGCCGAGAAGATCGACGGCCTGGACTCCGTCCGGATCGGCTACTTCGGCAATGTGACGCACGCGACCGCCCTGGTCGGCGTGGAGAAGGGCTTCTTCCAGAAGGCCCTGGGCGGCACGGCCGTCAAGACCTCCGTCTTCAACGCCGGCCCCTCCGAGATCGAGGCGCTCAACTCCGGCTCCATCGACATCGGCTGGATCGGCCCCTCCCCGGCGATCAACGGCTACACCAAGTCCGGCGGCAAGAACCTGCGCATCATCGGCGGTTCGGCCTCCGGCGGGGTCAAGCTCGTGGTGAACCCCAAGAAGATCAAGTCCCTCGAGGACGTCAAGGGCAAGAGGATCGCCACCCCGCAGCTCGGCAACACCCAGGACGTGGCGTTCCTCAACTGGATCGCGGAGCGGGGCTGGAAGGTCGACGCGCTCAGCGGCAAGGGCGACGTCTCGGTGCTCCGCACCGACAACAAGGTCACCCCGGACGCCTACAAGGCCGGTTCCATCGACGGCGCCTGGGTGCCGGAGCCGACCGCGTCCAAGCTGGTCGCCGAGGGCGCCGAGGTGCTGCTGGACGAGTCGACGCTGTGGCCGGACAAGAAGTTCGTGATCACGAACATCATCGTGTCGCAGAAGTTCCTCAAGGAGCACCCGAAGGCCGTGGAGGCCGTGCTGAAGGCCTCCGTCGAGACCAACAGGTGGATCAACGCCCACCCGGACGAGGCGAAGGCCGCGGCGAACAAGCAGCTGCGGGCCGTCACCGGCAAGGCGCTGCCCGAGAACGTCCTGGACATGGCCTGGGAGTCCATCCGGATCACCGACGACCCGCTGGCGTCCACCCTGAACACCCAGGCACAGCACGCGGTCAAGGCGGGGCTGCTGGAGAAGCCGAAGCTGGACGGCATCTACGACCTCACCCTGCTGAACAAGGTCCTCAAGGCCGAGGGCGAGCCCACCGTCGACGACGCCGGACTCGGCGTCAAGTAGAGCCGTAGCCGAAGAGTTCCCCGGGAGATGACGAGCATGGCCACGACCCTCGCCACGGCCGCCGAGCCCGTAGTGCACGCGGCACGCCTCGAGAACGTCTCGAAGTCCTACACGACTCCGGGCGGGCAGCAGCTCGTCCTGGACGGCATCAGCCTCGATGTCGCCCCGGGCGAGTTCGTCACCCTCCTGGGGGCCTCGGGCTGCGGCAAGTCCACCTTGCTGAACCTGGTGGCGGGCCTCGACCGGCCCACCTCCGGCTCCCTCACCACGGACGGCCGCCCCGCCCTGATGTTCCAGGAGCACGCCCTGTTCCCGTGGCTGACCGCGGGCAAGAACATCGAACTCGCCCTGAAGCTCGGGGGGGTGCCGAAGCCGCAGCGCCGCGCCAGGGCCGAGGAGCTGCTCGAGCTGGTCCGGCTGAAGGGTGCGTACGGCAAGCGGGTGCACGAGCTGTCCGGCGGCATGCGCCAGCGCGTGGCCCTGGCCCGCGCGCTCGCCCAGGAGAGCAAGCTGCTGCTGATGGACGAGCCGTTCGCGGCCCTGGACGCCATCACCCGGGACGTGCTGCACGACGAGCTGACCCGGATCTGGCAGGAGACCGGGGTGTCGGTCCTGTTCGTGACGCACAACGTGCGCGAGGCGGTGCGGCTCGCCCAGCGCGTGGTCCTGCTGTCCTCCCGTCCGGGCCGGGTGGCCCGCGAGTGGACGGTGGACATCCCGCAGCCGCGCCGTATCGAGGACGCGCCCGTCGCGGAGCTGTCCCGGGAGATCACCGAAGTACTGCGTGGGGAGATCCGCCGCCATGGCCAGCACTGACACCAAGACGGACCGCAGCGCCGAACTGGCCGATGTGGAGGCCGGACTCGACGCGCTGGAGACCACCGAGACCGGGCGCACGCCCGTCCGGCGGATCGTCGTCGACAAGGTCCTGCCGCCGATCGTGGCGATCACGGTGGTCCTGGTGGTCTGGCAGGCGCTGATCTCCTTCAAGGTGGTCGACGACCCGAGCAAGCTGCCCTCGCCGGCCGATGTGGGCCGCGAGTTCCAGGCCGCCTGGCTGCAGGGCACGCTGCTCGACTTCATCTGGACGTCCGTCTCGCGCGGTCTGCTGGGCTTCCTGCTCGCGCTGGCGATCGGCACCCCGCTGGGGGTGCTGGTGGCCCGGGTGAAGTTCGTGCGCGCGGCCATCGGCCCGATCCTGTCGGGTCTGCAGTCGCTGCCGTCGGTGGCGTGGGTGCCGGCGGCGGTGATCTGGCTGGGCCTGAACAACTCGATGATGTACGCGGTGATCCTGCTCGGCGCGGTCCCGTCCGTCGCCAACGGCCTGGTGTCCGGCATCGACCAGGTGCCGCCGCTGTTCCTGCGGGCGGGCCGCACGATGGGGGCGACGGGGCTGCGGGGCGCCTGGCACATCGTCCTGCCGGCCGCGCTGCCGGGCTATCTGGCCGGTCTGAAGCAGGGCTGGGCGTTCTCCTGGCGTTCGCTGATGGCGGCGGAGATCATCGCCTCCTCGCCGGATCTGGGCATCGGTCTGGGCGCCCTGCTGGAGAACGGCCGGAACGCGAGCTCCATGCCGATGGTGTTCCAGGCCATCATCCTGATCCTGTTCGTCGGTGTCGCCATCGACCTGCTGATCTTCAGTCCGCTGGAGCGGTGGGTGCTGCGCAACCGTGGTCTCCTGGTGAAGAGCTGACCCATGTCCCGGCACCCCGTCCAGCCCGTGCAGCCCGCGCAGCCCGTCCTCCTGGTCGTCGCCCACGGCAGCCGTGACCCGCGGCACGCCGCCACCGTGCACGCCCTGGTGCGGCGGGTGCGCTCCCTGCGCCGCGGGCTGCGGGTGGAGACCGGCTTCCTCGACTTCGACCTGCCCTCCCTGCGGGGCGTGCTGGAGTCGCTGGCGGCCCAGGGGGTGCGGGACGTGGTGGCCCTGCCGCTTCTGCTGACGCGCGCCTTCCACGCGAAGACGGACATCCCGTCGGTGCTGCGTCAGGCGCCGTCGCGGCTGCGCATCCGGCAGGCCGACGTCCTCGGCCCGTCACCGCTGCTGACCCAGGCCCTGGAGCGCCGGCTGCACGAGGCGGGGCTGTCCCCCGCCGACAAGTCCTCGACCGGGGTCGTCCTGGCCTCGGCGGGGTCCTCCGACCCGGAGGCGATCGCAGTGATCGCAGACATCGCGCGGGAGTGGCGGCGCAGGGGTTGGTGCGCCGTGCGGCCTGCGTTCGCCTCCGCTTCTCCTCCGCGCACCGAGGACGCGGTGCGCGCACTGCGGTCGCTGGGCTGCGCGAAGGTCGCGGTCGCGCCGTACGTGCTGGCCCCGGGCCTTCTGCCGGACCGTATCGCGCGGGGCGCCGCCGAGGCACGGGCCGACGTCCTGGCCGATGTGCTCGGCCCGGCGCCGGAGGTGGCGCGGGTGCTGCTGGAGCGGTACGACGCGGCCCGGCTGCCGCTGCGGGCGGGCCCGGGCATCTGACGGACGGGCCGGCCGCCGCCCACCGGACACCCCGGTGTGCGACGGTCACCGTTCCCTACAGCGTCGAGCGCCGCCCAAGTGTCACAGCGGCACCGCGGAAAGGCCCGGACAGGGGTCAGAACTCGCCGACTCGCCCTCTCCCGCCGACGGCGGTCGGCATCGGATCACCCCGCCGGCTCGGCCCGCATCCGCACGGCCTCGGCGTCGCGCGCGGCGGCCTGGGCGAGCAGCTTCCGCAGCACGAGCACCGGTGCCGACGAGCACCACCGCGAGCACGGCCCGCAGCGCATGCACGGTCAGCTTCCCCATACCCCCCTTCCATCGAATTGCGATGGAAATCTATCGAATTTCGATAGATGGAGCAGGGTTGGAACGGAGGGTGCGCAGTACACACGACACACGGCTGCCGAGAGGCCGGAAGGAACGGCCGCGTGTCAGCTCCGTTGCGGTTCCGGGCCCAAGGGGGCGTTCGGCGTGTTCGAAGACCCCGGGCGCCTGCCGGCCCCCCTCGGAGGACGGCGCCCGCCCCCGTCAGGCGTCCTGGGCGGTGAGTTCGACGAGTTTGAGCACCGTGTTCCAGTTGCGGCTGGTCGCGATCACGCCCTTGTTCAGCCGGGGCCTGGACAGATGCTCGGCCAGCTTGGAGCGGCCCGCTCCGTTCGGCGCGTACAGGTACAGGGCACGGTCGCCGAGGCGGAACTCCTCGGGCAGGTAGGCGGTCCGGTCGATCTCCGCGAAGCGCGCCGCGTCGACGGGGGCGGAGTAGTAGGTGACGTGCAGCTGCTTGCCCGCCAGTTCGGCGGCCGGGAACGGACAGGCCTCGGCGACCGCCCGCAGATAGGCGTGATCACGCACGATCACGTCCACCGGGAACCCGAACCGCCGCGCGACGGCCTCCGCGAGCTCCGCGGCCAGCGACTCCTCGTCGCCGCGCCCGGAGGTGAAGACGGCCTGCCCGCTTTGCAGATACGTACGGACACCGGTGTGACCGAGATCCTCCATCAGGGTGCGCAGCTCGGCCATCGGGAGCTTCCTGCTGCCCCCCACATTGATTCCGCGCAACAGCGCCGCATACGTCGTCATCCGTCCACCCTAGGGCGGCCGCCGTGCCCCGTGGGGGCGGGCACGGCAGCCGCTCCGGAGTGGACGGACCCGTTCGAAACGATGGCCGATCGCGGCGTACGGTTCAACTTCTGTACGCGGCTGTGACTGGTTCAACATTCCGCGGCCATGGGTTCCGCCCCCTCCGGCGGAACGTACACCCTGATCCCCGCCCCGGAAAAACCCGGATTGTTGTAAGGGCCCGCCGTCCTCCTCAGTGCGGAGGGCACGGAGTCCGGGAGGAGGAGCCACGGCGGCGGCACTTCACCGGGCAGCACGACGAGACCGACTTGTCCGGCTCCTACCTTCGACTCAGAAGGGGGCGGCAGGGAGCCGCCTCCGCGTGCGCAGGGGCCCACGGGGCCCGCGAAGGGGGCGAGCCCGTCATGGGGAACGGAGGAGATACGCCTCCGCGCGGCTTCGCCGCGCGGGCCGGCGGCTGGAGCGCCCGGCATCCCTGGGCCGCCGTCGGCATCTGGGTGCTGTTCGTCGTCCTGGCGGTGGGACTCGGTTCGGTGACGGGCCGGCAGGACGTCCAGCAGGGCGAGCAGCTCAAGGGCGAGACGCACACGGCCGCGCGGATCCTCGAGGACGCGGGGATCGAGGAGCCGGCCGGCGAGACCGTCCTGATCCAGGCGAAGGACGGCAGCACCAGGGCCACGGACGCCGGCTTCCGGGCGGCCGTCGCCGACGTGATCGAGGCTGTCGAGGCGACCGGCCAGGTCACCGACGTGGCCTCGCCGTACGACACGAACACCATCTCCCGGGACGGCCGCAGCGCGCTGGTGCGGTTCGCGATACGCGGTGACGCGGACACCGCGGGCGAGCGGGTGGGACCGGTGCTGAAGGCCGTCGAGGACGTCCAGAAGGACCACACCTCGCTGCGGATCGAGGAGATCGGCGGCGCCAGCATCCAGAAGCAGTACTCCGACGCCTTCGGGGAGGACTTCAGGAAGGCCGAGTACTCCGCCGTTCCGGTGGCCCTCGGCATTCTGCTGATCGCCTTCGGCGCGCTGGTGGCCGCGCTGCTGCCGGTGGCGCTGGCGCTCACCGCGGTCATGGCGACGATGGGCCTGATGGCCGTCGTCAGCCATCTGCAGCCGATGAGCGACACCGCCAACTCCGTGATGCTGCTGGTCGGCATGGCGGTCGGTGTCGACTACTGCCTGTTCTACCTGCGCCGCGAACGCGAGGAACGGGCGGCCGGACGCGACGCGGGCGCCGCGCTGCGCATCGCCGCCGCGACCAGCGGCCGTGCCGTCGTCGTCTCCGGTGTGACGGTGTGTGTGGCGATGGCGGGCATGCTGTTCACCGGAATCGCCGAGTTCGAGGCGATGGGCCTCGCCTCGCTGATGGTGGTGGCGGTCGCGATGATCGGGTCGGTGACCGTGCTGCCGGCACTGCTGTCCCTGCTGGGCGAGCGGGTCGAGAAGGGGCGGATCCCGTTCCTGGGGCGGCGCGACGGCCGTGCCGAGAGCCGGTTCTGGAAGGCCGTCCTGCGGCGGGTGCTGGCCCGGCCCGTGCTGTCGGTCGTGGTGGCGGCCGGTGCGCTGCTCGCCGTCGCGGCTCCGGCTCTCGGCATGAGGACCTCGGAGCTCACCCTGGACCAGGAGTTCAGCGACTCGCTGCCCGTCGTGCAGACGTACAACCGGGTCAATGAGGCCTTCCCGGGCGGCTCCGGTCCGGCCCGGGTGGTGGTCGAGGCCGAGGACATCACGGCCCCTCAGGTGCGCCGGGCGCTGGAGGAGTTCAAGGAGCAGGCGGTCGCCTCCGGGGCCTCGCACGGCCCGGTCGGCGTCCGGCTGTACGAGGCGCGGAACGTGGCCGTCGTCTCCGTCCCGCTGGTCGGCGGCTCCGACCTGGACAAGGCCGGGGAGAGCCTGCGGAAACTGCGGGACGAGGTGCGGCCCGCCACCCTGGGCCGGGTCGACGGGGTGCGGGCGCCGATCACCGGTCAGGTCGCCGGCTCGCACGACTTCAACGACCAGCTCGTCGGCTCCGTCGTCCCGGTCTTCGCCTTCGTCGTGGTCCTCGCCTTCCTGCTGATGCTGCTCTCGTTCCGCTCGCTGAGTATCGCGATCGCGTCGATCCTGCTGAACCTGCTGTCGGTGGGCGCGGCCTACGGCATCCTCGTCACCGTCTTCCAGCACGGCTGGGGCGCCTCCCTGGTGGGCGCCGACGGGGTCGGGGCGATCGTCACCTGGCTGCCGCTGTTCCTGTTCGTGATCCTGTTCGGTCTGTCGATGGACTACCACGTCTTCGTGGTCTCCCGGATCCGCGAGGCACGGCTGCGCGGCCTCGGCACGAAGGAGGCGATCCAGCACGGTGTGATCACGACGGCGGGCGTCGTCACCAGTGCCGCCGTCATCATGGTCGCCGTCTTCGCGATCTTCGGCACGCTGTCCATGCAGTCCATGAAGCAGATGGGTGTGGGCCTGGCGGCCGCGGTCCTCATCGACGCGACCGTCATCCGCGGTGTGCTGCTGCCCGCGGTGATGTCCCTGCTGGGCGAACGCACCTGGTACCTGCCCGCATGGCTGCGCCGCCTCCCCGACCTCACCCATGACACGCCCCCGCGGCAGGAGGCCGTCCCGCCCGCGCCGAGGACGGGCGAGCGCCTGAAGGTCTGAACCGTCCCTCGTGCAGGGCCCGTCGGCCGCGGAAGCCGACGGGCCCTTCGTACGGCCGTCCGGCGAGGACGCCCCGGCCGGCGCCGTCAGGAGGTCAGCACCTCGTGCAGCACCAGCCAGCGCTCCGGGGGCACCTCCCCCACCGGAATCCCGGGATCGAGCCGGGCGGCACGGAACGCGGCCGACACCCGCCGCCCGGGGTGGGCCCGGCGCAGCGAGGCGTACAGCGAACCGCCCACCCCGGTGAACCCCAGCTCGACCGTCCGCCGCCAGCTGCCGGCCCGGGACGGGTCGACCAGGGGGACGCGGCGGCGCTCGATCCGGATCACTCCGGCGTCGACCCGTGGCACGGGCCGGAACCGGGTCCGGCCGACCCGTGCCACCAGACGCCACTCGAACCACGGCCAGCTGCGCACGGTCAGCAGCGTCCACCGTCCGTAGTCGCCGGTGCGTTTGCGGGCGTACTCGAGCTGGGTGAGAAGCGTGGCGTCGGTGAGGGCGGGGGCGCGCAGACACCAGTCGACGATCTCCGCCGTGCGGGAGTAGGGCACGTTCCCGGCGACGGAGAACGGGGTGCGCGGAGGCCGCACGCCGAGGAAGTCTCCGTGGACGATCCGTACGTGCGGTGTGTCCGAGAAACGGGTGCGCAGGACGGGCACGAGCCGTGGGTCGATCTCGTAGGCGCGCAGCTCGCGGCAGCGCGGGGCGAGCGTCGCGGTCAACGCGCCTTTTCCGGCACCGACTTCGAGCAGCAGGGGCTTGTGCCGTGCAGAGGGGACGGCGAGGTGGGCGAGGCGTTCGGCGGTGGCGCGGTCGGCGAGGAAGTTCTGCGACAGCGCACGGGAGATGGACGAAGTGCGTGCGAAGCGGGCCATGGCCTGCGGTCCTTGTCTTCCGTGGGAGTGAGAAAGGGCAGCCGAAAGCCCTGACCGGAAGACAGGAGAAGAACGACAGCAGCGGGGAGAAGCGAGGAAAAGGAGGAGAGAAAAAAGAGAACGCAGGCGCGGTGCGCCGCTCAGCGGATGGAGCTGCTCCCCGGACCGGTCAGGGCACCAGGGCCGCGTCGCACTCGCTGGGAGTACACGCTGCCCCGGCCGAGACCGGAGACGACGATCGCGTTGAAAGCTGCCACGGACGCAACGCTAGGTCCCGCCGGTGCCGGGGACAAATGATTTTCCCGGAGCCCTGTCGCGAAAAAGGTGCGGGGCCCGTCGGCCGGCATGAACCGACGGGCCCCGCACCCGCACCGACCCGGCATTGGCACCGGCACCCGGTCACCGGTGCTCCCCTGCCGGGCCTGCCGGGGTTCTGTCACCGGCGGCCGGCGGGCAGTTCGGCCTCGATGAGATCGGCCGCCCGCTGCGTCCCGCCCTCCTGGGCCATCTCGGCCTGGACGGCCTTCAGCCGCCGGGCGACCTCGGGGTCGTCGACCAGGGCGAGGGCGGCGGCGCGCAGGGCCTCCGCTGTCGCCTGTTCCTTGGGATGTGGCGGGCGACGCCGAGGTCCTGGAGCATGTCCGCGTTGCCGAACTGGTCGACGGCCTGCGGCACGGCGATCATCGGCGTGGCGGTGGCCAGTCCCTCCTGGCTGCCGCCGGCCCCGGCGTGCGTGACGAACAGGTCGGCCTGGCGCAGGACCGCCGGCTGCGGCACCCAGGACCGCACCTCGACGTCGGCGGGGACGTCGCCGAGCTCGGCGGGGTCCACATGCCGGCCGATCTGGAGCACCAGATGCCAGCCCGGCAGCCCGGCGAAGGCCCGGACGCACTCCCGGTAGAAGGCGGGCTGCTTGGTGAAGGCCGAGCCGAGCGAGACGAGCACCACCTTCTCGGCCCCGGCCGGCCGCTGCCAGTCCCCCTCGGCCGAGCGGTCGCCCTGGCAGGCGCCGACGAAGGTGTACACCTTCTCGTCGACCCGGTCGGCGTGCGGCTGCAGCACCCGTGGGATCAGGACGAGCGAGCGGGCGGGGCGGCCGACGAAGAGGTCCGGGTGCTGGGTGATCCCGTTCTCCTTCAGCCAGGCCTCGAAGCGGGCGTAGTAGGCCCGGCCCCGTTCCGTCTTCCTGGGCTTCGCCCACATCGGTTCGGCGACCTCCTCCTCGTAGCCCTCCCAGGCGACGAGGCTCGGCGAGAGGGAGATCGCCGGCACGCCCCAGCGACGGGCGAGGACACGGGCCGGATAGGCGGCGATGTCGTACAGGACCAGGTCGGGCTCGTCGCCCTCGTAGGCCTCGCTCAGCTGGGGCAGGGCCTGGATCGCGTCGTCCAGGAACGGCTCGACGTGGTCGAGCAGCGTGGTCCCCCAGGCGGACGGGTCGTCGTCGGGCGAGGGCAGCGTGGAGTGCCAGAGTCTCACCTCGGCCCCGGTCGCGGCGACCTTGTCCGCGAACACCGGCGGGATGGCGTAGGTGACCCGGTGCCCGCGCGCGACGAGTTCCCGGATCACCTCCAGGCTGGGGTTCACGTGCCCGTGGGCGGCGATGGAGAACATGGCGATGTGAGCACCGGTCGTCATGCCGCCCACCATGAACGAGACCGGATGCCGTGTCCAAACGTTTTCACGGCGGCCCCGAACCGCCCGGCCATGGCACCGGGCACCGACCGTGACCTGTGCGAATGCGACACTGGCCGACTGCGGCACTGACCGACGAACGGCAGGCTTCCCGGGGCGGACGCCCCGCCCCGGCTGCCGGGTACGGACTTGGAGGACGGAGGCACAGGGATGGACGAGGCACGGGCACGAAAGGTGCTGGTCAAGGCGGGGGTCGTGTCCGGTCCGGGGCGGGACGCCGAGCTGCTCGCCCTGGGCGAGAACGCGGTGTTCGCCGTCGGGGACCTCGTCGTGAAGGTGGGCCGTGACGCCGAGCTGCTGGAGCGGGCGCAGCGGGAGCTGCGTGTCGCGGTGTGGCTGGCCGAGGCCGGGGTGCCCGCCGTGCGGGCCGCCGAACCCGAGGCCGTCCTCGTCGAAGGGCATCCGGTGACCCTGTGGCACCGGCTGCCCGAGCCGGTGCGGCCCGCCGAGCCGCGGGACCTGGCCGGGCTGCTGCGTCTCGTGCACGCGCTGCCCGCTCCCGGCTTCGCCCTGCCGCCGCGCGAGCTGCTGGGCGGCGTGGAGCGCTGGCTGCGGCTCGCGGGCGACGCCATCGACCCGGCCGACGCGGCGTTCCTGCGCGAGCGCCGCGACGGCTTCGCGGCGGCCGTCGCCGCGCTCACCCCCCATCTGCCGCCGGGCCCGATACACGGCGACGCGCTGCCGCGCAATGTGCACGTCGGCCCGGACGGACCCGTCCTGGTCGACCTGGAGACCTTCTCCGCCGATCTGCGGGAGCACGACCTGGTGGTCATGGCCCTGTCCCGGGACCGCTACGGCCTGCCCGCCGAGGCGTACGACTCCTTCACCGAGTCCTACGGCTGGGACGTACGGGAGTGGGAGGGCTGCTCGGTGCTGCGCGGGGCCCGGGAGACGGCCAGCTGCGCCTGGGTCGCCCAGCACGCGCCGGGCAACCCCAAGGCTCTGGCCGAGTTCAAGCGCCGGGTGGCGTCCCTGCGGGACGAGGACCCCACGGTGCGCTGGCACCCCTTCTGACGGGACGGGCCCTCCCTGCGACGGCTCGGACCGCCTCGCCCGCCGGTTCCCTGGCGGTCACGTCCCGTCGACCGCCGTCGAGGAGGGACCCGCTACGCGGACTGGCCGACAGGACGCACGGGGGCGAGCCCGGCCCGGCCGCGGGCCGAGTCCGAAGCCGCGAACGCCCGATCAGACGACCGGCGGCCGGCCCAGCCGGGTCATCCGCCACACCGTGGACCACCGCATCGGCCGGCGGGGCGGGCACGGTGTGCGCAGGCCCTCGGCGAACCCGTTGAACCAGGCCCGCAGCCCCGCCGCCGATCCGGTGCGGGCCACGGTCAGCACGGTCCAGACACCCAGACAGACGGGGACGAGGGGGGCGGGAAGGTGCCGTTTGGCGAGCCAGACCCGGTTGCGGGCGACCATGCGATGAAAGACCGCGTGCCGGGTCGGCGATGTCCACGGGTGCTGGAGCACCAGCTCCGGCGCGTAGAGCACCTTCCAGCCCGCGTCCAGCGCCCGCCAGGCCAGGTCGGTCTCCTCGTGCGCGTAGAAGAACGGCTCGGGCCAGCCGCCGATCCGGTCCAGCATCCGCAGGGACAGGGCGTGTCCGCCGCCCAGGAACGTCGTCACCAGCCCGCCCCGCATCGGATCCGATGCGCGCAGGCGCGGGACGTGGCGGCGCTGGGTGCGGCCTCGCTCGTCGGCGATGCGGAAACCGACGATGCCCAGCCGCTCGTCCGCGGCGTACGACTCCGTCAGCCGGGTGAAGACGTCCGGGCTGATCAGCAGGCCGTCGTCGTCCAGGTTCACCACCACATCGACGTCCCCGAACTCCCGCAGCCGGGCCAGGGCGGCGTTGCGGCCGCCGGCCACGCCCAGGTTCTCCGGCAGCTCCACACCGGTGACCCACTCGGGCAGGGGCGGCAGCGGTGCTCCGTTGCCGACGACCACCACCCGCGCGGCAGGCGTGTCCTGTCCGGCGACCGACTCCAGCAGGTCGGCCAGCTCGGCGGGCCGCGTGCCCATGGTCAGGACGGCGACGCCTACGCGCGGGTGACGCACGGATGAACTCCCGTCCTCGACTCCGGTGCCAGTGATGCCGGCCGTCCCGGCGCCGGCCGGCGGTCGTACGCCGGAGGCCGGCGACGCCGGTCTGCTCGTCCGGCCGCCGGGGTGCCGTCCGGCCGTTCGGTGCGTCCGTCAGCGGACGTAGGGGATGACGGGCCAGGACGGCTCGACGGTCGCCTCCGGGTTCGAGGTGCGCCGGAGGTACTTCTGCAGCGATGCCGCCTGCTCGGCCGCCGCACGCACCTGGAGATCGTGGAGGTCCGGCAGGGCCAGCTCCGCCAGGGCCGAGTGCTTCTCCCCCATGCGCCGGGCGGCCCGGGCCGCCGCCACGGCGTCCGCGACGGCGTTGTGCGCGTCGTCGAGCTGCACCCCGTAGTGCGCGCAGAGCGCCCGGAGGTTCCGCTTCCCCTTTCTGTAGCGCTCCACGTGCTTGTCCAGGACCAGGGGGTCGATGACGGGCGACACCCGTCCGCGCAGTCGTTCGGCCAGTGGTGCTATCCCGTACCGGCGGCACTCGCGGTCCAGCAGCGAGAGGTCGTACCGCGCGTTCATCACCACCAGGGGAGTGCCCGAGTCCAGCACCTCGCCGACCGCGGAGGTGATCTCCTCGATGGCGGAGGCGGCCGGTTCCCCGTGCTTGCGGGCGTGCTCCGTGGAGATGCCGTGGATCGCCGCGGCCTCCTCGGGGATGGCCGCCCCCGGATCGAGCAGCCAGGTGCGGACGTCGGGAAGCCGCTCGTCCGGGTACACGATCACGACCGCCGCGGTGACGATCCGGTCGGCCTCGACGTCGGTCCCCGTGGTCTCCAGGTCGAAGGCCGTCAGCGGCCCCTTGATCCAGCTCATCCGATCACGACCTTCGCGGCGGTGCGCGCCGTGCGCGGTTCCGTCCCGGTCGTCTCCAGGCCGAAGCCGATCAGCGGCTCCCGGTGCCGGCCCATGGCAGTCCCCCTCCTCGATGGTGCTTTCCCCCGGTGGCCTCCACGATGGCACGGGCCACTGACAGGCCGAGGGCGGCGTTCCGCTTTCCGCCCGGACGGCGGACCGGACAGCGGGGGTGTTTCAGGACACCGGGCGCGAGTCCTCCCACATCAGCTCGAATTCCTCGCGGTAGGAGGAGAAGAGCCCGCCCTCCTCGGCCTCGCCCGACTTGACCACCCGGGTGCCGTTGCGCAGGACGAACACCGGGGTCTCCATGCCCCGGCTGCGCCTCAGGTAGGACTGCACGACCGCGATGCCGTCCGGGCCGTCGCCGTCCACCAGGTAGGCGGTGACACGGGGGGTCTCGTCGTAGACCTGGATCTCGAAGGCCCCCGGGTCGCGCAGCCGGGAGCGCACCCGCCGCACGTGCAGGATGTTCATCTCCACCGAGCGGCTCAGCTCGCCCCGTTTGAGCCCGAGCTCGCGCTCGCGCCGCTTCACCGCGCTGGAGGCCGGGTTGAGGAACAGCAGCCGCACCCGGCAGCCGGACTCGGCGAGCCGGACCAGGCGGCGGCCGGAGAAGTTCTGCACGAGCAGGTTCAGCCCGATGCCCATGGCGTCCAGGCGGCGGGCGCCGCCGAAGATGTCCTCGGCCGGGAACTGGCGCAGCAGCCGGACCCGGTCCGGATGCACCGCGACCACGTCGGCGTACCGGTCGCCGACCAGGTCCTCCACCGCGTCCACCGGCAGCCGCCGCGCGGAGGGCACGTCGCCGCTCGTGCCGAGGATCTCCAGGATCCGTGCGGAGGCGCGCTCGGCCTGGGCCAGCACGGCCTCGGACAGGGCCCGGTTGCGGGAGACGACGTTGCGGGTCACCTCCAGCTCGTCCAGGGCCAGCTCGAGGTCCCGGCGCTCGTCGACGTACGGCTCGAAGCACGGCCAGTGCTGCACCATCAGCTCGCGCAGCTGCGGCAGGCTGAGGAAGCTGATCACGTTGTCGTCGGCCGGGTCGAGCAAGTACCCCTTGCGGCGGCTGACCTCGCGCACCGCGACCGCCCGCTGCACCCACTCCTGGCCGGCCGGTCCGGCCGCGGCCACCACCCAGTCGTCGCCGTGGACGGGCTCGTAGACGGGCCGCAGGACGGCGGTCACGACGGCGCGCAGCCGCTGCTCGACGAGATTCAGCCATATGTAGGCCCGGCCGGCCCGCTGAGCGCGTGTACGCACCTCATGCCAGGCGTCGGCGTCCCACTCCAGCTCCGGTCCGATGGCACCCGCGCCCATCGGCCGGGCCAGCGACACCGTGCCGGGCGGGACCTCCGCGGAGCCTCCCTCATGACCTCCGTCACCAGGGGGCAGCTCCAGCCCTCCCGAGCCCACCCGCACACCGCCTTCCAC
>NZ_MUME01000329.1 GCF_002155915.1 Streptomyces thermovulgaris | reverse complement strand
GGGGAGGAGGGGTGGACCGGTGGCCGACCGAGCCGAGATGACGCCCACTCAATTCCGTTTCATCCGCTTCATGTGTTCCGTCCCGGCCGGTGAGGGCGGCGGTGCGGGCTCCGGCCCGCGGGAACGCCGCGCGGGCCGGAGCCACGGCCGCCTCCCTGCCGCGGGCGCGGTGCCATGGCGGTCAGCCGAGCGGAGGGCGCGGGAGCCTGCGCTCCTTCCCGCCCCGCGCCCCGGCCTGCTCCGCCTTGACCTCCGCCGCGTACCGGTCGACGTACTCCTGCCCGGACAGCGACATGACGGCGTACATGATCTCGTCCGTGACGGCGCGCAGAACCGCCTTCTCGTTCTCCATCCCGGCATAGCGGGAGAAGTCCAGGGGTTCACCGAAGCGGATCACGATCGGGCGGATGCGCGGGACGAGCCGGCCCGGCGGCTGGGCCTCGAAGGTGCCGATCATCGCGCACGGCACGACCGGCACGCCGGCCTTGAGCGCCATGACCGCGACACCCACCTTGCCCTTGTACAGGCGGCCGTCGGGCGACCGGGTGCCCTCCGGGTAGATGCCGAGCAGCTCGCCCCTGCGCAGCACCCCGAGCCCCTCCCGGATCGCGGCTTGACCGGCCTCCTTGCCGGAGCGGTCGACCGGGATCTGTCCGGCGCTGCGGAAGAACGCGGCGGTGAGCCGGCCCTTCAGGCCCGGACCCGTGAAGTACTCCGCCTTCGCCAGGAAGGTGATGCGCCGTTTGAGGACCGCGGGCATCAGGAAGTGGTCCGAGAACGACAGATGGTTGCCCGCGACGATGGCCGGCCCGGACGCCGGCACATGCTCCAGCCCCTCGATCCGGGGCCGGAAGACCGCTTTGAGCAGCGGGCCCAGCAGGACGTGCTTGAGCAGGTGGTAGAACACGGCTCGCCCCTCATTCCGCCAGGTCCGCTTCGGGCCCGGGGGTTCCCGGGCCAAGATCATGATTTCAGGAGCAGACCCCTGCGCGCCCGCAGCCGTCCGTCATGGCGTCCGACTGGGCCCATCCGGCCCTTTGCCGGCTCATTGGCATATCGTCACCCATGTGGGGGCAGACGTCACGCCGGGTGACCGGCGGCCTCATGCCGAGGCGGGCGGGAGCGTACGGCGGCATCCGTTCGGTTCCACGCCGGCCTGTCCGGCAGCGGTTTCTCGTCTGCTGCCGGTGCGCGCGTACGGCACCCGCCGGCCTGACCCCGCGAGGGCCCGGCCTCCCTTCCCGGCCTGCACGAAGGACCGTCGTGGCGGAGGAGCCGGCCGGGGACGGAGGGGGCACGAGGCAGGCTTGTGCAGGGGGCGGTGTGCGGCGTCTCCGGTTGCGGATCACCGCGCCGGGCGAGGGCGGCGCCTCCGCATCACCCGGTTCCACCCTTCCCTCCACCTCGATCCGGCCGACGGCCACCGCCGGCTCGGTTCCTTCGACCCGGCCGGGGAACACGCCCCCCCGCCTCCCTGCGGACGCACACGGTGCCTTCCCGCGGGCCGCCCTCGACGAGGCGGCGGAGGCCGTCTTCCGGCGCGACACCACCCAGCGGCTCCCCACGCCCGGCCCCGCCGCATGACGCACCGGGACACGCCCCTCACCGCCGAGGGCCGCCGGCGGCCCTCGGCGGTGAGGTGACGCGATGCCGCGCCTGCCGGTGACCGGCCGCCCGGCGGCGTACGGTGGTGGGCATGGCCCCTCCGCTTCCGGGTCCGCTGGCGCATCTGGCGCCCCTGCTGAGCGACCACGGCTACTGGGCCGTCGGCGGCGTGGTCCTGGTGGAGGACTTCGGGGCTCCCGCCCCGGGCGAGGCGATCCTGATCGCGGCCGGGGTGTACGCCGGGACCGGCCGGCTCGACGTGGTGGCCGTGGGGCTGACCGCGTTCGTCGCGGCGGTCGTCGGGGACAACATCGGCTACCTCGTCGGCCGGTACGGCGGCCGGGCGTTCGTCCAGCGCTGGGGCCGCTATGTCCTCCTGCCGCCGAAGCGGTTCGAGGCGGCCGAGCGGTTCTTCTCCCGGCACGGCGGCAAGATCGTCACGGTGGCCCGGTTCGTCGAGGGCCTGCGCCAGGCCAACGGCGTCATCGCCGGCACCACGGGCATGCGCTGGCCCCGTTTCCTCGCCTTCAACGCACTGGGCGCCGCGCTGTGGGTGGGCGTATGGGTGACCCTGGCCTACTTCGCGGGAATGCGCATCGGCACGGTCTACGACGAGATCCGCCGCTACCAGATCCTCGTGTTCGTGGCGCTCGGCCTCCTGGCCGCCGCCCTGATCGCCCGCCACCTGCTGCGGCGCGGGCACCGCGAGGACTGACGCCCGCGGGCCCGGGGAGTGTCCCGGGCCCGGTGCGGGGAGCCTCGTCCGCAGGGGCTCTCCCCGCGCCGGCCCTCGCGGTCGCCGTCCCCGCCGGCCGGCGAAGGAGCCGCCGCGGCGGGGACCACGCCGGCCGCGAGCGCCGCGGGTGCGCCGGTCAGCGACGGACGTCCCGGCCCATGGGGCCGCCCGGCCCGCCGCCGTGGCCGCGGGCACCCCGGTGCGCGCGCCGGTGGCGTGCCGCGGAGCCGACCAGAAGGGCCGCACCCAGACAGAAGAGCAGAGCGAGGGCGAGGCCGGCGCTGAAGACCTCGAGCGTGTTCACCCTGGCGATGTCGCTGCCGAGGACCGACACCGTGTACTCGGGGCCACCGGACAGATTGTCGGCGATGGCCAAAGCGGTGAAGGCCGCGGTCGCCGCGAGGAGGAGCAGGCCGATGAGCAGCATGGAAGTCATCTCCTCGAAGAGGTCCGTCACCTTGCCGGTACCCCGCTCGCCGCCCGGCAGGCGGGCCGGCCGGGGGATCCTCCGGGACGCTTGCGCAAGGCCGCGGCCGGACCGGGCCGCGGCGCCGGTCACCGGGTGCGTTGCCGCTCTCCTCGGGTACCCGGCGCGAGCGGCGTGGTGAACGGCACCACGAGGACCGCGAAGCCCGAGGAAGGGAGGCGTCATGGCTCGGCACGTACGCGACATCATGACCAGCCGGCTGGTGACGGTGGAGCCGCAGACGCCGGTGACGACGGTGGCCCGGAAGATGCGCGACGAGGACATCGGCCTCGTCCTGGTGATGGAGGGCGACGAACTGCGCGGCCTGGTCAGCGACCGCGACCTGGTGGTCCGGTCCCTGGCCGAGGGCGGCGACCAGGAGCAGCGGACCGCCGCCTCC
The DNA here is from genome assembly GCF_002155915.1 of Streptomyces thermovulgaris. Classification (GTDB taxonomy): domain Bacteria; phylum Actinomycetota; class Actinomycetes; order Streptomycetales; family Streptomycetaceae; genus Streptomyces; species Streptomyces thermovulgaris. Next base: position 27,580 of record NZ_MUME01000329.1, on the reverse strand, counting down.
GCGTGCAGCGGCGACATCTACGCGCTGACCCCGGACGACGGGATCGACCGCGCGGTGCAGCTGATGCGGGAGCACTCCGTGCGCCGGGTGCCGGTGGTCGACCACGGTCACCCCGTGGGCATCGTCTCCCTCGGCGACCTGGCCGTCGAACGCGACCCGGGATCCGCCCTCGGCGGCATCAGCGCGGCGGAGCCCAACCGGTAGGGGCGCCACCGCCCACGGCCGGGTGCGTCCGCGCGGGCGGACGCACCCGGCTCCGCGTCAGGCGGCCAGCACCTTCTCCAAGGAGGCCAGCGCGGAGCGCAGTTCGTCCTCCGTGATGGTCAGCGGCGGCGCCAGCCGGATCGTGGAGCCATGGGTGTCCTTGACCAGGACCCCCTCGCGCATCAGACGCTCACTGATCTCCCGCCCGGTGCCGATCGCCGGGTCCACGTCGACGCCCGCCCACAGACCGCGCGAGCGGAAGCCGACCACGCCCCGGCCGACCAGCCCGGTCAGCTCCTCGCGCAGCACCGTGCCCAGCCGCGCCGCCCGGCGCTGGAACTCGCCGGTCTCCAGCAGGTCGATCACCGCCGTGCCGACCGCGGCGGACAGCGGGTTGCCGCCGAACGTCGACCCGTGCTCGCCCGGCCGCAGCACGCCCAGCACCTCCCGGCGCCCGACGACCGCGGACACCGGTACGATCCCGCCGCCCAGCGCCTTGCCCAGCAGCACGAGGTCCGGCACCACGCCCTCGTGCTCGACGGCGAGGGTGCGCCCGGTGCGGCCGAGACCCGACTGGATCTCGTCCGCCACGAACAGGCAGCCCGCGCGGCGGGTCAGCTCCCGCACCCCGGCGAGGTAGCCGTCGTCGGGAACGATCACACCGGCCTCGCCCTGGATCGGTTCGATCAGCACGGCGGCCGTCGTCTCGTCGATCGCCGCCTCGAGGGCCTTCAGGTCGTTGTACGGGACGATCCGGAAGCCCGGGGTGAACGGTCCGAAGCCCGACCGTGCCGTCTCGTCCGTGGAGAAGCCGACGATCGTCGTCGTACGGCCGTGGAAGTTGTCCGCCGCGACCACGATCGTCGCCCGGTCGGCCGGGACGCCCTTGACCTCGTACGCCCATTTGCGGGCCACCTTGATGCCGCTCTCCACCGCCTCGGCGCCGGTGTTCATCGGCAGCACCATGTCCTGCCCGGTCAGGGACGCCAGCCGCTCGGCGAACTCGGCGAGCCGGTCGTTGTGGAAGGCCCGCGAGGTCAGGGTGAGCCGGTCGAGCTGGCGGTGCGCGGCCTCGATCAGCGCGGGGTGGCGGTGGCCGAAGTTCAGGGCCGAGTAGCCGGCCAGCATGTCCAGATAGCGGCGGCCCTCGACGTCCTCCACCCAGGTGCCCTCGGCACGGGCGACGACCACGGGCAGCGGGTGGTAGTTGTGGGCGAGGACCGGCTTCTCGGCCTCGATCAGCTCGGCGGAGGTACGGGTGCGTGCGGGTGCGGTCATGAACGGATCTCCTGGGTGCAGCACTTGATGCCGCCGCCGGCCTTGTGGAACTCGGACAGGTCGACGGGGACGGGGACGTAGCCGCGGTCGGCGAGCCGGCCGGCGAGCGCCGTCGCCTTGGGCGAGATGAACACATGGCGGCCGTCGCAGACGGAGTTCAGGCCGAAGGCCATCGCGTCCTCGCGGGTGGCGATCACCGCGTCCGGGTACAGCCGGGCGAGCACCTCGCGGCTGCCGGGCGAGAACGCCTCCGGGTAGTACGCGATGTTCCCCTCGCCCTCGTCGTCGAGCACGAACAGCGCGGTGTCCAGGTGGTAGAAGTACGGGTCCACCAGGGTCAGGCCGATCACCGGCACGCCCAGGTACTCCTGTGCCTCGTGGTGGGCCTCACGGGTGGTGCGGAAACCGGTGCCGGCCAGGATCCAGCGGCCGGCCGGCACGAAGTCGCCCTCGCCCTCGCACACCGACTCGGGACGGTAGACGTCGTAGCCCGCCGACTTGAACCAGGTGTCGTAGGGGACGGACTCCGGGCGGCGCTCGGGCGCCTTGAACAGGGAGCCGAAGACACGGCCGCCCACGACGACCGCCGCATTGGCGGCGAAGACCATGTCCGGCAGGCCGGGCACGGGCTCCACGGTGTGGACGGTGTGACCGTGGGCCCGGTAGGTGTCGATCAGCTCACGCCACTGCTTCTGGGCCAGGGACACGTCCACGGGGACGTCCGGACGCATCCAGGGATTGATCGCGTACTGCACGGCGAAGTGTCTGGGTTCGCAGACGAGGAAACGCCGCCGTCGCGGCACACGGGATTCGGTCACAGAGGGGTTCCTCCGCTTCCTGGTGGTTCCAGGGTGACTCCTGGGTGGTGACTGGGGGTGACACAAAGGTAGGAAGCGGTGACGCTGGGCGACAAGGAAGAAAAGCTGCGTGTATACGCAGGAATGCTGCGTCCTTCGGCCGCTCAGCGCAGGTCTGTTGCGTCCTGCGGGGCGGGCTGGCTGGCACCCGCCTCCGGGGACTCCGGCAGCAGATGGGACAGCACCATCACACTGATCGTCTTCCGGATGAACGGCTCGGCGCGGATCCGCTCCAGCACCTCCTCGAAGTGCTCCACGTCCCGCGCCCGCACATGCAGCAGGGCGTCGGCGCCACCGGTCACCGTCATCGCCGCGGTGATCTCCGGATGGTGGCGCACCACCTCGGCCAGCCGCCGCGGCGGGGCCGCGCCCTCGCAGTACACCTCGACGTACGCCTCCGTGCGCCAGCCCAGCGCCGACGGCTTGACCGTGGCGGTGAACCCGGTGATCACACCCGTCTCGCGCAGCCGGTCCACACGGCGCTTGACGGCCGTCGCGGACAGGCCGATGGCCGCGCCGATCTCGGCGAAGCTGCTGCGGGCGTTCGCCATCAGCGCGGTGAGGATCTTCCGGTCGAGTTCGTCGAACGGCGCCGGCCTGCTGCTCATGGGGGCACTGTATCCAGCGCGGACGTCCGTGTCCGGACCGTGTCCAGGCGCGCGGATGGCACCTACACTCCACCATCATGCTGCGTGCCCTGGCCGTCGATGACGAACGTCCCTCGCTCGAGGAGCTGCTGTACCTGCTCGGTGCCGACTCCCGGATCGCCACCGTGGAGGGGGCCGGCGATGCGACCGAGGCGCTGCGCCGCATCAACCGGGCACTGGAGTCCGGCCCGGACGGACCCGACGCGATCGACGTCGTCTTCCTCGACATCCACATGCCGGGCCTCGACGGTCTCGACCTGGCCCGGCTGCTCTCCGGGTTCGCCGAGCCGCCGCTGATCGTGTTCGTCACCGCTCATGAGGACTTCGCCGTGCAGGCCTTCGACCTCAAGGCTGTCGACTATGTGCTCAAACCCGTCCGCAAGGAACGCCTCGCCGAGGCCGTCCGCCGCGTCGCCCAGCTCCGCGGCGCCGCTCCGCGGATCACCGTGAGCGAACCCGACCCCGATCACCTGCCCGTCGAGCTGGGCGGGGTCACCCGTTTCGTGGCCGTCGACGACATCACCCATGTCGAGGCGCAGGGGGACTACGCCCGGCTGCACACCGGCAAGGGCAGCCATCTCGTGCGCATCCCGCTGTCCACGCTGGAGGAGCGCTGGCGTGCCCGCGGCTTCGTCCGCATCCACCGCCGCCATCTGGTCTCCCTGCGCCACATCAGCGAGCTCCGTCTGGACGCCGGCTCGGTGAGCGTCCTGGTCGGCACCGAGGAGCTCCAGGTCAGCCGCCGGCACGCGCGTGAGCTGCGGGACCTGCTGATGCGCCGGACCGCGCGCTAGGAGGAGGTGGACCGTGCCGCAGGACCCCGCCGAACGCCGTGTCGTCGTCACCGGCCCGCCCCGCCGCACCCGACGGGCCCCGGGCCCCTACCGCCCGCGTCTGGAGATAGACGAGCAGACCACCCTCGGCCACACCTACGTCCGTTCCCTGATGCGCAGCCAGCTGCGCGCCGCGGTCACGGTGCTGGCGGTGCTGGTGCTGCTCGTCGGACCGCTGCCGCTGGTGTTCGCCGCCGCCCCCGCCGCCCGGCCCCTGAAGTGGGTGGTGCTCGGCTTCGGCCTCTACGTCCCGCTGGTGCTGCTCGCCCGCTGGTACGTGCGCCGTGCCGAGCGCAACGAACGCGACTTCGTCCGGCTCGTGGGAGATCGCTGAACGCCGTGAACTCCGCCTACACCGTTCCCGCCGTCGCCCTCGTCGTGGCGGCCACCGTGTTCGTCGGCGCCTTCGGCCTGCGCATCTCCCGCACCACCTCCGACTTCTACGTCGCCTCCCGCACCGTCGGACCGCGTCTGAACGCCGCCGCGATCAGCGGGGAGTACCTCTCCGCAGCCTCGTTCCTCGGCATAGCCGGCCTGGTCCTGGTCCAGGGCCCGGACATGCTGTGGTACCCGGTCGGCTACACGGCCGGCTATCTGGTCCTGCTGCTGTTCGTCGCCGCCCCGCTGCGCCGCTCCGGCGCCTACACGCTGCCCGACTTCGCCGAGGCCCGGCTCGCCTCCCAGGGGGTGCGGCGGCTCGCGGGCGCCTTCGTCGTCGGGGTCGGCTGGCTGTACCTGATGCCCCAGCTCCAGGGCGCCGGCCTCACCCTGGCGGTGCTCACCGGGGTGCCCGAGGCACTCGGCGCGGTGATCGTCGCCGTCGTCGTGGTGGCCACGGTCGCCGCGGGCGGAATGCGCAGCATCACCTTCGTCCAGGCCTTCCAGTACTGGCTGAAGCTGACCGCGCTGCTGGTGCCCGCCCTCTTCCTTGTCCTCGCCTGGCAGCACGACGGAGCCCCCCGCCGCGCCTTCGACGAACCGCCCGCCTTCCGCGAGCAGCGCACCGTCCGCATCGCCGACACCCTCGACCTCAGACTGCACAGCCCGCTCACCGTCACCGTGACCGGCACCGTCGACGGCCGTGCCCACCGGGAGGAGCGGGTGCGTCTGAGCGAGGGCGTCCACCGGGTCGAACAGGGCACCCGGCTCACCTTCGCACCGGGCGACCAGGTCCCCGAGACCGCCCACGACAGCAGCGGCGGCATGTCCTCCTCCCTCGCCTCCGGCCGCGAGGAACGCCCGCTGTACGCCACGTACGGGCTGATCCTCGCCACCTTCCTCGGCACCATGGGGCTGCCGCACGTCGTCGTCCGCTTCTACACCAGCCCGCACGGTGTCGCCGCCCGCCGCACCACCGTGGTCGTGCTCGCCATGATCGGCGGCTTCTACCTGCTGCCGCCGGTGTACGGCGCGCTCGGCCGTCTCTACGCCCCCGAGCTCACCCTGACCCGGAACGCCGACGCCGCGGTGCTGCTGCTGCCCGACCGGGTGATCGGCGGACTGGGCGGCGATCTGCTGGGCGCGCTGGTCGCGGGCGGTGCCTTCGCCGCGTTCCTGTCCACCGCTTCCGGACTGACCATGGCGGTGGCCGGGGTGCTCACCCAGGACGTGCTGCCCTCGCGCGGCGTACGGCACTTCCTGCGGCACTTCCGGCTCGGCACGGTGCTCTCCATGGCCCCGCCGCTCGCCGCGAGCATCCTGGTCGGCGGGCTGCCGGTCGCCGACGCCGTCGGGCTCGCCTTCGCGGTGTCCGCGTCCTCCTTCTGCCCGCTGCTCGTCCTGGGCATCTGGTGGCGGCGGCTCACCCCGCCCGGCGCGGTGGCCGGGATGCTGGCGGGCGGCGGCGGTGCGCTCGCCGCGGTCGCCGTGACCGTGGCCGGCTTCCCCGGCACCGGACCGCTGCACACGCTGCTCGCCTGGCCCGCCCTGTGGTCGGTGCCGCTGGGCTTCCTCACCATGATGCTGGTCTCCCTGGCCACCCCGAACCGGGTGCCGCCCGGCACCGCGGGCGTCCTGGCCCGCTTCCACCTGCCGGAACAGCTGTATGCGGAGGTGAAGGCATGAGCGGGTTCCTCGCCGGGCTCTGCGCCGCCGCGCTGCCGCTGCTGGCCGCCGGCTACTGGCTCGGCCGGCGCACCGCCCGCCCGCAGAGCCTCGGCGGGCTCGGCACCCCCGTCGAGCACGCCACCTTCCAGACCCTGCACACCGCCTCCCTCGCCGCGCCGCCGCTGCGGGCCGGGCTGACCGAGGAGACCGCCCGCAAGGCGGCCCGCCGGCTGCGCTCCCTGCTCGGCACCGACGCCCTGTGCCTCACGGACGACACCCGGGTCCTCACCTGGGACGGCGTCGGCGCACACCACCGCGACGAGATCATGGAACGCCTCACCGGCCCCCTGGAGACCGGCCGCGGCGAGGCGTTCCGGCTCACCTGCCGGACCCCGGACTGCCCGGTGCGCTGGGCCGTCGTCGCCCCGCTCACCGTCGACGACCGGGTGCACGGCGCCCTGGTCGCCTGTGCGCCCCGCGAGTCCGCCGTCCTGGTCCGCGCCGCCGCCGAGGTCGCCCGCTTCGTCTCCGTCCAGCTGGAGCTCGCGGACCTCGACCGCTCCCGCACCCGGCTCATCGAGGCCGAGATCAAGGCCCTGCGGGCCCAGATATCCCCGCACTTCATCTTCAACTCGCTCGCGGTCATCGCCTCGTTCGTCCGCACCGACCCCGAGCGGGCCCGTGAGCTGCTGCTGGAGTTCGCCGACTTCATCCGCTACTCGTTCCGCCGGCACGGCGACTTCACCACGCTCGCCGACGAGCTGCACGCCATGGAGCACTACCTGGCGCTGGTACGGGCCCGCTTCGGCGACCGTCTCACGGTCACCCTGCAGATCGCGCCGGAGGTGCTGCCCATCTCCCTGCCGTTTCTGTGCCTGCAGCCGCTGGTGGAGAACGCCGTCAAGCACGGCCTGGAGGGCAAGACCGGCACCTGCCACATCCGGATCACCGCCCAGGACGCCGGCTCCGAGGCGCTGGTCGTCATCGAGGACGACGGCGTCGGCATGGACCCCGAGCTGCTGCGCCGCATCCTGGCCGGCGAGGTCAGCCCCTCCGGCGGCATAGGGCTGTCCAATGTCGACGACCGGCTCCGCCAGGTCTACGGCGACGACCACGGCCTGGTCATCGAGACGGCCCCGGGCGCGGGTATGAAGATCACGGCCCGGCTGCCGAAGTACCAGCCGGGCGTGCACTCGGCGGCACGGCTCACCGGGAGCTGACCGGGAACCGGCAGGCACCTCCCGGCCGGGAGGTCCCGGCCGGGAGGCGAGTCCTCAGGTGTCGCGGGTGACGACCATGGCCAGCGTGATCACACCCAGCACGACCCAGCCGAACCACAGCCAGCCGTTGCTGCCGAGCGCCACCGTGTAGGCCGTCACCGCGACGAGGGCGCCCACGGTGAGCACCCCCATCGCTCGTGTGGAACCGTCCGTGGGACCGGGCATCGCGGCACCCTCCTCGTGGTCGGTTGTCTCCCATGGTGCCCCGTACCACCCGGGAGCAGAACGGGAAAGGGGCGCCGCGGGCGGGCGCCCGGGGGCCTGCTCAGTTCCCGCGTGCGTTCAGGGAGGCCAGATAGGCGTTGTACGCCTGGAGCTCCTTGTCGCCGTCGCGGTCCGCGGCACGGTCCTTGCGCCGGGCCTGGCGCTGTTCGGAGGCGTACCACTGGAAGAGCAGCGCGATCAGCACCACCACGGAGGGGATCTCGCTGAACGCCCAGGCGATGCCGCCGGCCGCGTTCTGGTCCGCCAGGGCGTCGATGCCGAGCGAGGCGGGCGGATGGCTGTAGGACTCGACCATGGGCGTGGCCGCCATCATCAGCGCGATGCCGAAGAACGCGTGGAACGGCATGCCCGCGAACAGCTGCAGCATCCGCATGAGGTGGCTCGGCCGGTGCGGGCCCGGGTCGACACCCATGATCGGCCAGAAGAACACCAGGCCCGTCGCGAGGAAGTGCACCATCATCGCCACATGCCCCGTCCTCGACTCCATCAGCCAGTCGAAGAGCGGGGTGAAGTACAGCCCGTACAGGCTCGCGATGAACATCGGGATGGTGAACAGGGGGTGGGTGATGACCCGCATGTAGTGGCTGTGCAGCAGGGCCAGCAGCAGCTCACGCGGCCCTGTGCGGCCCTTGCCGGCCACCGGCAGGGCGCGCAGCGCCAGCGTGACCGGGGCGCCGAGCAGGATCAGGATCGGCGAGAGCATGCTGATGACCATGTGCTGGACCATGTGCACGGTGAAGAGGACCATCCCGTAGTCGTTCAGCCGGGTGCACATCACCAGCAGCACGGTCAGCACGCCGGTGACGAACGCCACCGTCCGGCCCACCGGCCAGGAGTCTCCGCGCCGCCGCAGCCGCACCACGCCCCAGAGGTACAGAGCGAGCCCGAGCAGACAGCCGACGAGGAAGAACGGGTCCGCGGACCACTGAAGACCGTGCTCCAGCGTGAACGGCGGCAGCTCCGTCATCGTGCCGTGCCCGCTGTGATCCATCCGCAGACTCCTGGTGCATGGGCTTGTGCGCTGTTTGTCCACAGCTGCCTGTCGGCAACCAGACTAGAACCGCCCCCGAAGGCCGCTGCGACCGGGGGGCGGTGGGGACGGGCGCCGGTGTCCGCCTACAGCACGCACTCCGCCTCGGCGTACCGCTCCGCCGGCACCGTCTTCAGGGTCGCGACCGCGTCGGCGAGCGGCACCGTCACGATGTCCGTGCCGCGCAGCGCCGTCATCCGGCCGAACTCGCCGCGGTGCACGGCCTCCACCGCGTGCCAGCCGAACCGGGTGGCGAGGACGCGGTCGAACGCCGTTGGGGTGCCGCCGCGCTGGACGTGCCCGAGGATGACGGGCCGGGCCTCCTTGCCGAGCCGCTTCTCCAGCTCGTCCGAGAGCTGCCGGGCGACGCCGGCGAACCGCTCGTGGCCGTAGATGTCCTTGCCGCCCTCGTCGAAGTCCATGGTGCCGGGCCTGGGCTTGGCGCCCTCCGCGGCCACCACGATCGCGAACCGCTTGCCCGCCGCGAAGCGCGCGCCGACCCTCTCCGTCAGCTCGTCGATGTCGAAGGGGCGTTCCGGGACGACGATGGCATGGGCGCCGGCGGCCATGCCGGACTGCAGCGCGATCCAGCCGGTGTGGCGGCCCATGACCTCCACGATCAGCACGCGCTGGTGGGACTCGGCGGTGGTCTTCAGCCGGTCCAGGGCCTCGGTGGCGACGGTCACGGCCGTGTCGAAGCCGAAGGTGACGTCCGTGGCCGCGATGTCGTTGTCGATGGTCTTCGGCACGCCGACGATGGGCAGGCCGTTGTCGGACAGCAGCCGGGCCGCCTTGAGCGTGCCCTCGCCGCCGATCGGGATGATCGCGTCGAGGCCGAGTTCCTCGACATGGCCCTTGGCCCGCTCCACCCCGTCCCGCAGGTGCTCGGGACGGACCCGGGAGGAGCCGAGGATGGTGCCGCCGCGGGCGAGGATGCCGCTCACCGCGTCGAGATCGAGCTTGAGGTAGTCGCACTCCAGCAGGCCCTTCCAGCCGTCGCGGAAGCCGATGACCTCGTCGCCGTGGTCGACGACGGCACGGTGCACGACGGACCGGATGACGGCGTTCAGGCCGGGGCAGTCGCCGCCGGACGTGAGGACACCAATGCGCATAGCCCGAACAACCTTCTTCATGTGGGGCACGGGACCGGACCGCGCTGTCCGGCTCGGTCCCCGCCACCCTAGCGGCACTCGGGGGCAGGACCGAATCCTCCGTCCGACTGCTGGACGAGGCCGCTCACCTGTGCGTACGGCCCGTCAGACGGGCTGGTCGCGCCGTGCTGACGGGCCGGTGGACGCGCGGTGGCCGAGGCGGCGGAAGAACCGTTCCCGCAGGGGGCGGGCGCGCCGGTGCCGCGGGCCTACGCGGACTGCTGGGCGGCGGCGATGCGTTCGTTGCGCAGCGCCTCGTACCAGCGGTCGTCGACCGGCGGAAGCGCGTTGACGTCGAGGGCCAGCTTCAGCAGCATGTCCGCGATCAGCGGGTTGCGGGCCATCACCGGACCGTGCATGTAGGTGCCGAAGACGGTGTCGTTGTACGCGCCCTCCGTGCCGTCGCCGGTGCCGTTGCCCTTGCCGATCCGGACCCGGGCGAACGGGCGGGCGGTGGGGCCGAGGTGGGTGACGCCCTGGTGGTTCTCGAACCCGGTCAGCATGGGCAGGTTGAGCTGCGGGTCGATGTCGGCCAGCACGTCGCCGACGCAGCGCTCGCCCTCGCCGCGCACCGACACCACGTCGAGCAGGCCCAGCCCCGGCTCGCGCTGCCCGAGGTCGTTGATGAACTCGTGGCCGAGGATCTGGTAGCCGGCGCAGACCGCGAAGACGATCGCACCGTTCTCCACGGCCTTGACCAGACCGCCGTCGCGCCGCAGCCGCTCCGCCGCGAGCCGCTGCGGCCGGTCCTCGCCGCCGCCGATCAGATAGATGTCGCCGGAGGTCGGGACCGGCTGGTCGCTGCGCACGTCCAGGCGGGCCACGTCCAGGCCGCGCTGCCGGGCCCGGCGCTCCACGACCAGCACATTGCCCTGGTCGCCGTAGGTGCTCAGCAGGTCCGGGTAGACCCACACCAGCCGCAGTTGGTTGTCGCTCATGGAAGTGCTCGTCCTTCGTGATCAGTTGCCGACGCGGCGGCGCAGGTCCTGGAACGCGGTGTAGTTGGCGATGACCTCGATCCGGCCGGGCGGCGCCTGCTGAACGGCCTGCTCGAGGCTGTCGCAGACCTGGAACTGCTGGTTGGCCACCTCCAGACGCACCGCGAGGTCCAGCTTCCGGTCGCCGAGCACGAAGAGGGGGTGGCCGGTCAGCCGGGTGTAGTCGACGTCCCACAGCCAGGAGGTGTCGGTGCCGTCGGCGCTGCGCGCGTTCACCGACAGGATGACGGGCGCGGGCGGCGGGTCGATCAGGGAGAAGGTCTCCAGCCAGCCGGCCGGGTTCTTCGCCAGCAGCAGCCGCAGGTCACGGCCCTGGAACTTGACGACGTCGTAGCGGCCGGCGACCGCCTGGACCTGGAACATCCGCTCCAGGGCGACCTGCGGCGGCACCCCGAAGACGGCGGCGACGGCCGCGGAGGTGGCGGCGTTGGCCTTGTTGGCGCGGCCCGGCAGCTGCAGACGGATCGGCCAGGCGGAGCCGTGCGGGTCGAGGACGTGGTCGCCGTTCAGCACCCAGTTGGGGGCGGGCCGGCGGAAACCGCACTCGTTGCAGAACCAGTCGTCGCCGGGACGCTGCATCACACCGCCGCAGGACGGGCAGGACCAGGCGTCGTCCTTCCACACCTGCCCGGCGGCCACCCAGACCACATGGGGGGAGGAGGACGCGGCCCACACCACCAGCGGGTCGTCGCAGTTGGCGACGATCACGGCCTTGGACCCGGTCAGGGCCTCGCGCCAGTTCTCGGCGAGCATCCGGGTCTCACCGGCGCGGTCGAGCTGGTCGCGGGAGAGGTTGAGCAGCGCGATGCACTTGGGGTCGGTGTCCCGGGCCACGACCGCGAGGTACTTCTCGTCGACCTCGAGCACACCGAACTTGGCGTCCGAGCCGCCCGCCAGCGCCGAGGTGATGCCCGCCGGCATGTTGGCGCCGAGGGCGTTGGAGACGACCGGACCCGCGGCCCGCAGCGCCTCGGCGATGAGCCGGGTGGTGGTGGTCTTGCCGTTGGTCGCCGAGACCAGGACCACCTCCAGGTGCTGGGCGAGCCGGCTGAGCAGGTCGGGGTCGAGTTTCAGGGCCACCCGACCACCGATCACCGAACCACTGCCGCGACCCGCGGCGCGCGACGCCGCAGCGACCGCCCTGCCCGCCGTCACGGCCAGTTTGGCCCGCGGCGTAAGCGGGTCCGAGTTGCCTGCCATCAGTTCTCGATCCTCCTTGCGTACGCGCCGCGCTGAGTCATCCGGCACCGTGGTGGGGGCCTCAGCCTATCGAGATCCACTGGTGCTCCCGAATCCCGGCCCGCGGCTGCGCGGCGGGGCGCGGGCCGAGGGAACCGTACCCTTGCCGCCATGCGACATGGCTCGATACCCGGCGCCCGCGGACGCGTCCGGCCCCTCACCCTGTTCGGCGACCCCGTTCTCGGCGCGCCCTGCGCGGAGGTCACCGACTTCGGTCCCGCGCTGTCCCGGCTGGTGGAGGACATGTTCGCCACGATGTACGCGGCACGGGGCGTGGGTCTGGCCGCGAATCAGGTGGGGGAGTCCCTGCGGGTGTTCGTGTACGACTGCCCGGACGACGAGGACGTGCGCCACCTGGGACATGTGGTGAACCCGCGGCTGGTGGAGACGGGCGGCGTGGTGGTCCGCGGCCCGGAGGGCTGTCTGTCCCTGCCGGGGCTGGAGGCGGGGACGGAGCGCTACGACGAGGCGGTCGTCGAGGGGTTCACGGCGACCGGGGAGCCGGTCACCGTGCGCGGGACGGGATTCTTCGCACGGTGTCTGCAGCACGAGTGCGACCACCTCCAGGGGCGCCTGTACGTGGACCGCCTCACGGGATGGCGCAGACGGAGGGTGCTGAGGCGGGCGGCGAGGGCGCCGTGGAACCGCGCGGCCCGGGAAGACGCCGGGGAGTCCTGAGGGGCCGGGGACCCTTGGGAGGGCCGTCCGGATCGCGCCACGGACCGCGGGGGGTGCGTGCATCCCCCGCGTCGCCGCCGGCTCGCCGGCACTCCGCGGCGGACTCCTCCTTCCGCCCTCCCCGTCCCTTGTCTCCCTCTGTCTCTCCTCCGGCCCTCTGCCGCCCTCTGTTCCTCTCCTCGCCGTGCGGCCGTGCGCGCCGGACTCCGCCCGGCCCGGCCGCAGGGCACCGCTCGCCGCGGCCGGGCCGGTCCGGACGGCAGCCCTGGAAGCCGGGCCGCTAGAAGCCCGGGCCGCCCACCTTGTCCCCGGCCGCCGCCAGCCGGCCCCACAGCAGGTCCGCGAGGCTGCGCACCAGCTCCGCGCGGGGGCAGGGGCGCTCGCCCAGCCACCAGTCGCCGGCCGCGTGCATCATGCCGACGATGCCGTGCCCCCACACGCGGGCCAGCTGACGGCTGTTCGGGCCGAGGTCCAGCCGCTCCTCGATGACCTTGGCCAGTTCCTCGCCCATGCGGCGCAGCAGCGGAGCGGAGTGCTTGCCGACGTCGAAGCCCTGGTCGCCGACCTGGCTGCCCTCCGCCGGGTGCATCAGGAACCGGTAGACCTGCGGGCGGGCCTCGATGGCCGCAAGATAGGTGTCCAGCGTGGCCTCCACCCGCTCGCGCCGGTCCCCGGGGGCGTCCAGCGCGGCCCGCAGCGAGTCGAGCAGGGCGTCGGTGTGCCGCTTGGCGAGAGCGGCGTACAGCCCTCCCTTGTCGCCGAAGTGGCGGTAGAGGATCGGCTTGGTGATGCCGGCCTCGGCGGCGATGGCGTTCATCGACGCCTGCGGGCCGTCGCGCAGAACCACCCGGTCGGCGGCCTCCAGCAGCTCGCGCCGTCGGCGGTCGGCGGAACGCTGCTGATCGGTCCGCTGCGTGGTGTCCATGAGCTCTCCCCACCCGTGCTGATTCGGTGACGCCTGCGCAAACTAGCACTTGACGGTGGCCGACATCTCGAACGGGCTGCCAGGGAGCTGCCGGAGGCCGACTTTACTCACGGGTAAACCAGGCAGTAGCGTTACCGCAAGTAACACGCAGGTGCGCCGCTGGAGGGGACATGGCCGAGTTCACCATGGAGCTCAACGACGAGCAGAAGGAGGTCCGGGACTGGCTGCACGGCTTCGCGGCCGATGTGATCCGTCCCGCGGCCGCCGAGTGGGACGAGCGCGAGGAGACCCCCTGGCCGGTCATCCAGGAGGCCGCGAAGATCGGCATCTACTCCCTCGACTTCTACGCCCAGCAGTACTTCGACCCCACCGGTCTCGGCATCCCCATGGTCATGGAGGAGCTGTTCTGGGGCGACGCCGGCATCGCCCTGTCCATCGTCGGCACCGGCCTGGCCGCGGTCGGCGTCCTCACCAACGGTACCGACGAGCAGATCGGCACCTGGATCCCGCAGATGTACGGCGACCCGAACGACGTCAAGGTCGCCGCCTTCTGCTCCTCCGAGCCCGACGCCGGCTCCGACGTGGCCTCCATGCGCACCCGCGCGGTGTACGACGAGGCCAAGGACGAGTGGGTGATCAACGGCACCAAGACCTGGGTGACCAACGGCGGCATCGCGAACGTCCATGTGGTCGTCGCCTCCGTCGACCCCGAGCTGGGCTCCAGGGGGCACGCCTCCTTCATCGTCCCGCCGAACACCCCGGGACTGTCCCAGGGGCAGAAGTTCAAGAAGCACGGCATCCGCGCCTCGCACACCGCCGAGGTGATCCTGGACAATGTGCGCGTCCCCGGCTCCTGCCTGCTCGGCGGCAAGGAGAAGCTGGACGAGCGTCTGGCCCGGGCCCGGGAGAGGCTCCGGAAGGGCGGGACGGGCAGCTCCTCCCCGGCCGGCAGCCGGGAGAGGGGGAAGAACGCGGCGATGGCCACCTTCGAGGCGTCCCGCCCGGCCGTCGGCGCGATGGCGGTGGGCACCGCCCGGGCCGCGTACGAGATCGCCCTCGACTACGCGAAGACCCGCGAGCAGTTCGGCCGGCCGATCATCGACAACCAGGGCGTCGCCTTCCAGCTCGCCGACATGCGCACCCGGATCGACGCCGCCCGCCTGCTGGTGTGGCGCGCCTCCTGGATGGCGGTCAACGGCAAGCCGTTCACCGCCGCCGAGGGCTCGATGTCCAAGCTGTTCGCCAGCGAGACCGCGAAGAAGGTCACCGCCCAGGCCATCCAGATCCTGGGCGGCAACGGCTACACCAGGGAGTACCCGGTGGAGCGGATGCACCGCGACGCGGCCATTTATACGATCTTCGAAGGGACGAGCGAGATCCAGCGGCTGGTGATCGCACGGACGCTCTCGGGAATGCCGATCCGCTGACGGCACCGCCGGCGCCGCCGGCGCCGTCGCCTCGCCGGTGCCGGCGGCGCGACGGCGCTAACGGTGCCTGAGCGGCGTCAGCTGCTCGATGTCGTAACGCTTGCGCAGTGCCTCGATGGCCTCGTGGTCCGGAGGGCCTTTGCTGCCCAGGATGTCGAGCAGCTCCTCGAAGTAGCGCTCGTGGTCCGGGGGCGGGGAGGCCTGGAAGAGCATCTTCGCCGGGGCGTCGGTCGGGTTGGCGAACGCGTGCGGGCAGCCCGGGGGCACGACGATGGCCGTGCCCGGGGTCGCCCGCACCACGCCCTGGCCGGAGCGGGACTCCCATGTCTGCCAGCGGTCGGGAGTCCGGACCCGCGGCTCGAAGGCGAGCACGTCCAGCTCGCCCTCGAGCACGTAGAAGAACTCCTCGCTGTGCGCGTGCACATGGGCACCCACGTCGAAGCCCGGCGGGACCTCCACCTCGAAGGTGGAGGCCACCCGCGAGTGCGCGCCGGTGACCTTGAACGTCACCCGCTGAGCCGGTGTCTCGATGACCCGCCCGTGGCCCGGCGGCACGAGCAGTCCTTCCGTGGTCATCGCGGGCTCACCACGTCACGGGCAGGGACTCGGGCCCGCGGGCCGAGGCGCCCTTCCCGAAGGGCACCTGGTCCGCCGGCACCGCGGGCCTCAGCCCCGGCACCCGGTCCAGCAGGGCGTCGACCAGCAGCTCCATTACCAGCCGGGTCAGCGGGCCGCCCGGGCAGTGGTGCGGGCCGGAGCCGAACGCCACATGCGGGTTCGGGGTGCGCGAGAAGTCGACCGACTCGGGGTCCGGGAAGACGTCCGGGTCGCGGTTGGCGGCGAGGTACGACACATGGACGACGTCGCCGGCGCGCATCCGTACGCCTTTGACGCTCAGGTCCTCCAGGACGACCCGGGGCGGCCCGAGCGCGTTGCGGTGCGGGAGGTACCGCAGCAGTTCCTCCACGGCCCGCGGACGGATCCCCGGCTCGCGGCGCAGCCGTTCGGCCAGCTCGGGGCGGGTGAGCAGGAGGTGGAACAGCTGCCCGCCGCTGTCCCCGACCGCCTCGCCGCCGGTCTGCAGGAGCACCGCGAGATCCACGGCCTCCCGCAGGGTGATCTCCCGGCACCCCACGGCCGCGCCGAGGAGCGAGGCGATGTCCTCGCCGGTGCTCTCCAGGCGCGCGTCGACGAGTTCGGCGAAGTACGCGCCCATCTCCTCCCGGGCCTGTTCGCCGGCGCCGTGCGGGGAGGACAGGACCCGCCGGGCCCAGGTGCGCACGCCGTGCCGGTCGGCGGGCGGCACCCCCATCAGCTCGCAGACCACCAGGGACGGGAACGGGCCGAGCACCGCATGGACGAGATCGGCGGGCGGGCCGTCCCGGAGGAGGCCGTCGACCAGTTCGTCCAGCATCCGCCGGGAGCTCTCCCGCACCCGCGCGACACCGTGTGCGGAGAGGGCGGGAGCGATCACGCGGCGCAGCCGGGCGTGGTCGGACGGATCCAGGAGGCCGATCGCCTCGTGGGCCGGCGCGGGGTGCGGGGCCGGCCGGGCGGCCCCGTGCTCCAGGGCCGCCGTACGGCCGAACCGGGGGTCCCCGGTGACCCTTCGCACGTCGTCCATGCGGGTCACCAGCCAGGCCCAGCCCTCGCCTCCGGGCAGCGCGACACGGGCGACCGGGCCCTTGCGCATCAGATCGGCCAGGACCGGGTCGAGGCCGACGCCGGCCGGGTCGAGCACGGGCCAGTGCCGTACCGGAGGCAGCGGTTCGGTGAGCGTCTCCTCGGTCATGCCCCGGCTCCGTTCTGCCAGCTGCCGAGCGACATCTCGGCGGTGATGCCGGGACCGAACCCGGCGAGCAGCCCGCGCGCCTGGTCCTCGGGGGCTCCCTCGTCGAACATCCGGCGCAGCGCGTCCAGGACGACGGCACTGGCGATGTTGCCGTACTCGGTGAGCGTGGCCCGGCTGAACCGGAACGCGTACGGATCGACGTTCAGGAACTTGCTGAGGTCGTCCAGGATGCGGGGGCCGCCGGCGTGGACGACGTAGAAGTCCAGGTTCGACGCGTCCCAGTCGTGCTGCTCGGCCAGGGCCCGCAGGGCCGGGGCGAGCGGCTCCATGGTGGTGGGCACCCGCTTGTCCAGCATGAAGTGGAAGCCGGTCTCCCGGACGTCGTACGCGATCCACCCCTCGGTCTTGGGGATCAGGTACGAGCCGTTGCGCTCCAGCCGGACACCGGTGCCGCCGGTGCCGCGGACCACGGCGGCGGCGATGCCGTCACCGAACAGACCGTTGGAGAGCAGGGAGCCGACGCCGAGGTCGGTGGGCTGGTAGCACAGCGAGCAGAACTCGCAGGCCACGATGAGCGCATTGGCCTCCGGGTAGGCCGTGCAGAAGTCGTGGGCCCGGTTGATCGCCGCACCGCCGGCCGCACAGCCCAGCTGGGCTATGGGGAGTTGACGGGTGGTCGAGTCGAAGCCCATCTCGTTGATCAGCCACGCCGTGAGCGAGGGCATCATGAAGCCCGTGCACGAGACGTAGATGATGACATCGATGTCGGAGGACAGGAGCCCGGCGTCGTCGAGTGCGCGCCGGACGACCGCGGGGACCCTGGCCTTGGCCTCCTGCTCGTAGATCTTGTTGCGCTGTTCGAAGCCGGGGTGCTTGAGGGTCTCCTCGATGGGCTGCACGATGTGCCGGGTGCGCACGCCGGTGTTCTCGATCAGGCGGAGCGCCAGCGCGAGTTGAGGGTGGTCCGCGTGGCGGGAGCGCGCGAGCTCCAGCGTTTCCTCCATGGTGATCACGTGCTCTGGAACGGACACCGAAGGTCTGCACAAAGTCGCCATGAGCCGTGCCTGCTTTCGCCGTCCGGAGAGCCGGTGGGCCCTCCGGTCAGAGGGTGGTGCACCCATGGGGGTGCTCCACCCACCATCACCCGGGAGGGCGACGATCTCTCGGTGGACTACTCCGATTCGGCGACAGCGCGTGAGCACCGGACGTCTTGCGCGGCGGTGGTGAAACGACGTCCCCGCCACCCCTGTTGAGCGGAAAGCGGCTGGTCAGAGGGAATGCGGTGGATGGCCGCCCGGCCCCCGGGCGGGCAGCGGCCGTGTGCGATGCGCAGCCGGACCGCGACGGGCGCGGCCGGGCCGCGACGGTCCCGAGGACGTCCGGCCGCGCCGTCCGAGCTCTCCGGGGCGGACGGCGCGGCTGGGCGCACCCGGGCGGATCCCCGCCGGCGCGCGGCCGGGACGCCGGCGGCGGGCGGGCCCGGTCAACCGGAAGGCGTCGCGCCGCTGCTGTGGGCGATGCAGGCCACGTCGATGCGGTCGGCCAGCTTGGCCAGCTCGATGGTCAGGGCGGCGACGGTGTCCTCGTCGAGACCCCCCTGGCCGGCCTCCACCAGACGCAGCCACCGGCCGCCGACCGTCCGCAGCAGCTTGCTCACATCGGCCGCGGCCACCTGCAACGTACCGCGGTCGTCGACGATCAGAGGCAGAGTCACTTCGCGGTTCACAAAAGGGATCGTAGCCTCGGAAACCTCACACTCCGTGCCATACGGTGGTGATGTTGCAGAACTCTCGGATTCCGTGCCCGGACAGCTCACGCCCGTACCCCGACCGCTTCACCCCGCCGAAGGGGAACGCCGGGTGCGAGGCGGTCATCCCGTTGATGTACACCCCGCCCGCCTCCAGGTCCCGCACGAACCGGTCGGCCTCGTCCTCGTCCCGGGTCCAGACATTCGAACTCAGCCCGAACGGCGAGTCGTTGGCGATCAGCACGGCCTCGTCCAGGTCGGTCGCCCGGTACAGCGCGGCCACCGGGCCGAAGGCCTCCTCGCGGTGGATGCGCATCTCGCGGGTGACGTCCGCCAGCACGGTCGGCGGGTAGTACCAGCCGGGCCAGTCGGGCCGTTCGCCGCCGCACAGCACCTTCGCCCCGCTCCGCCGCGCGTCGTCGACCAGCTCCTCCAGGTCCGCCCGGCCGCGCTCGCTGGCCAGGGGACCGACCTGGGTGTCCTCCTGCATCGGGTCGCCGACCCTCAGCGCCCTCATCCCGGCCACGAAACGCTCGGTGAAGGCGTCGTAGACGTCCGTGTGCACGATGAACCGCTTGGCGGCGATGCACGACTGCCCGGTGTTCTGCACCCGTGCGGTCACCGCGACCTCGGCGGCCCGGTCGAGGTCGGCGGACGGCATCACGACGAACGGGTCGCTGCCGCCCAGCTCCAGCACCGTCTTCTTGACCATCTCCCCGGCGGTGGACGCCACCGCCCGCCCCGCCGGCTCGCTGCCGGTCAGGGTGGCCGCCCTCACCCGCTCGTCGCGCAGGATGTCGTCGACCGCGCCGGAGCCGATGAGCAGGGTCTGGAAGCAGCCCTCGGCGAAGCCCGCCCGGTGGAACAGGTCCTCCAGGTACAGGGCGGTCTGCGGCACGTTGGAGGCGTGCTTGAGCAGACCGACGTTGCCGGCCATCAGCGCGGGCGCCGCGAACCGGATCACCTGCCACAGCGGGAAGTTCCAGGGCATCACCGCCAGCACCGGACCGAGCGGCCGGTAGCGCACCACGACCCGGGAGGCCCCGGAGTCCTTCACATCGGCGGCGGCGGGCTCCTCGTCGGCCAGCAGCTCCTCGGCGTGCCCGGCGTACCAGCGCATCGCCTTCGCGCACTTCGCGGCCTCCGCGCGGGACTGCGTGACCGGCTTGCCCATCTCCGTGGTCATGACACGGGCGATCTCCTGCCGGTCCTCGTCGAGGAGACCGGCGGCCTCGTTCATCAGCCGGGCCCGCTCGGCGAAGGACGTCGTCCGGTACGTGCGGAAGGTGGCCTGGGCGAGCTGGAGCCGCCGCTCGATCTCCTCCTCGCCCATGGCCTCGTACGTCTTGAGCGTCTCACCGGTGGCCGGGTTCACCGTGGCGATCGACATGACCGACCTCCCTGGTACGGGCTGTGCTTCGGCCCTCGCGCGCCGCGGTGCCGCCGCAACGCGTGAGGGTCTTCTCAGGGCGAGTGCTCAGCCAGCCGGTCGAGAAACGCGGCCTGCGCCTCGACGATCACCTCGCGGGCCCGGTCCAGGCCGAACCACGCCACCCGGTCCAGCTCCGGGAACTCCTGGACCCGCCCGGAGCGCGGCGGCCACTCCAGCGGGAACGTGCCGGGCACGACCGCCGCCGGGTCGAGGTCGGCCTCCACCGCCCAGACGGCGACGGTCTTGCCGTTCCTCTGCCGGACCTCGCCCAGCGGCACCGCCGTGCCGTTGGGCGGCGCCGTCCCCAGCTCCTCCCGGAACTCGCGGCGGGCGGCCTCCCAGGCGGACTCCCCGGGGCCGTACTCGCCCTTGGGGACGGTCCAGGCCCCCGCGTCGCGCCGCGCCCAGAAGGGGCCGCCCATGTGCCCCAGCAGCACCTCCAGGCCGGTGCCGGTCCGCCGGAACAGCAGCAGACCGGCGCTTCGCCTCCCGGTCACGGCACGACCCCCGGGTGCGCGGCCAGCAGCGTCTCCACGGTGTCCGCCTCCTCGGGCCGCTTGTCCTCGCGGTGACGCAGGACCCGGGCGAAGCGGAGGGCGACACCCGCCGGATAGCGGGGGGAGCGCTGCAGGCCGTCGTAGGCGATCTCGACGACGAGCTCCGGGCGCACCACCACTCCCCACTCCTTCTCCTCGACGGCCAGCCGGCGCAGCCGCTCGGTCTGCCAGGCCAGCATCGCGTCCGTCAGGCCCTTGAAGGTCTTGCCCAGCATGGCGAAGCCGCCGTCGGCGGTACGGGCGCCCAGATGCAGGTTGGACAGCCTGCCGGCGCGGCGGCCATGGCCCCACTCGGCGGCCAGGACCACCAGGTCCGCGGTGTGCACGGGCTTGACCTTCCGCCAGGACGCACCGCGCCGGCCCGCGCTGTAGGGGGCGTCCAGGGCCTTCACGACCACGCCCTCGTGACCGCGCTCCAGGGTCTCGGCGAGGAACCGCTCCGCCTCGGCCGCCTCCCCGGGCCCGGACACCTGGACGCGCCTGACCCGCATCGGCTCCGGGACCAGCCGGGCCAGCTCGGCGTACCGCTCGGCCAGCGGCAGGTCGAGCAGCTCACGGCCGTCGACCGCCAGCACGTCGAAGAAGACGGGGGAGACGGGGACCGCCGCGGCGGCCGCGGCCACGTCCACCCGTGAGCCGACGCGCCCGGCGGTCTCCTGGAACGACCGCGGGCGGCCGTCCGCCCCGAAGGAGACGACCTCGCCGTCCAGGATGAACCGCTCGCCCGCCAGCCCCAGGGCGGCCGCGGCGACCTCGGGCAGCCGGTCGGTGATGTCCTCGAGGGCGCGGGTGTGGATCCGCAGGGTGCCGCCGTCCCGGTGGACCTGGACACGGATGCCGTCCAGCTTCTCCTCGACGGCGCAGGCGCCCAGCCGGCCGACCGCCTCGGCCACCGAGGAGGCGCTGTGCGCCAGCATCGGAAGCACCGGGCGGCCCACCGTGAGCCGGAAGCGCGCCAGCGCCGGCGGGCCGTCCGCGAGCAGGGCCCGCGCCACCGCCTGCAACGACCCGGCCAGCATCACCGCCCGCCGCACGTCCGCCGCCGGCGCCCCCGTCGCCCGGGCCAGCCCCTCCACGGCGAGGGCCTCCAGCGCGCCCTGCCGGAGCTCCCCGGTGAGCAGCCCCAGCAGGAACCGCTGCTCGTCCTCGGTGGCCGCGCCCAGCAGCGCGCCGACGATCCGCGACCGCCGCGCCCGCGCCCCGGGGCCGGACGTCCTGCCGAGCTCGCTCAGCCGGAGGTCCACCTCGCGCACGGTCAGGGAGGGCGCGGCGGCGGGCGGGACCCTGCGGCCCAGGGACCGCCACCCCACGCCCAGCCGCCCCTGCGGCAGCCGCCCGGCCAGATACGGAATGACGACCGGCGCGTCGTCCGGCTCCGCCTCCCGGAACAGCTCCGCGAGCAGGGCGACCTTCCCCGACCGTGCCGAGGTGGCCGCGACCTCCCGCGACACCTGGGCCAAGCGGGCGAACAGCATGCGGCCATGGTGCACCGCCGGGCGGCGTCCTACATCCCGGCGGCACCGCCCGCCGCGACGGCCGCGTCGAGGTCGGCGAACAGCAGCTCGCCGTTGATCGCCGCACCGGCCCGGTAGCCGCGGCTCGCCGCGTTGATCACCTGCTCGGCGAAGCCGGCGGCGTTCCCGGCCGCCCACAGCCCGGGCACGGTCGTCAGACCCCGCTCGTCGGTCACGGGATACGCGCCGAACGGGGTCTCGCGCAGCTCGGCGCCCAGCCGCCGCAGGAGCCCGGTGCTGGGGACGGCGCGGGGCGCGACGAACAGCACCTCGAGGGGGTACTGCGTGCCCTTTCCCGAGGAGGCGTCCCCGGCGAGCCGGACCCCGGTCAGCCGGCCGGTTTCGACGAGCAGTTCCGCCACCCGGCCGGGCACCACCCGGACACCGGCCGCCGCGAGCCTGCGCAGGTCGTCGTCGGACAGCTCCGCCTCGGCCACCTCGTGCAGGAAGAAGGTCACGTCCTTGGACCACTGGGTGACCATCAGCGCCTGATGGACGCTCAGCGGGCTGGTGGCGAGCACGCCGAAGGCCCGGTCGCGGACCTCCCAGCCGTGGCAGTACGGGCAGTGCAGCACATCCCGGCCGAAGCGTTCGGCAAGACCCGGCAGCGCCGGGAGCTCGTCCTTCAGCCCGGTGGCGACGACCAGGTGCCGGGCGTGGACGGTGCGCCCTTCCGCCAGGGTCACGTCGAACTCCCCGGCGGCGTCCCGGACGGCGTCCACCGCCCGGTCCCGGACCAGCTCCACCCCGTACCGCGCGATCTCCTCGCGGCCGACGGCGAGGAACTGCGCCGGCGGCATTCCGTCCCGCGAGAGATACCCCTGCATGTGCGCGGCGGGCGCGTTGCGCGGCTCGCCCGCGTCGACGACCAGGGTGCGCCGCCGGGACCGGCCGAGGACCAGTGCGGCGGACAGTCCCGCCGCGCCGCCGCCGACGACGACGGCCTCGTACCGGTCTCCGTGCTTCCCGCCGGTGCTTGTGCCGCGGTCCGTGCCGTGGTCCTCGCCGCGGCTCCCGTCGTGGCTCCCGCCGGGGTTCCCGCCGAGGGTTCCGTTCTTTTCCGTCTTTTCCGTCTTTCCTGTCGTGCGGGTCAAGGCGACCACCTCCGCCAGGACGGTCGCCCGACCGGTGCCGCGTTGACAAACTTCTTTGCCGATTCTGCAATGAACGCATGGCTGTCGAGGACGTACTGGCCGGTGTGGGCCCACGGCTCCGGCGGATACGCAAGGAGCGGAAGGTGACCCTCGCCGCGCTCTCCAAGGCGACCGGGATCTCCGTCAGCACCCTGTCGCGGCTGGAGTCGGGCCTGCGCAGGCCCAGCCTGGAACTGCTGCTGCCGATCGCGCAGGCCCACCGGGTCCCCCTGGACGAGCTGGTCGGCGCCCCGCCGGTCGGCGACCCCCGGGTGCGTGCGAAACCGATCGTGCACGGCGGCCGCACCCACTGGCCGCTCACCCGTCAGCCGGGCGGGCTGCAGGCGTTCAAGGTGCTCGAACCGCAGCGCAGGCTCGAGCCGGAGCCGCGGACCCACGAGGGATACGAATGGCTGTACGTGCTGTCCGGCAGGCTCCGGCTGGTGCTGGGCGAGCACGATCTGGTGCTGACCGCGGGCGAGGCGGCCGAGTTCGACACGCGGGTGCCGCACTGGTTCGGGTCGACGGGGGAGGGGCCGGTGGAATTCCTGAGCCTGTTCGGGCCGCAGGGCGAGCGGATGCATGTACGGGCGCGGCCCGCACGTCGTGGGGGAGGTGGCTGACCTCCGGGGTTCCCGATCGGCAAGCGACTGCTTAGTATGCGGTGATCCGGTCCCGACGACGCAGTCCTGGAGGCGGCGCATGCAGGCATGGCGGGTGCACGAGAACGGCGAGCCGAACAGGGTGATGCGCCTGGAGGAGACCGAGCCGCCCACCCCCGGTGACGGCCAGGTCCTGCTGAAGGTGCGTGCCGCCAACGTCAACTTCCCCGACGCGCTGCTGTGCCGGGGCCACTACCAGGTCCGGCCGCCGCTGCCCTTCACCCCGGGCGTGGAGATCTGCGGCGAGACCGAGGACGGGCGCCGGGTGATCGCCGGCCCGGCGCTGCCGTACGGCGGTTTCGCCGAGTACGCCGTCGCCGACGCCGCCGCCCTGCTGCCCGCCCCGGACACGCTGGACGACGCCGAGGCCGCGGCCCTGCACATCGGCTACCAGACGGGCTGGTTCGCCCTTCACCGCCGGGCCCGCCTCGAAGCCGGCGAGACCCTGCTGGTGCACGCCGCCGCCGGCGGGGTCGGCAGCGCGGCCGTACAGCTCGGCAAGGCGGCCGGCGCCCGGGTCATCGGTGTCGTCGGCGGTGCCGAGAAGGCCGCCGTGGCACGGGAGCTGGGCTGCGACGTCGTCGTGGACCGGCGGACGGAGGACGTCATCGCCGCCGTCAAGGAGGCCACCGGCGGCCGGGGAGCCGACGTGATCTACGACCCGGTCGGCGGCGAGGCGTACGCCCAGTCCGCCAAGGTCGTCGCCTTCGAGGGGCGGATCGTCGTCGTGGGCTTCGCGAGCGGGACCATCCCGAGCCCGGCCCTCAACCACGCCCTCGTCAAGAACTACGCGATTCTCGGCCTGCACTGGGGCCTGTACCTCACCAGGAACCCCCGGCTGGTCCGGCACTGCCATGAGCAGCTCACCGAGCTGGCCGCCCGGGGCGCGATCAGACCGCTGGTGAGCGAGCGGGTGCCGCTGGGCGGGGCGGCGGCCGCCGTGCAGCGGGTCGCCGACGGCGTCACCACGGGCCGGGTCGTCGTGATGCCCTCGCTCGAGGACGGAACCGCTGCATGACCGGCAGTTCGCTGGCACGGACGAACAGCGCTGTGCGGAAGGTGAGTTGACGGTTCGTCAACTCACCTTCGCCGAAAGGTCGTTGACCGGGGTCATGGGTG
Source organism: Streptomyces thermovulgaris (assembly GCF_002155915.1). Lineage (GTDB taxonomy): Bacteria > Actinomycetota > Actinomycetes > Streptomycetales > Streptomycetaceae > Streptomyces > Streptomyces thermovulgaris. Next base: position 2,806 of record NZ_MUME01000329.1, on the reverse strand, counting down.
GTTCGCGGGGAGCGCGGGCGGTCCGGCGGGGCCCGTCGGCGGCTTCCGGGGGCGCCGGCGCACGGGGAGCAGCCCGGCAGAACCACACATTTGGAGGACACGTCTGCCGCCCGGCCGCCCCCTTCGCTGCGCCACACTTGCGGCCGAAACCGCGAGGCGGGCGTGGCGGAGGAGGCCGACGATGATTGTTTCCATCTCTGTGGTGCTGCTGCTCCTGATCATCGCGGTGATCTTCGTGCGCAACGGCGCCCTGAAGCTCTCGCACGCCCTGCTCTGCGTGCTGCTCGGCTTCTGCCTGGCCGGGACGAGCATGGCGCCCACCCTCCACGAGGGCCTGGCGGCCGCGGCGCACATCGTCGGCGGTCTGCGCCCCTGACACGGTCCTTCGCGGACGCTCAGGCGCCGATCACCCGGGAACGGACGAGAAAGCGCACCCCCTCGGGCGCCTCCAGGGAGAAACCGCTGCCCCGGCCGGGCACCACGTCGACGATCAGCCGCGTGTGGCTCCACGCCTCGTACTGGCTGCGCGACATCCAGAACGCCACCGGCCGGTTCACTCCCTCCACCTCCAGCTCTGCGAGCAGCACGTCCGAGTCACCGGTGCGGAACTCGCCCTCCGGGTAGCACATGGGGGCGCTGCCGTCGCAGCAGCCGCCCGACTGATGGAACATCAGCGGTCCGTGCGTCCGGCTCAGCCGCCGCACCAGCTCGGCCGCCGCGGGCGTGAGTTCGACACGCGGGATCTCCTCGTGCATCGTCGCCGTCCTTCGTCGCAGGAAGTCGCAGGGAGCAGAAGCCGGGGTTCGGGACCCGGGGTCCAGACAAGCAGGACGGAGGTTGCGGCAGGGTTGCAGCGGCCGCGGGTCGACAGCGGTTCACCGCTGGGAAAGGGGCTGTTCGGTCCAGGTCGTCTTGCCCGAGGGGGTGAAGCGGGTGCCCCACGCATGGGCCAGCTGGGAGACGATGAACAGGCCGCGGCCGCCCTCGTCGACGACCCGGGCGTGGCGCAGATGCGGGGCGGCCGACCCGGAGTCCCGCACCTCGCAGGTGAGGGTGCGGTCGCGGATCAGGCGGAGTTCGACCGGCGGGACCCCGTACTTGAGGGCATTGGTGACGAGTTCGCTGACGATGAGCTCCGTGTTGTAGGCCGTCTCGGGATCCACCTGCCAGTCGGTGAGCTGCTTGCGGGCACGGTCGCGGGCGATGGCCACCGAGGAGGGATCCGCGTCGAGCCGCCAGGAGGCGAACCCGCCCGGCGAGAAGGAGCGGGCGCGGGCGACGATCACCGCCGCGTCACCCGTGCCCAGACTGTCCGGAAGGGCGTAGACCAGGGCGTCGCACAGCTCCCGCAGCGGACGCCTGTCGTAGTCCGGCACCACGCGCAGCGGTCCGGAGGACAGCGCGAGGCTGCTGGTGATGCGCGGATCGCTGGCGAAGACCAGCACGCTGCCCTCCGGGACCTCGAACTCGACCGTGGCGAAGGGAGCGTCCTCCCGGGAGGCCAGGGACGGCCCGGCCGGGCAGTCGGGAACGGTGACGGTGCGGTCCGGCAGCCCCACGACGGGCGTCAGAGAGCCCGCCACCGCCATCACGCAGGTGCCGGTCAGGGGATCGTGGACGGCGTACACGCAGTCGGCGGTGAGCGTCTCGCAGCGCAGCGGGTCGCCCAGCGGCAGGTCCGCCCGCTCGGACGCGAGCTCGACCGCCGTGTCGTGCAGCCGGGCCATGAGCTCGTCGGGAGCGAGGTCGAAGGCCGACAGGGACCGTACGACGGTACGCAGCCGGCCCATGGTCGTGGCCGCGTTCAGCCCCTGCCCGGACACCCTGCCGACCACGAGCGCGGTACGGGCCCCGGACAGGGGAATGGTGTCGTACCAGGCACCGGGGTCGGCACCGGTGACCGTCAGGAAGGCGGCCTGGAGGGAGGTGTGGCTCTCCGGGCGGCGGGGCAGCAGCCGGCGCTGGACCAGGGCGGCCACGGTGTGCTCACGGACGTAGTGCCGGGCGTTGTCGATGCCCAGGGCGGTGTGCGCGGCCAGCTCGACGGCGAGCCGCCGGTCGTCCGCGTCGAACGGCGGGGACGGCTCCGCGCGGTAGAGGCTGACCAGCCCGAGCACCGTGTCGCGCAGGGCCAGGGGCACCACCAGCAGTGTGTGGCACCGCGCCGCGCGCATCGCCGTCGCACGCGGCGGGTCGACGGACAGCCACGGGGCGGACGGGTGCAGCGGAACCACCCGGGGCCGCAGATCGGTCAGGGCCTGGGTGAAGGGCGTGGGGGCCGGCAGACGGAGTATGGTGCCCACGGGGTGCGCCTGCGGCAGGTCGTCCAGGCGGCTGCGGAAGGCGGTGCGCATCAGGGGCGTGCCCGGCGGCAGCGGAGCGAGAGGCGGATCGTCGCCGCGGAGCACGGAGTCCACCACCTCCACGATCGCCACGTCGGCGAACTCGGGAACCACGGCTCCGGCGAGCTCCTCGCCGCTCACCGAGGGATCCAGGGTGCGGCCCACCCGGCGGCGTATCGCCTCCAGCACCCCGACGCGGGCGTGTTCGCGTTCCCGGTCGGTGACGTCGATCACGGCGCCCGCCAGACCCAGCACCCGCCCCTCCGGATTCAGCAGGCGCTGGGCGGTGAGCTCGAAGTACCGCTCCTGAGGATCCCCCTCGACCCGCACCCGCACGACGTGCCCGCGCAGGGCCTCCCCGCTCTCCAGCACGTTCCGCAGCAGGTCCTCCACCTCGCTGCCCTCCGCGATCCGCAGCACCTCGCGGAGAGGACGCCCGGTCAGCTCGTCCGCGGACGAGCCCC
>NZ_MUME01000328.1 GCF_002155915.1 Streptomyces thermovulgaris | reverse complement strand
CGAGGCCCGCCGCCCCCTCGCCGCCCGGCCGAGGCCGCCGTCCCGTCCCGCACGGTCCGGCCCCGTGGCACCGGAGAGTGACGAAGTGTCCGGGGACGGACGGAGGCGGACTGGGGACAGCCCGGCTCTCCGGTGTAGCTTGGAGGGAGCCAGACGTCGCTGCTGATGGCGGTCGGTCGGTCCGGACGGCGGACCGGCCGAGGGAGAGAGGGCCTCCGACGGACTGCGCTGCGCGCACGCGGGCATGCCTGTGCCCTCTTCGGGCGCTTCGTGCCCGCCGCCGCGTGGATCAGCCGTACCCACCTCGACCCGAACCCGAGGAGCAGCCCGTCATGACGACTGCCGACAGCCGACAGGACTTCAAGGTCGCCGATCTGTCCCTGGCCGAGTTCGGCCGCAAGGAGATCACCCTCGCCGAGCACGAGATGCCCGGCCTGATGGCGATCCGCAAGGAGTACGCCGCCGCGCAGCCCCTGAAGGGCGCGCGCATCACCGGCTCCCTGCACATGACCGTGCAGACCGCCGTCCTGATCGAGACCCTGGTGGCCCTGGGCGCACGGGTCCGCTGGGCCTCCTGCAACATCTTCTCCACCCAGGACCACGCGGCCGCCGCTGTCGCCGTCGGCCCGAACGGCACCCCCGACAACCCGCAGGGCGTCCCGGTCTTCGCCTGGAAGGGCGAGACGCTGGAGGAGTACTGGTGGTGCACCGAGCAGGCCCTGACCTGGCCGGACAGCCCCACCGGCGGCCCCAACATGATCCTCGACGACGGCGGTGACGCCACCCTCCTGGTCCACAAGGGCGTCGAGTACGAGAAGGACGGCAAGGTCCCCTCGCCCGACACCGCCGAGTCGGAGGAGCACCGCGTCATCCTCCAGCTGCTGACCCGCACCCTGAGCGAGAACCCCCAGAAGTGGACCCAGCTGGCGTCGGAGATCCGCGGCGTCACCGAGGAGACCACCACCGGCGTGCACCGCCTGTACGAGATGCAGCGCGAGGGCACCCTCCTCTTCCCGGCGATCAACGTCAACGACTCCGTCACCAAGTCGAAGTTCGACAACAAGTACGGCTGCCGGCACTCCCTGGTCGACGGCATCAACCGCGCCACCGACGTCCTGATCGGCGGCAAGACCGCCGTCGTCTGCGGCTACGGCGACGTGGGCAAGGGCTGCGCGGAGGCCCTGCGCGGGCAGGGAGCCCGCGTGATCATCACCGAGATCGACCCGATCTGCGCCCTGCAGGCGGCGATGGACGGCTACCAGGTCACCACCCTGGACGAGGTCGTCGAGACGGCCGACATCTTCATCACCGCCACCGGCAACAGGGACATCATCCGCGCCTCCGACATGGCGAAGATGAAGCACCAGGCGATCGTCGGCAACATCGGCCACTTCGACAACGAGATCGACATGGCCGGCCTCGCCCGGATCCCCGGCATCGTCAAGGAGGAGATCAAGCCGCAGGTCCACGCCTGGACCTTCCCGGACGGCAAGAAGATCATCGTGCTGTCCGAGGGCCGCCTGCTGAACCTGGGCAACGCCACCGGCCACCCGTCGTTCGTGATGTCCAACTCCTTCGCGGACCAGACCCTGGCCCAGATCGAGCTGTTCACCAAGCCCGACCAGTACCCGACCGGCGTCTACGTGCTGCCCAAGCACCTCGACGAGAAGGTCGCCCGCCTCCACCTGGACGCGCTCGGTGTGAAGCTGACCCGGCTCCGTCCCGAGCAGGCCGCGTACATCGGCGTGGACGTCGACGGCCCGTACAAGCCGGACCACTACCGCTACTGACCGGCACCGACACCGGCGCCGGCCCGAGCCGCGCGCCGGCCGGGAACGTCGAGGCAGGCCCCCGCACCCCCGTGGCGGGGGCCTGCCCCTTTCGCCGGGCCCGCGGCCCTCGCACACCGACCGCGCCGACTGCGCCGACCGCAGCGCCGAGGCGACCGGACCAGCCCCTCAGAACCCAGGACCCCCATGCCCCGCGGCCGTTATTCGCTCCACGACCCGCACGACCACACCCCCTACGCGGAAGAACACTTCCAGTGCGCCCCCGGCCCCTCCGGCTGGCGCTACCTCTCCCGGCTGACCACGCCTTCGGGCGACCACCACGGCTCCGTCGACCTCGCTCTCGACCACCTCGGCCGCCCCATCCGCCTCGAACTCCACACGGGAAGCTGGCGGGTGCGCGGCGGCGCCCTCGACGGCCTCACCTGGGTCCGCACCGATCCCACCGGCGCCCACGCCACCGAGGGCAATGCGCGTGCCCATGCCTTCGCCGGCACGTCCCCCGCGTTCCTCGTCGCCACCGCCCGCCTTCTGCGTCTCACCCCCTCCGCCACGGCCCGCGTACGCCTCGTCCTCTTCACGGAACCGGTCCTCGCCCCCCGCACCGTGGATCAGTCCTGGACCTTGGTGGAAAGAGAAGCACACGCCACTGACAGCGGCCCTTTGATCGTGGACGAGTACCAGGTCACCGCCCTGGACACCGGCGAGCGGCACACCGTGCACATCACCGGGGACGTGGTCCTGGCCGCCCCCGGCATCGAGCTCGAGGACCTCCAGTCCCCGCCGTCGGCCCTCGACTCCTGAACACAAGGCTCGACTCCTGAACACGGGGAAGGACGACCGGGCGCAACGGCGTACGACTACGACAGCACGCGGCGGAGCACGGGAGCACGACGGAGGGCGACGGAGCACCCCGGGGAAAAGGGGGACGGGGCGGCGAGGACCGGGCGGCTCAGGCCGGCGGCACGAACCCGGTGCTCGGAGGCTCGGTCCGCCCGGTGCCGGATGCGGAAGTCCCCGGATGACCACCGCTGCCGTGCGCCGAGGACCCGGAACGCGCTCCGGCCGGATACGACGACGGCGACGCGGCGGACGGCTGCGACGGTGCGGAGGCCGACTGCGGCGATGCAGGGGACGGCTCGGGCGGGGCGAAGGGCGACTGCGGCACGGAGAAGCCGGGCGCACCGGACGGAGCACCGCTCCCGCCGACGGCCCCCTCCGCCGCCGGGCCCTGCCCGAACGCGCGCCGGGCCTCCCGGGTCCGCCGCTCGTGCAGCACCGCCGCCAGATACATGGCCGGCGGAACCCCGACCGGCACCGGAGCCCCGGTCCGGGAGGCGAGATCGGCGGCAAGCCGCTGCGCCATGTCCTGGCCGACCTGCGGATCCAGCTGCTGCATCCGCGTCAGGTACTGCCGGATCGCCAGCCACAGACCATCGGGAACCGCCGACAGGTCCAGCGCCGAGAAACGCCCCGCCAGCCAGGGCGGCGGCGGAGGAACGAACGCCGTCGGCGCGGCCGGTATCCGCTCCCGCACGACCAGGGTGCCCGCGAACACATCGCCCAGCCGACGCCCGCGCGCCGACACCAGCGAGGCGATGCACGCGATCACCCCGAAGGTCATCAGAATCTCGATCACACCGATCGCACCGCGCACCAGCGCGTGCCGGAACCGGATCGGCCCGCCGTCGTCCCTGACCACACGCAGTCCGCAGGCCATCTTCCCGAGCGACCGTCCGTGGCTGAGCGTCTCCACGGCTATCGGTCCCCCCACCAGCACGAGCAGGAACGTCGCGATCGACAGCGCCATCCGCGCGGCCTCGTCCAGGGACGCCGTGGCAGCGATCATCGCCACGGTCACGATGAGGTAGACCGCCCCGGCCACAAGAAGATCGAGCAGTACCGCCAGCGCCCTGCTGGGCAGCCTCGCAGGGCGCAGCTCCAGCGCCACCGCCTCGCCCGTCACCAGCTCACTCACGCCTGTCGTCCTTCCCCTGGCCTGCCCCTGGAACGGCCAGTCTGCCAAGCTGAGGGCAACCGCGCCGCAGCGCGGCGAACCGGCACAGCCGACGGTCGCCGAACAACCAGCCGAGGAGCAGGCAGCCCCGATGGACCTGGACGTCTTCGTCTCCGCCCACCGAGCCGAATGGGACCGTCTCGACGACCTGCTCCACCGCCGCCGCCTCACCGGCGCGGAGGTCGACGAGCTCGTCGTCCTCTACCAGCGTGCGGCAACCCATCTCTCCCTGATCCAGTCCAGTGCTCCGGACCCCCAGCTGACCGGCTGGCTCAGCCAGCGCGTGGCACGCGCGCGAAGCGCCGTGACGGGAACCCGCCGTGCCTCGTGGCGTGACGTCGTCCGCTTCCTGCTGGAGGGCTTTCCCGCGGCGGTCTACCGGGCCCGCTACTGGTGGGTGCCCACCGCGGTCCTCTCCACGGTCGTCGCGGCACTTCTGGGATGGTGGATCGGCGCGCACCCCGAGGTGCAGGCCGCGATCGCGGCTCCCGAGGAGCTACGGGAGCTCACCCGGCCCGGCGGTCAGTACGAGACGTACTACTCCAGCCACCCCGCGGCCTCCTTCGCCGCCCAGGTGTGGACCAACAACGCCCGGGCCGCCGCCATGTGCCTGGCCCTGGGCATCTTCCTGGGACTGCCCGTCCTGTGGATCCTCTTCTTGAACATGCTCAACCTCGGCGTCGGCATCGGGCTGATGTCCTCGGCCGGCCGGCTCGACGTGTTCCTCGGCCTGATCCTGCCGCACGGCCTGCTCGAACTGACGGCGGTCTTCGTCGCCGCCGGTACGGGACTGCGCCTCGGCTGGACGGTCGTCGACCCCGGTCCCCGTCCCCGGCGCACCGCCCTCGCCCAGGAGGGCCGAGCCGCGCTGGGCATGGCCATCGGCCTGGCCCTGGTCCTCTTCGTGTCCGGCGTCATCGAAGGCTTCGTCACCCCGTCCGGCCTGCCCACCTGGGCCCGCATCGGCATCGGAGTCGTCGCCGAGCTGGCCTTCCTCGCGTATGTCTTCGTCCTGGGCGGCCGTGCGGCTCGGGCCGGCGAGACCGGGGACGTGGAGGCAGCCGAGCGGAGCGCCACCGTGCCGACGGCCGCCTGATGTGCGTGAACGCCCGCTGAGCTGCTACTCTCCTCTTCGCCGCACCGGAGCCGTTGACACGGGTTCGGAGCGGAGGTAGATTCGAACAGTTGCCTGGAGATGGACCCTGGTCCAGACGGGCGACCGTGAGCATCTATCCGCTTCTGAAGATCGACGACAACGTCATCGTGAAGAAGCTCCTCCCGACACATCGGAACGGCAGCCGGTCGGACCGGCTCAAAAGTTCTGGTAAAGTCGGGGCCGCCGGAAAGGGGAGCGCGAAAGCGTGAACCTGGAAAGCATCGAGGAAAATCGGATCGAAAAGATCTGATAGAGTCGGAAA
>NZ_MUME01000327.1 GCF_002155915.1 Streptomyces thermovulgaris | reverse complement strand
AGATGTGTATAGAGGACAGCGGTCACGGACCCGGGGGCATGAGCCCCGGTCACGGCGTCTGTCGTACCCGCCGGGGCGGGGGCCCGGATGGTAGCGTTCACCGGCATTGGTGCCGGAGGCGTGCGTCCGCCGGGAGCCGACCGTCGAAGGGGCCGGAGCGCGGTGACCGAGAGGACTTGCGGGACACGGCCGGAAGCCGCGGTGGCCGTCCCGACCGGGCCGCCGTGCGCCGTGCGGCCGCCCCGTCGTCCCCGTCGGCCCGGCACCGCCGCGCGTCACGCCCCTCTTCTTCCCCTCATCGGTGCGGGAGACCGCCCCGCCCGCGCGGGAGGCCGCCGGGCGTGCCCCGCACGCCCGGGCCCGCGCCGTGCCGCTCGCCGGTCACGGCGCCGTCACCGGCACGGCCCTCGTCCCGGACTGTCGTCCCCCGCGGCAGAAGTTCGGAGGAACCCCTGTGATCGCAGTCGTCGGAAGCCTCAACCTGGACCTCGTCACCCCCGTTCCCCGGCACCCGGTGCCGGGCGAGACCGTGCTCGGCGGGGACATCACCGAGCACCCCGGCGGCAAGGGCGCCAACCAGGCGGTCGCCGCGGCCCGGCTCGGCGGACGGGTCGCCCTGATCGGCCGGGTCGGGGAGGACGACGCGGCCGACGCGATGACCGCGGCGGTGCGCGCCGAGGGAGTGGACACCACGCACCTGCTCCGTACCCCGGGGGTGCCCACCGGGCGTGCGCTGATCACCGTCGACCCGTCGGGCGAGAACGCCATCGTCGTCAGCCCCGGCGCCAACTCCCGCCTCACCGCGGACGACTGCCGAAGGGCCGGCGAGGTGCTGGGCCGCGCCCGGGTCACCGTCCTGCAGCAGGAGGTCCCCGACGAGGCCAACCATGCCGCCGCCGGGCTGGCCGGGGGCGTCGTCGTGCACAACCCGGCCCCCGCCGTCACCGGTGCCGTCCCGCCCCGCCGTGTCGACGTGCTGGTGCCCAACCGCACCGAACTTGCGGCCCTCGCCGGCACCCCGGTGCCGAGGACGACCGACGAGGCCGCCGCCGCCGCGGGCAAGCTGAGAGGCGCGGGCGCGGTCGTCGTCACCCTCGGCGGGGACGGGGCACTGCTCCTGGAGGGCACCGCACGGCTGCACATCCCCGCCTTCGCGGTCGAGCCGGTGGACACCACGGCGGCCGGCGACTGCTTCTGCGGCGCGCTCGCCGTCGCCCTGGCCGAGGGCCGCACCCTGGAACAGGCCGCCCGCTGGGCCTGTGCCGCGGCGGCGCTCAGCACCACCCGCGCCGGAGCCCAGCCGTCGCTGCCCCGCCGCGACGAGGTGGAGAAGGCCCTTCGCCGCTGAGGTCCCGGCCGGAGCCCCGGCCACGGCGGACGGGCGGGCACCGAAGGGCAGCGGCGAGGAGGGGTCCCTCCTCGCCGCTGCCCGCGCACGGCGCGCCGAAGGGCCTGGGCCCTGACAGCGGGGCGCCCGTACCGGCAGGGGTGCCCCCTCGGCCAAGGGGGTGCCCACCAGTCGGCCGAGGGGTCTACCAGGCCACCGGCAGCTCCAGGGGGAACCGTCTGATCGTCTGCGTGTCCCATCGCACCTTCTCCGGCGGCACCGCGAGCCGCAGCCCGGGGAAGCGCTCCACGAGCCGTCCGATGGCCACTTCGAGCTCCGCCATGGCCAGGGGCATCGCGATGCAGCGGTGCCCGCCCCAGCCGAACGTCATGTGCGGGCGGTTCGGCCGGTCGGGGTCGATGGTGTGCGGATCCGGGTAGCGCCGCGGGTCGCGGTTGGCGGTCAGGTACGACACATGGACGTAGTCGCCCGCCTTGATCCGCACACCGTCCAGCTCCACGTCCTCGAGAGCCACCCGCGGGATTCCCACTCCCTTGCGGAACGGGATGCAGCGGAGCAGTTCGTGCAGGACGTCGGTCAGCGTCCCGGGCCGGCTCCTGAGGCGCTCCATCAGCTCGGGGCGGGTCAGGAGCAGATACACGATGTCACTGATCTCGCAGGTCGCCGTGTCCTGGCCGCTGAGCGCCAGGGTGAGCGCCATGACCGCCAGCTCCCTGTCGTCGAGCTGCTCCTCGCCGTCCCGTGCCGCGGCCATCGCGCTGATGAGGTCCACGCCGGGCGAGTTCCGGCGCTGTTCGACCAGTTTGGCGAAGTAGGCCGTCAGATCGGCCTTGGCGCTCGCGGAGGCCTCCTTGTTGTCCGCGCCCACGACGAGCAGTTGGCGCACGGACTCCTGGAGACGGGGCCACTCCTTCCGCTCGACGCCGAGGAGGTCCAGCACGGTGTGCTGGGGAAGCGGGTCGGACAGGTGCTGGACCAGATCCGCCGGCGGCCCCTTCCTCTCCATCTCGTCCAGCAGCTGGTCCGCGAGCCGGACGATCCGGGGACGCATGCGCTCGACCTGCTGCGGGGTGAAGGCCTGCGAGGCCAGGTGACGGACGCGGGTGCTGTGCGGCGGGTCCATCACATTGATCGATTCGGGCGACACGATGGGCTCGGGCGTCATCCGGGGGTAGTCGTGGCCGATGATGCCCGCCCGGCTGAACCGGGGGTCGGTGGTCACCTGCTTGACGGCGTCGAAGCCGGTGACCAGCCAGGCGTCGGCATCACCGTAGCGAAGCCGGATCCTCACGGGGGACTCACGGCTCATCAGATCCGCGAGCGCGGGGTCGAACTCCAGGGCGTCGCTGAAGTCGAACGGGCATTCGACCGCCTCGTTCTCGCCGGTCATCAGTGGGCTCCTCGGGGCGTGGGGGCAGGGGTGCGGC
>NZ_MUME01000326.1:4970-5210 GCF_002155915.1 Streptomyces thermovulgaris | reverse complement strand
GCTCTCCTCCGCCTCCCCCCGCAGCACCCCCGTCCCCACCCTCGCCCACCCGACGGACCGGGCGATACGCGTGCTAAGGAGCCCGCGATGAGCGACATGATCACCGCGGACCTGGTCGATCTCGACCTGTCCGCCGGCACCAAGGAGGCGGCGGCACGTGCCCTCGCCGAACGGATGGCGGCCCAGGGCCGGGTGACCGACCTGGAGGGCTTCCTCGCCGATGTGGCCGCCCGCGAGGCG
>NZ_MUME01000326.1:0-4880 GCF_002155915.1 Streptomyces thermovulgaris | reverse complement strand
CCCGGCGACCGAGGGCCCGGCTTCCGGGACTTCGGCGCCCGAGGCTGCGGCCTCCGGGGCGTCGGCAGGCGAGGCCCCGGTCTTTGGGGGCCGGGCGCAGGACGAGGGCTCCGCGGCGGACACCGCGGACGCCTCCGCACAGGACACTTCGGGCACGCGGGCCGAGGGTGCCCCCGCAGACACCGCCGTGGCACCGGAGGCGGCCTCCTCCGGTGCCACGGCGGGCGGCACGACCGAGGGCGAGGCCGGTGAGCGCTCCGGCGGCCGTCCGTTCCGGATCGTCGCCGTCACCTCCTGCCCCACCGGCATCGCCCACACCTACATGGCGGCCGAGTCGCTGGAGAACGCCGCCCGCGAGGCGGGCGTCGAGATCGCCGTCGAGCCCCAGGGCTCGGCCGGCTTCACCCGGCTCGACCCGGCGGTGATCGCGGCGGCGGACGGCGTCATCTTCGCGCACGACGTCCCCGTACGGGACAAGGACCGCTTCGCCGGAAAGCCGACCGTCGACGTCGGGGTGAAGGCGGGCATCAGCCGGGCCGCCGAACTGATCGCCGAGGTCCGGGAGAAGGCCGCCCGCGGAGAGGCGACCGCGGCGGCGCCCGGCGCCACTCCGGTCGAGCGGGCCGGCGAGGCGGGCGAGGGCTACGGCACCAGGCTGCGGAAATGGCTGATGTCGGGCGTCAGCTACATGGTGCCGTTCGTCGCGGCGGGCGGTCTGCTGATCGCCCTCGGCTTCGCGATCGGCGGCTACGACATCGACAAGGCGCCGCCGGTGACCGAGCACTTCGTGTGGACCCAGGCCGACAGCTGGGCCGCCCTGCTCTTCCAGATCGGCGGCGTGGCCTTCGCCTTCCTCGTCCCGGTCCTGGCCGGCTACATCGCCTACGGCATGGCGGACCGCCCCGGCCTGGTGCCCGGCTTCGTCGGCGGCTCGATCGCCCTCACCGTCAACGCGGGCTTCCTCGGCGGCCTGGCGGCCGGTCTGATCGCCGGCGGTGTGGTGATGGCGGTCCAGAGGGCACGCATCCCCGCGGCCCTGCGCGGGATCATGCCGGTGGTGGTGATCCCGCTGATCTCCTCGGCGGTGGTCGGGTTCCTGATGTTCGTGGTCATCGGCAAGCCCATCGCCACCGCGCAGAAGGGCATGACCGACTGGCTCAACGGCCTCTCCGGCACCAACGCCGTCCTGCTCGGCGCGCTGCTCGGCCTGATGATGTGCTTCGACCTCGGCGGCCCGGTCAACAAGGTCGCCTACACCTTCGCCACCGCCGGCATCGCGGTCTCCGACCCCAGCGACTCCGCGATGAGGATCATGGCCGCGGTGATGGCGGCCGGCATGGTGCCGCCGCTGGCGATGGCCCTGGCCACAACCGTGCGCGGCACCCTGTTCAACCGGACCGAACGGGAGAACGGCAAGGCCGCCTGGGTCCTGGGCGCCTCCTTCATCTCCGAGGGAGCCATCCCGTTCGCGGCGGCCGACCCCCTGCGGGTCATCCCGGCGTCGATGGCGGGCGGCGCGGTCACCGGTGCCCTGTCGATGGCCTTCGGCGCCACGCTGCGCGCCCCGCACGGCGGTGTCTTCGTGGTCCCGCTCATCGGCAACCCCTTCCTCTACCTGGTCGCCATCGCGGCGGGCGTGTGCGTCACGGCGGCCCTGGTGGTCGTCCTCAAGACGCTGCGCAGGCCGGCGCCGGACGCGGCGGCCCGGGAGGCGGACACGGGGGAGCGGAACGCACCGGCCGACCGGGAACAGCCGGTCGCCGCGTGACGGGGGACACACCCCCGCCCCCTTGGCCTTCCTCGGCCCCTTGCCCCCTTGTCCTTTTGGGGCGCTATGAGTTGTTCACAGCACATGCGAGATGCGTCACGATCCGGGGTGGAGGCCCCGGATCGTGGTGTCTACTGGGAGACATGCCTGAGCACGTCTCCCTTCTGATGTGGTTCGGCGTGGTCCTGCCCGCCGCGCTGACCTTCGCCGCCATCATCGGCATGGCGCAGATCCGACGCAGCCTCCGTCTCGAGACCGCTCACCCGCATCCCGCCCGGCGCCCGGCGGGCCTTCCCGCACAGTCCGGGGCCGCTCCCCGCCGCGAGTTCGTCGAACTGACCCCGGCGGAGCAGGACGCCTTCGCGGGCCTGATGCGCCGACTGAGCGACACCCCCTGAACAACACCCCCTGAACACACCCCCCTGAACCGCCCGTCCCCGTACGGGCGGGACCTGCCGCCGCGGCACCTCTGCGACAGCGGCGACATCGGCGCCTACGACACCTGCGCCGCCCGCCGTTCCATCGCGCTGCGGGCCGCGTCCTCCGTCGCGTACACCTCGCACATGTGGCGTCCGTCCGGGGTCGCCGTGTGCTCGACCTCCCACAGGGAGATCTCCGCACCGTTGCTCAGCAGGAACGCGTGCTCGTAGAGCGAGAAGCACAGCCCCGGCCGCCCCGTCCGGCAGGGGTGCCCGAAGGCCTGGGTGATGTGGTGCCCCGACGCCGTCGCCAGCAGGGAGGCGATGTCCGCGCCGGGCCGGTCGGCGTTCTCCGCACGCCGTAACAGCCGGCGTGCGTGGTCGGGCGAGCCGTCCGGGATGTAGGTGTGCCGTGTCTCGGGCATCGGCGCGAGCTGCACCAGCGTCGGCAGCTCCAGGTGCGGCGCGTCCGGCGGAAGCGGCAGCCGGGCGGTGGCGGCGCCCAGCTCCTCCTCGTCGAGGTACACCTCGTGCTGCGTCTCACCGCTCGGCGCGGCGTTGTGCACCAGTTCCCAGAGGGTGAGCGCCGAGCCGTCGGCGAGCAGCCAGGTGTGCCGGTAGGTCTCGCGGTGCAGCCCGGCACTGTGGTGCGCCGAGTGCAGCGAACCGTCGTATGCCAGCGCGCCGTCCAGCCGTCGTATCGTCTCGTCGGGCAGCTCGAAGGAGTTCAGGGCGCGCCCGAGGAGCCGTGCAAGGTGCTCCTCCGGAGACTCGGGCGACTCATGGGGTTCGTACGCAGTTGTTCCGTACGGAACGCTCAAGGCTTCTCCCGGCGTTGCTGCATGTCACCTTGTGGGTGCATACCGTAGCCCCTCGGTCGGACATCGCGCCCGGGAACCGAGAAAACGTACGCCGGGAAAACGCCCCGGACGCGAGAAAAGTTCCCGTGCGGCCCGCCCGGCGCCCGGTGAAAATCAGCTGCCCGGCAGGCGCCGGCGGGCAGGCCGTGCCTCCCGCGGCAGGCCCCCGCCCGCGGCGGGGCCGGGCCGGTTCAGCGTGCTCCGTACAGCTCCTCGTACGCCGGCCATGTCCCGCCCGGTCCGTCCACCGTCCTGGCGGCCCGTACCGCGCGGACGATCGCACGGGTGACCTGGTCCGCGCCCGCGGCGAGGATCTCGTTCAGGGCGAGAGGGGAGCCGGAGGCGAGCGGACGCGCCCCGGTGGCCAGGGCGAACACCGTGTCGCCGTCGTTGAGCAGGTGCGAGGGCCGTACGGCGCGCGCGATGCCGTCGTGCGCCGAGTCGGCAAGCTTCTGCGCCTGCGCCTTGGACAGGTCCGCGTCGGTGACGACCACCGCGAGCGTGGTGTTCAGCAGCGGGGACGGCGCGTTCCGCTCGGCGGCCTCGGCGAGACGCCGGCGCGCGGCCTCGTGCACCCGTGGGTCGGGGTACTCCACCGGCCCCTGGAACAGCTCCCCGTACAGCACCCCCGTTTCCGGATCCACCGCCGAGCCCACCGCGTTGGCCACCACCAGCGCCGCCACCGTGATGCCCGAGTCGAGCACCGTGCTCGCCGTGCCGACCCCGCCCTTGAGCGACCCCACGACCGCTCCGGTCCCCGCGCCCACGCAGCCCTCGGGCACGGGGGCGCCCCACTCGCTCGCCGCCGCGGCCTCGACCGCGGCACGCCCGGTGGCCGCGTCCGGCCGGGCCCGGAAGTCACCGCCGCGGCCCAGGTCGAACACGCAGGCGGCGGGCACCACCGGTACCACGTGCGAGGGGTCCGGTCCGACCCGCACCCCGCGTCCCTGCTCCTCCAGCCAGGCCATCACCCCCGAGGCGGCATCCAGCCCGTAGGCGCTGCCGCCGGTCAGGACGACCGCCTCCACCGTTTGCACCAGGTTGCGCGGAGCGAGGGCGTCGGTCTCCTTGGTGCCGGGGCCGCCGCCGCGCACCTCCACGGCGGCGACGGCGCCGCCCTCCGGCGCGAGCACGACCGTCGTGCCGGTGAGCCGGCCGTCGCCCCTGAGCGTCGCATGACCCACCCGCACACCTGGGACGTCCGTCACAGCGTCCACTCTCATGAGGGCCAGTCTGCCCCGGGCGGGGCACGGGGATGTCAGGGGTTTCCCCGCCGGGGCGGAACCGGGTTTCCCCGCCGGGACGGGAACGCCGCACCACCCGCGTCGAGCCGGGACGGCCGGGTCTGCCGCGGACCGTACGGACCGTACTCTTGAGGCATGAGCACCGCCCCCGATCCCGCTGCGGAGCCGACCCCCGCGCCGCGTCGGCCGAAGGCCGCGCTGATCTTCGACGACCCGCTGGACCAGCGGTCCCCGGACGACACCGATCACGGGTGGGGCGAGCGTCCGGACGCCGACGCGGCCTCCGATCTCNNCCGTCGGAGCATGAGCGCTCGCGGTGCCCTGGAGTGCGGGCCCTGGCCGGTGCGACCGGTTCGCCCCATCTCCCGCCGTGTATCTCCTTGAGGCCCCGCTGGACGCTCGGGGCCTTCTTCACACCCGTCATCCGGAGTTTTCCGCTCACTGCCCGGGACCTTCCTCCTCCTGCATCAGGCTGCACCGGGCCAGGGCGCAGGCGCAGGGCGTGGGGCGGGCTGTTCCGCGATTCGTGGCTCACCACAGCGTCACCGCCAGCTTCGCCGTCGTGCTCGCACCGGCCAGACGTGCCGCG
>NZ_MUME01000325.1 GCF_002155915.1 Streptomyces thermovulgaris | reverse complement strand
CCCCACCAGGCCCCGGCGGCCACACCGGCCCCCGCACCGGGGGCGGCCCCGGCCGGAGGCGGCACCCCGTCGGGACCGCTCGTCCCGGTCCCGCGTGCCACCGGCGGCGGCCCGGCCCCCCTGCCCCGCCGCGGGGCACGGGAGCAGCGGGCCACCCCCGCCAGGGCCGTACCGGGGATCCGCGCCGAGGACCGGGCAGCCCTGGCCGCGCACGAAGGTGTGCCGCCCGTTCCGCGCGCGGACGCGATGCAGGGGACCCGGGGAACCATGGACAAGCCGCAACTGCCCCGGCGGCGCGCCCAGGAGCACATCGTGCCGCAGCTGCGCGACGGCCCGGCGCCGCGCCAGGGCTCCGAGCACCCGGCCGGCCACGACCCCGGGCTGATGGCCGCCTTCCGGCGCGGCATCGGACTCGCCGAGGCCCAGCACCACCGGGAGACGGCCGCCGGGGAGTCCGCCCGCTCGCACGAGCCGCACTCCTCCGGCGAGACGGCACTCCCGGCGACCCCGGTGCTCCCGCCGTCCCCGGACGGACCGCCGGACGCGCCGCACCCGGCCGGCGAGACGCGGCCCTCCGCCCGGTACGACGGGAGTGCCCCGGCCGGATGACCCGACCGCCGTCCGCCCCCACCCCGCCTTCCGTCCCCAGCGCCTCCGCAGACCTTCGTACCCCAAGGAGTCGATCCACCATGGCGAGCGATGCGCCGACCCGTCAGGTCTCCGACCTCGACTGGCTGATGAGCGGCCTCGTGCAGCGTGTGCCGCACACCACCAGCGCGGTCCTGCTGTCCTGCGACGGGCTGGTGAAGGCCGTCCACGGCCTCGACCACGACAGCGCCGACCACATGGCCGCCCTGGCCTCCGGCCTGTACTCCCTCGGCCGCAGCGCCGGCGTCCGCTTCGGCGACGGCGGCGACGTACGACAGGTCGTCGTCGAACTCGACTCGACCCTGCTGTTCGTCACCACCGCCGGTTCCGGCACCTGCCTCGCCGTGCTCGCCGGACGCGAGGCCGACGCGGCGGTCCTGGGCTACGAGATGGCGATGCTGGTCAAGAGCGTCCGCCCCTACCTCGTGACCGCCCCCCGGCAGCAGTCCGCCGAGCGTCCGGCGCTGCGGCCTTGAGCGCGGCGACGGCCGGTGACGGGCCCTGGCTCGACGACGCGGCCGGACGGCTGGTGCGCCCCTTCACGATCAGCGACGGGCGCACCCGGCCCAGCATCGCGCTCGACCTGATGTCGCAGGTGATGGCCACCGGGGTGACGCCGCTGGGCTATCTCGGCCCCGAGTACAGCCAGGCGCTCGACCTGTGCCGCGTCCCCGTCCCGGTCGCCGAGGTCGCCGCCCATCTGAAACTGCCGGCCGCGGTGACCAAGGTGCTGCTGTCCGACCTCGTCGACTGCGGGGCGCTCACCACCAAGCCCCCCGCGCACCACCAACACCTCACCGACAGGGCCCTTCTGGAGGCAGTGCTCGATGGACTACGACGACAGCTCTGAGTACGGCGGCCACGGGGGTGGCCAGGGCAGCGGCCAGGACGGCTCCGACCCCTTTCCCACCGCGCTGAAGATCCTGGTGGCGGGCGGGTTCGGGGTCGGCAAGACGACCTTCGTCGGCGCAGTCAGCGAGATCGCCCCGCTCAGCACGGAGGAGCTGCTCACCACGGCCAGCGCGGCCACCGACAGCCTCGAGGGGGTCGAGAACAAGGTCGAGACCACCGTGGCGATGGACTTCGGCCGCATCACCCTGGACCCGCAGCACGTGCTCTACCTGTTCGGCACACCCGGGCAGGAACGGTTCTGGTTCATGTGGGACGAGCTGTGCGAGGGCGCCCTGGGCGCGGTGGTCCTCGCCGACACCCGGCGGCTGCAGGACTGCTTCGCGGCCGTCGACTTCTTCGAGCAGCGCGGTCTGGCCTTCATCGTCGCCATCAACGAGTTCGACGGCGCCTACCGCTACGACCCCGAGGAGGTGCGGGCCGCCCTCGACCTCGCCCCGGAGATCCCCATCGTCACCTGCGACGCCCGGATCTCCAGCTCGGGCGTCCAGACGCTGCTCGCCCTCGTCCGGTACCTCCTCGCCCACGCCTGTCCGCCACGGAGCCCGCACATGACGTACGCCGACAGCGACGGAGCCCGGTCATGAGCTACGACCCGCCGCGTCCGGCCGGTCGCCTGCTGCTGACCCCCGAGGACAAGGACGCCCCCGCCCGCACCCGGCGACTGCGCGGACTGGGCCTCGGGGAGCGCCCCATACCCGCCCTGGACGCCTTCGCCGACCGGCTCGCCGGACTCACCCGGGCACCGTATGCGATGGTCAACTTCCCGGACGAACAAGGGCAGTTCTTCGCCGGACTGCACCGGCCCGAGCGCGATGTGCTGACCGTCGACACCGAGACGGACACCGACGGCGGCGGAACCCGGCGCGAAGTGGGCCGCCGCCTTCCCCGCGACCACGGCTTCTGCCCGCACGTCGTGGTGCGCCGCAAGGCACTGGTGCTGGAGGACGTCTGCGACTACCCGCGCTTCGCGGGCAACCCCGTCGTCGACGAGTTCGGCATCCGCTCCTACCTCGGCGCCCCGCTCATCGACAGCACGCAGATGGTGCTGGGCACGGTGTGCGTCGTCGACGTCGTACCGCGGCCCTGGGGCCGGGAGGGGCTGCGCACCATCAAGGCGGCCGCGGCGGAACTCGCCCCCCGGCTGGAGGAGAACGGGTTCCTGCTCTGAGCATCGAGCGCCGGACGACCGGGGCACGGCGTGAAGCGGAACTGTGGCCGCGCTTAAGAAATCCTCGATGGACCGGGGCGCCGCCGTGCGGCAGATTGCTGTGCGAATCCACTCCTCTCCCCGGATGCGGGTCCCTTCGGCATGCCCGGATCCGGGACCCGACCCACAGGAGTCGTAGCGGTGAAGGCGCTGGTCAAGCAGAAGGCGGAGCCCGGGCTGTGGCTCGTGGACGTCCCCGAGCCCGCCATCGGCCCCGATGATGTGCTGATCAAGGTCCTGCGGACCGGCATCTGCGGCACCGACCTGCACATCCAGGCCTGGGACGGCTGGGCGCAGCAGGCCGTGCGCACCCCGCTCGTGGTCGGGCACGAGTTCGTCGGCGAGGTCGTCGACATCGGCCGTGACGTCACCGACATCAAGGTCGGCGACCTGGTCAGCGGCGAGGGCCACCTGGTGTGCGGCAAGTGCCGCAACTGCCTGGCCGGGCGCCGCCATCTGTGCCGGGCCACGATCGGGCTGGGCGTGGGCCGCGACGGCGCGTTCGCCGAGTACGTCGCCCTGCCCGCCGGCAATGTCTGGGTGCACCGCGTCCCCGTCGACCTCGACATCGCCGCGATCTTCGACCCGTTCGGCAACGCCGTGCACACCGCCCTGTCCTTCCCCCTGGTCGGCGAGGACGTGCTGATCACCGGTGCGGGCCCGATCGGCCTGATGGCCGCGGCCGTCGCACGGCACGCGGGCGCACGCAACGTCGTCATCACCGATGTGCGCGAGGAACGGCTGGAACTGGCCCGCAAGATCGGTGCGAGCCTCGCGCTCGACGTCTCCAGTACCACCATCGCCGAAGGCCAGCGCGCACTCGGCCTGCGCGAGGGCTTCGACATCGGCCTGGAGATGTCCGGCCGCCCCGAGGCCCTGCGCGACATGATCGCCAACATGACGCACGGCGGCCGGATCGCCATGCTCGGCCTGCCGTCCGAGGAGTTCCCGGTCGACTGGGCCCGGATCGTCACCTCGATGATCACCATCAAGGGCATCTACGGCCGTGAGATGTTCGAGACCTGGTACGCGATGTCGGTGCTGCTGGAAGGCGGCCTCGACCTCGCACCCGTGATCACCGGACGGTACGGCTACGACGAGTTCGAGGCGGCCTTCGCCGACGCCGCGAGCGGCAGGAGCGGCAAGATCATCCTCGACTGGACCGTCTGATTCCCCGCCCCTTTCAGTCTCCTCGCCCTCGGCGCCCCTTCTTCCGGCCCATCCGCCCTCACCCCCGACGGAGTCCTGATGTTCACCTCAGTCCGCGACGACCTGCGCGCCACCCTCGACGAGATCCGTGCCGCCGGCCTGCACAAGCCCGAACGCGTCATCGGCACCCCGCAGTCCGCGACCGTCGAGGTGACCGCCGGCGGACGCCCCGGCACGGTCCTCAACTTCTGCGCCAACAACTACCTCGGCCTGGCCGACCACCCCGAGGTGATCGCCGCCGCCCACGAGGCCCTGGACCGCTGGGGCTACGGCATGGCCTCCGTCCGCTTCATCTGCGGGACGCAGGAGGTGCACAAGGAGCTCGAGGCCCGGCTGTCGGCCTTCCTCGGCCAGGAGGACACCATCCTGTACTCCTCCTGCTTCGACGCCAACGGCGGCGTGTTCGAGACGCTGCTCGGACCCGAGGACGCGGTCGTCTCCGACGCCCTCAACCACGCCTCCATCATCGACGGCATCCGGCTGTCCAAGGCCCGCCGCTTCCGCTACGCCAACCGCGACCTCGCGGACCTGGAGCGGCAGTTGAAGGAGGCGACCGAGGGCGGGGCGCGCCGGAAGCTGATCGTCACCGACGGCGTGTTCTCGATGGACGGCCATGTGGCGCCGCTGCGGGAGATCTGCGACCTCGCCGACCGCTACGAGGCCATGGTCATGGTCGACGACTCGCACGCCGTCGGCTTCGTCGGCCCCCAGGGACGCGGCACCCCCGAACTGCACGGCGTCATGGACCGCGTGGACATCGTCACCGGCACCCTCGGCAAGGCGCTCGGCGGCGCCTCCGGCGGCTATGTCGCCGCCCGCGCCGAGATCGTGGCCCTGCTGCGGCAGCGCTCCCGGCCGTACCTGTTCTCCAACACGCTCGCCCCGGTGATCGCGGCGGCCTCCCTGAAGGTGCTCGACCTGCTGGAGTCCGCGGACGACCTGAGGGTCCGGCTCACCGAGAACACCGCCCTGTTCCGCCGCCGGATGACCGAGGAGGGCTTCGACATCCTCCCCGGCGACCACCCCATCGTGCCGGTGATGATCGGTGACGCGGCCAAGGCGGGCCGGATGGCGGAACTGCTGCTGGAGCGCGGCGTGTACGTGATCGGCTTCTCCTACCCGGTCGTGCCGCGGGGAGAGGCCCGCATCCGGGTGCAGCTGTCCGCCGCGCACTCCACCGACGACGTCAACCGCGCCGTGGAGGCATTCGTCGCCGCCCGCGCGGACCTGGAGGACTAGGCTCCGATCAGTGATCACTGATGCGACGGGGACCGGATCGAGCCGCTGATGCCGGCCGATCCGGTCCGCGGACGGCCGCGCACGCCCCCTCGCCTTCACCGTCACCGCGGGCCAGGCCGGTGACGCACCCGCCTTCGAGACGGTGATGGCCCGCATCCGCGTGCCCCGACCGGACCGGGCAGGCCTCGGACGAGACCCTGACCGTTCCGGCCGACCGCGCGTACTCCTCACGCGCCGTCCGCAGCCATCTGCGGTGCCGGACATCCGCGCGGTCGTCCCGCGGCCGTCCGACCGGATCGGCCACCGCCTGCGGCGAGGTCGGCCCGGCGGCCGTCCTGGCCTTCTTCGCGCTCGCTCTGCCCGCGGGAGTGGTGGGGGCTGTTGCGGCTGCCGGACCACACGAAGCTCCGGAGCCCGGAAGCCCGTGAGCGCGCGGCGTCGCAAGGAGAGCCGGAAGCGGCAGCGGAAGCTGCGAGCACGTGGGAGGCGTTGCAGCGCAAGGCCGGTTCGCGCTGATCCGTAGCGGTGACGCTGCAAGCACGGGGGTGTCGCCGCATCTGGTGGAAGCCGTACCGACCCGCCACTACAGTTTGAGCGGCATCCGGCCACGGAGGCCCGACGTGGGGGTACGAGTGCGCATTCGTGTCGAAGTCGCAGACGGCGTACGGAGTCAGGACGCATCGCGATTAACGGAGGCTCTGGCGCGGTGGCTTGAGCAGGACCGCACGGTGGGGCCGTACGTCAAGATCAACCGCATACGCTCCGGGGCAACCGACGGCGCGATGTCCGGCGAGCTGGTCGACTGGCTCGCGCTGGTGTTCAGCAGCAGCTTCTCCGTGATCTCGCTGGTGTACTCGCACCTGTCCTTCCGTGCTTCGCTGCCGCCCCGTGAGAGGTCGTCCGTGCGGCTGGTGGCCGAACGCGGCGACTCCCGCGTAGTGGTCGAGGCGGGTTCTGCCGAGGAGGTGGCCCAGCTCATGCGCCTGGTGGGCGACGCCGGGCTCCTCGACCACCAGGCGCCGGAATCGACGGCAGACACTGCTTCCGACGGAGGAGCCGCCGGTGCTTCCTGACCCCCAAAGAAGCCGGGCGGTGCTGATCGGGGTGGACAGCTATCGTGAGTTGGACCCGGTCCCCGCCGTCGCTCCCGGAACCCGGCGGCTTTCCAAGCTGCTCCGCGATCTTTGGGGCCTGCCGAAGAGCCATGTCACCGCACTCGGCGCCGGAGCGTCCGCGCACCAGGTCCTGGGGGCGGTACGGGACGCAGCGCAGGCGACGCGCGACACCCTGGTCGTGTACTTCGCCGGGCACGGACTACGCGATCTCGATGGCCGGAACCTGTACTTGTGCCTGGCCGATGCCGATCCGAACCACCCGCAGGTCGGAACAGTGGCATACAAGGATCTGCGTGATGTCCTTCGGCAGGCCGGCCATCGTGCGCGTTACCGCTTGACCTTCCTGGACTGCTGCTACAGCGGCTTGGCCGGGGCGATGAGTGCCCACGGCCTGGCCACGCGCGAGGAACTGGCCCTGGCCCTGGACGAAGATCCGGCTCCGGAGAGCGATCCCACGGAGGAGTACGGGGACGTGGTGCTCACTTCCGCACCGCATGACAAGCAGTCCTTTTCACCACCGGACGCCGATTGCCCGGAGGCCACCGGAGAACTGATCAAGGTCCTGACGCATGGGATTCCCGGCATGGGGTCGGAACTGAGCGTCAGCCTCGTCTGGCGGCAGGTGCGGCGGGGACTCGTCTCGAGAGGACGCCCGGAGCCGCAACTGTACGCCCAGAACTACGCGGCTGAACTCCTCGGTTTTCCGAACCGCGCCCCCGCCGCCGTGGCAGCACTTCCCGGGGCGAACGGGCCGGCCAGGCGTTTCGGCGCCGATTCGCCGGAGGACGGTGAGCCC
Organism: Streptomyces thermovulgaris; assembly: GCF_002155915.1. Taxonomy (GTDB): domain Bacteria; phylum Actinomycetota; class Actinomycetes; order Streptomycetales; family Streptomycetaceae; genus Streptomyces; species Streptomyces thermovulgaris. Next base: position 14,227 of record NZ_MUME01000325.1, on the reverse strand, counting down.
GATCGGACGGACATGGCGAGTGCGCCGCCCGCCGACCCGAGCAGTGTGCCCGAGCCGGATTGGCAGCCGTCCCCCATCGTCCGGTGGCGGCCCGAGAAGGAGACCCCCTATCCCGGTAGCTGGTACTTCAAGGACCAGCGGGAGTGCATCTTCGCCTTGGACGACGCCTGGGCGGAGCTGAAGAAGGAGTTCAAGGAGGTCCGCAGGCGCCTGCGCGTGCCCTTTCATGTACGCAGCCCCGTGAGCACCGCGACCTGGCTGTACCTGTCCACGGGGGATTCCCGGTGGATGATCGTCGCAAGGTCCCTCAGAACCCTCGAGGACCGCAGGAGCGGCTACACACAGCATGTTCCGGTGGACCCCTACGCGGGTCCCGTCCCCTCCGCAGCCACTCCGCCCACCTGGAAACTGACCGCGGACCACGTCGACAGCTACCGCGAGAAGGTGGAACAGCTGCGCGCCGACATCAACAAGCTGGCCGGGCTGCACTCCGACGTGCGCGAGTAGCCACGGCGCCGCCCGGACGCCCGGCGCGTTCGCTCGGCGGCCGGCAGCCGGTCCGAGGCCCACCGGAGGTGGCCTCGGCCCTCTTGAGCGTTGCGGAGCTGCGGGTGTCGGGCTGCCCCCTCCGGCCGCACTTCCAAGGCGTCGGGCCGGCTGGTGATCTCCACTGGATTTCCCGGCACCACCCCGGCCCGGTCCGGCTCGTTGCCGATCGCGGGACGACCCGGGAGACGGGACGGGCGAGGCCGACTCCATGCCGCCGGAGCCGGCCCGGTCCACACGACGTCCCCGGAAGCGGAGTCCGGCCTGTCGGACACCTTGCGATAATCACTCGCATGATTGAAGCGCGGCGGCTGCACATCCTCCGTGCGGTGGCCGACCACCGCACGCTGACGGCCGCCGCCGCCGCGCTCTACCTCACCCCCTCCGCCGTCTCGCAGCAGCTCGCCGCCCTGGAGCAGGAGACCGGCCACCGGCTGGTCGAGCGGAGCGCCAAGGGCGTACGGCTCACCCAGGCCGGCGAGATCCTGCTCAGCCACACCCACGCGGTCTTCGCCCAGCTGGAGCGGGCGGAGGCCGAACTCGCCGCGTACGGCTCCGGCAAGGCCGGAACCGTCACCGTGGCCGCCTTCGCCACCGGCATCGCCCAGGTCGTCGCCCCCGCGGTGGCCCGCCTGGCGGGTACGGCGCCCGGCATCCGCATCCGCGTCCTGGACGCCGAGGGCGACGCCAGCCTGCCGATGGTGATGGACCGGCAGGTCGACGTGGCGGTCGCCGTCGAGTACCGGGGCGCGCCGCCCGCCGACGACCCCCGGCTGACCCATGTACCGCTGTACGCCGAGCCGTTCGACGCGGTCCTCCCCGTGACCCACCGGCTGGCCGAGTCCTCCGAGGTTCCGCTCGCCGAACTGGCCAAGGACCCCTGGATCGGTCCCTACCCCGGCAATCCCTGCCACGACGTGGTCGTCCTGGCCTGCGAGAACGCCGGATTCCAGCCTCGCCTGGAACACTCCTCCGACGACTTCCGCGCCGTCGTGGCGCTCGCCGCGGCCGACGCGGGCGTGGCCCTCGTCCCGCGCTCCGCCCTGCGCGACATGGATCTCACGGGGGTGGTGGTACGCCCCGTCGACGGCGTGGCCCCCACCCGCCGGGTCTTCGCCGCCGTGCGCCGCGGGGCGGAGGAGCACCCGCTGATCCGTCCGGTGCTCGACGCGCTCGCCGAGGCGGCCGGCGCATAACACGCCCGTCGCCGGCCCGGGACAGCGTCCCGGATCATGAGAAACGGGCAGACGGCCGCGCCTGCGGCCGTGCACCCGCTGAACGCCGACGAGACCGACGCACGCGCCGAGGACCTGGCCGTGCTGCTGGTCGGCGCCGTGGCGAGCGGTGCCTCGGTCGGCTCTCTCGCCCCGCTCGCCCCCGCCGTGGCCGCCGCCTGCCGGCCGCCGCCGGGGACGCGGCCGCCGCGGCCGGCGTCGCCCTGCTGCAGCTGGACACCGGACCGGCAGCCCCGCCGAGCACCTCTACCGCTCGGCCGGCTGGATCCGGGCCGGTGTGATCCCGGACCACGCCGCCGATCCGGGCGGCACGCGGCGGCCCACCACGCTCTCCTGCAAGCGCCTGGGCACCGCCGCGGCCGCCGGGTGACCGGAGCTCCTCACCGCCTGTCAGTGGCGGCGGCTACGGTGCGGTGCATGCCGGACGCAGAAGACGTACGCCGTATCGCCCTGTCCCTGCCGGACACCACCGAGAAGCTCGCCTGGGGCATGCCCACGTTCCGGGTGGCGGGGAAGATGTTCGCCACCCTGCCGGAGGACGAGACGTCCATGGCCGTGCGCTGCCCCAAGGAGGAACGCGACGAGCTGGTCCTGGCCGAGCCGGAGAAGTTCTGGATCGCCGGTCACGAGGCGCAGTTCGCCTGGATCCGGGTCCGGCTCGCCGCGCTGGACGACGAGGAGGAGCTGCGGGACATCCTCGCCGACTCCTGGCGCCAGGCGGCCCCGGCCCGGCTGCAGGAGGCCCATCCCCGGCTGGGAGTGCCCGCCGCGCGCTGACGCGCCGCCGGGCACCGAGGGGACGACCGGGAAACGGGTGCGCGACCACCGGCCCGAGTACGGTATGGTTTTGCTGCGCGTTCGGCCGGGGGAAACCCCAGGTCAAGCGGGCAACGGGACGTGGCGCAGCTTGGTAGCGCACTTGACTGGGGGTCAAGGGGTCGTGGGTTCAAATCCCGCCGTCCCGACAGGGTGAAGGGTCTTCACGGGCGAGAGCCGGTGAAGACCCTTTTTCTTCCCTTTTCTCCTTCTTCGCACGGAGCGTCTTCGGTCTCGAGGCCGAGCACACCGCTCGACGGCGGAACCCCTTCCGCCTGTCGGCCGGGACTCGCCCAACGAAGGCTGTCACACTGGCGGTTGGCGCACCGGGCGATCACCGTCGTGTGTCCGGGAGCGCATACCCGACCCCGAAAGGCAGCGCGCCATGTCCCCTTCCGAGACGGCACCTCCCGACCCCGCCGCCCTTCTGGCGGCCATGCCCTTCGCGGCACGACTGGGCGTCGAACTCCACGAGGCCGCCCCCGACCGGACCGTGGGAAGCCTGCCCTGGTCCCCGGAGGCCTGCACCGCGGGCGGAGTCCTGCACGGCGGAGCCCTGATGGCGCTGGCCGACTCCGTCGGCGCCGTCTGCGCCTATCTCAACCTTCCGCAGGGCGCCAGGACGTCCACGGTGGAGTCCAAGACCAACTTCCTGCGGCCGGTGACCTCCGGGCGGGTTCACGCCACGGCCCGCCCCCTGCATGTCGGCGGCACCCTCGTCGTCGTGCAGACCGACCTGCGGGACGACAAGGACCGGCTCGTGGGACAGACCACCCAGACCCAGATCGTGCTCGCCGCGCGAAGCGGCGCTGCGGGCTGATCCCGCCCCCGGGGCCGGATGCCGGTGCGCCGGGTGCGGACGTCCGGGCAGGGCCGTGCGGCAGACGGCGGTCAGTAGATGTGACCGACGTGTGCCAGTGCCTGCTTGAGCAGTACCCCGTGCCCGCCCGGCATCTCGCTCTGCACCGCCGGGGAGAGGGCCTCCTGGGGAGTGAACCAGACCAGGTCCAGGGCGTCCTGGCGGGGACGGCAGTCACCGGCGACCGGGACGATGTAGGCCAGCGACACGGCGTGCTGACGCGGGTCGTGGTACGGCGTGATGCCGGCCGTGGGGAAGTACTCGGCGACGGTGAAGGGCTGCAGGGAGGCCGGGACACGGGGCAGCGCCACCGGACCGAGGTCCTTCTCCAGATGACGCAGCAGGGCGTCCCGTACGCGCTCGTGGTGCAGCACCCGCCCGGAAACCAGGGTCCGGGTGACCGTTCCGTCCGGCCCGATGCGCAACAGCAGGCCGATGCTGGTCACTTCGCCGCTGTCGTCGACACGCACCGGCACCGCCTCGACGTACAGGATCGGCATCCGGGCGCGCGCCGACTCCAGTTCCTCGGTGGTCAGCCAACCGGGCGTGGTCTCGGTCATGTCAGACATTGCTTGATCATACTTTCCGGGGTTCGTGCTTCGGACCTGCTGCTTCCGGGACTGTGACCGGCCCCACGTCCCGGTGCGTGACCGGTTCCGCATCCCGGTGCCGGCGGCGAGGGCGGCGCGACCGCCGTGGCCCGCCGGCTCCGCGGCCTCGTACGGCTCCCGCGTCGTCGCCCGCCGCCCGGCCGAGCCGTCCGCGTCAGGGTTTCACGGCCACCGCGCCGAACTGCGGCACCACGGCGGGGGAGCCGTCGGCCCGCCACTGCGAGCACGGCACCAGCCCCGGCTCGACCAGGTCCAGACCCTCGAGGAAGGCGGCGATCTCGGCACGGGAGCGGGCGGTGATCGGCGGGGTGGCGTTCCGGTTCCAGAACTCCATGGCGGCCGCATTGCCCTCGCCGCCGAGATCGGCGTCGGCGGTCGGGTGCGTCAGGACCAGGAAGCTGCCGGAGGGCACCGCGGCCATGAGCCGGCGGACGATGTCGCGTGCCTTGTCGGTGTCCAGGACGAAGTTCAGGATGCCGAGCATCATCACCGCGACGGGCCGGCCGAGGTCGAGGGTCTCGGCGGCGCGTTCGACGATGACCTCCGGGTCGTGCACATCGGCGTCGAGGTAGGCGGTGGCGCCCTCGGGGGTGCTGGTCAGCAGGGTGCGGGCGTGGGCGAGGACGATCGGGTCGTTGTCGACGTACACGACCCGGGCGTCGGGAGCGATGCGCTGTGCGATCTCGTGGGTGTTGTCGACCGTGGGCAGCCCGGTGCCGATGTCCAGGAACTGCCGCACCCCGCGCCCGGCGGTCAGCCAGCGCACCGCCCGCCCGAGGAACGCGCGGTCGGCGCGGGCCACGTCCCGGATCACCGGGAACATCCCGGCGACGTGCTCGCCGACCCGCTGGTCGACCTCGTAGTTGTCCTTGCCGCCTATCCAGTAGTTCCACACCCGTGCGTTGTGCGCCACCGTGGTGTCCAGTGCCGGCGACCCGTTCGACGGGGTGCGGTTCTCGCTCACGTCTGCGCTCCTGCCCTGTGGGGATGCCCTGGCAGCGGCCCCGAGGCCGCCGCCGTCATTGTGCCGTCCGGTGATCACTCTGTCCCGGGAAACGGGGAACCGGCCGGTGCGCAGCGGGCGGGACCGGCCCGCCGGGGTCAAGGAAGGAGTCCTTACCAAGACCCGGTAGGGTGGGGTCCCGCCGTACGGCGCCCCGCGCCGCCCCCGTGCGCCCGCGCCGGACGGCGCCGCACGGGAACGGCACACCGTCCCGACAACCGCCCAGCCCGCGCACGGCGACGAGGCCGTGCGCACCGCATCCGGGCGCCCCGCCGCGCCACCAGCAGAGAACGGACATGCCCAGCACACCCTCGCCCCTGTTCACCGCCTCCGGCCTGCCCGCGGAACCCGCCGACATACGGCTGGTCGTCACCGACATGGACGGCACGCTCCTCGACGACGCCCAGCGCGTCCCCGCCGGGCTGTGGCCCGTCCTGGCCGAGCTGCGCCGCCGCGACGTGCTCTTCTGCCCCGCCAGCGGCCGCCAGTACGCGACGCTGGCCGAGCAGTTCGCCGGCAACGACGAGGGCATGGTGTTCATCGCGGAGAACGGCACCTACGTCGTCCGGGACGGCGTGGAGCTGAGCTCCGACCCGCTGGAGCCGTCCGTCGTGACCCGTCTCGTCGCGGCCGCACGGGAACTCGCGGCACGCGGAGCGGACGTGGGCGCCGTGGTCTGCGGCAAGCGGTCGGCCTATGTGGAGCGGACCGACGAGGCCTTTCTGGCCGAGGTCCGCAAGTACTACGTACGGCACCGGGCCGTGACGGACGCCTCGGCCGTCGACGACGACATCATCAAGGTGGCCTTCTACGCCTTCGGGCCGGCCGAGCGGACCGTCGCGCCGGCACTGGCGCCGTTCACCGGCACCCACCAGGTCGTCGTCTCCGGCGAGCACTGGGTGGACGTCATGAACCGCACCGCCAACAAGGGGACCGCCCTGCGCCGGCTCCAGCGGGACCTGGGGATCACCCCCGCCCAGACCGCGGTGTTCGGCGACTACCTCAACGACCTGGAGATGCTGGACGCCGCCGAGTGGTCCTTCGCCATGGCCAACGCCCACCCCGAGGTCATCGGACGGGCCCGCCACCTGGCGCCCTCCAACAACGACAACGGCGTCCTGCGCACGATCACCCGGCTGCTGCACCTCCCGGACGGTCTCGGCGGCTGACCGCCGGCACCGGGTCAGCCGGGCATGCTCCCCTCCACCCGGGTGTCCGGGTCGTCCCGGCCGGTCCGGTGGTCACGGTCGGTACGGCCGGTGGGGCAGCTCCGCTCGTCGGGGCGGAGGGAGCCGGACCGCCGGGTACGGCGCAGGCGCCGGCCCGTCGCGGCGCAGCGGTCGGCGAAGTCGACGTACCGGGCGCCCCAGCCCGGGGGCGGAAAGCCCAGGCGGGCCTGGAGACGCCGGTACAGACGGCCGACGTCCGGCAGCAGCGCGGCACCCGCGACCTCCGCCGCCGGGGTGTCGTCGGCCAGCGTCAGATGGACGCCCCCGGCGTACCGCGACGAGATGTTGTAGAGGAACGCGCCGAGAGTCGCCAGTGCCGTTCCCAGGATCACCTCCAGGGTCACGACTCCCGCGGCGACGGTGAACGTCCAGCTGAAGGAGGACCAGGTCTCCGGGTCCAGCAGGCCCAGTACGCCCCAGACCGCCGTCAGGGTGAGGAGCACGCAGATCCCCAGCCCCACCAGCAGCAGACAGCTCGTGGTCATCACCGACCAGGGGTCGGCCCTCGATACGCGCAGGCGTATCGTGCGGCGGTCCCGCTGCGGCCGGTCGGCTGAGGTCATGCCTTGCTCCTCACGGTGGTGCGACCGCCCGCGCGGTCGCATGTCGGCGGTCCGTCGGGTGGCGGCGCCGCGGACGGCCGTGCCGGCCGGGTGCCGTGCGTGCCGGGGCGGGCCGTGAACGGGACACGGGAGGCCGGTGGCGACCGCCGTACGGGGCCGGGCCGGCCGGGTTCCGGTCCGTCGTCCGGCGGCGGGCGCGGACGGGCGGGCGGCCCGCCGTGACCGCGGTGGCGCGCCGCGGTGACGTCCCGTGCGGGCCGGCCTTCCACGCCGAAACCGGTGCCCGCGGACGGCGCCGGGCGTCCCGGACACCCTGCGGGGGGTGTGGGTTCGACGTTAGGTGCGCGGCCCCCGGCGCGCATGCCCGCCGCCGTGCGGCGAGGCCGCTCGGGTGACGGCGACGGGCGCGACCGGGGTGACGGGCGTGGCGGCCGTCATGGACGTGGCGGTCGTGGCAGTCGTGAGGGCCGTGGGCCGCCGCGGCCGTGCGGCACGGACCGTGCGGAACGCGGAGCCCGGAGCGGCACGGCGCACGGCACGACAAAGGCGCCCGGATCCACGGATCCGGGCGCCGGCGATGTGCACACGGGCGGCGGGCGCGCCGCCGGTCAGTCCTCTGCGCCCACGTTCTCGGCGGCGAACATCCAGCGCTGCTTCTCCAGTTCGGCCGTGATCGTGATCAGCAGGTCCTGGGTGACCGGGTCCGGCTTCTCGGTCGCGTCGATGCGCTCGCGCAGCCGCTGGACGGCCCCCTCCAGGGACTCGACCATGATCTCGACGACCTCCGCGTCGCGGACCCAGCCGTCCTTGGGACCGGGCAGCGTGAAGGCCGAGGCGATGGTCTCCGGGCGCCCGTCCGGCGGCACGCCGAGCGCCGCGGCGCGTTCGGCGACCGTGTCGGCGAACGAACGGGCGGCCGACACCACTTCGTCGAGCTGCAGATGGATGGAGCGGAACCGCGGTCCCACGATGTTCCAGTGCGCCTGCTTCCCGATCAGGGAGAGCCCGAGAAGATCCACGAGGGTGTTCTGCAGCGCTTCTCCGGTGACCTGACGGGCCGAGTCGGAAATGACGCTCTTCACGACAGTCATACGGCGGTTCTCCTTGGGGAGTCGTCTCTGGCGGTACGGAGCAGTGCGATGCGTTCCTCCTCGCCGGTCCCGCCTCCCGCACCGGGAGGCCGTCCGCCGCCGTGCGCGTGGAACGGGCCCCGGGTGATCACCGGGCGGCGGGCGCGGACGGCTCCGGCGTCCGCGATGCTCCGCGGGGCCGGCTCGCCCGTGCCCGCAGCAAGGAAGGGCCCGGGGTCCTCACCCACGCGGACGGCGCCGCACGACCACTCCATGCAGGCGCGGGTGCCCTTGACGTACCGGGGCAAACAACCGCGCCGGTGCCGCCCGGCGCGTGACCGTTCCGTTCAGCGCGCGAGCACTCCGTCCAGGAAGTCCGTCAGGTCCGCGAAGACCTCGGCCCGGTTCGTCTCGTGGAACACCTCGTGCCGGGCGCCCGGGTAGATCCGCTCGGTCAGGGTGCCGCCGAGCCGCTCGACGCCGACCCGGCTGCCGTCGAGCGGAACCAGCCGGTCGTCGTCGCCGTGCAGCCACAGCACCGGCAGCGCGCCGAGGCCGCCGCCCCTGTCGACGGTGTCCAGGGCCCGTGCGAACGCCTCCACCGTCGGCCGCTTCATCGGGCCGTGCCAGACCAGCGGGTCCGCCGCGTACGCCGCGCCGACCGCCGGGTCCCGGGAGAGCGCGGCCGGGTTGACCGGGGTGTCGGGGATCTCGTCCAGGGCGAGCAGCCGGCCCGGCAGCTCCCAGGCGCCGATGACCGGCCCGGACAGGACGAGCGCGGTGAGCTCGTCGCCGTACCGCTGGGCGTAACGGGCGGAGATCAGCCCGCCCATGGAGTGGCCGATCAGCACGAGCGGCAGCCCGGGGTGCGCGGCACGGGCGAGACCGGCCACGGCGTGCACATCGGTCACCACGTCCTCGAAGTCCTCCACGACCACGCGTTCGCCCGCCGATCTGCCGTGGCCCATGTGGTCGGGGCCGTACACGACCGCGCCGTGCGCGGTGAGGACCCCGGCCGGCTCCTGGTAGCGGCCGGAGTGCTCGCCGTAGCCGTGCACCACGAGGGCGATGTACCGCGGCCGCGGATGCGGCCACTCGCGGACGGCGAGGGTGCCCCGGGTGCCGGTGAGCACGTGGTCGCGGGTGTCGGCCATGATTCCTCCCAGACGGCGGGACCGGGTGACGGGACCGAGCGGCGGGACCGGAGGCGGGGCGGGCTCCTGCCCCGTACTTGTCCGGACATAGCATCGGTCACCGCATGAACACGATGACACTCTGGCACCTGTCCGGCTGGGAGTTCGCGGCGCTCGCCTTCGCGGCCCTGCTCGTCGGCTTCTCCAAGACCGCCGTCAGCGGGGCCGGCACGGTCAGCCTCGCCATCTTCGCGGCCGTGCTGCCCGCCCGCGCCTCCACCGGGGTGCTGCTGCCGCTCCTGATCGCCGGCGATGTGCTGGCCGTCCTCACCTACCGGCGGCACGCCCACTGGCCCACGCTGTGGCGGCTGTTCCCGGCGGTCGCGGCCGGAGTGGTCGTCGGCACCCTGTTCCTGATGCGGGCCGACGACGGGGCCGTACGGACCTCGATCGGTGCGATCCTGCTGCTGATGGCGGCCGTGACCGTGTGGCGGCGCCGCACCGCCGGGCGGGAGGCGGCACCGGACGCGGTCATCACCCGCGCGGGCCGCCTCAAGGCCCGTTCCTATGGTGTCCTCGGCGGTTTCACCACGATGGTCGCCAATGCGGGCGGCCCGGTGATGTCGCTCTATCTGCTCTCCGCGGGCTTCCGCAAGCTCGGCTTCCTCGGCACCTCGGCCTTCTTCTTCCTCGTCGTCAATGTCTCCAAGGTGCCCTTCAGCGCGGGCCTCGGTCTCATCGACGCCCGCTCCCTGCTCCTCGACGCCGCCCTCGTGCTCTTCGTCGTCCCCGGTGCCCTGCTCGGCACGTGGACCGTGCACCGCATCGATCAGCGGCTGTTCGAGCAGCTGGTGGTCGTGGCGACGGTCGTGGGCGGCCTGCAGCTGCTGCTTCGGTAGCCGGCCGGTCAGGAGGTCATGCGTGCCAGCGTGGAGCGGAAGCGGTCGTAGCGCTCCACATCCGTCACGTCATGGGCGCGTCGTGGGCGTCCTGCGACCACGCCCCAGATACTTGCCATGAAGATCGTCGCCAACGGAATGAGCAGCCACGTCAAAGGGTCCAAGATCGTCCTTCCTTTCCCGAGTGGATCAGCGGGTAGGGCGACGATGGCACACATGATCAGCTCTGCATTTTGTACGACGAGGCGACTCCCTGCTTTTCACTCGGACAGGTCCAGGAGGATCTCCCCTTCCCGGGGTCCGGCGCGGCCCGAACGGCCCGGACGACCCGAACGGTTCGAAGAACGGTTCGAACGGCCGAGCGGCCGGAAGGACGCCCGGGGAGAGGCTCCCCAGGGGCACGCGCCGGTCGGGAGCATCTCAACTGATCGTTAAGATGAGCCGGGTTGCCGCGACCCGCATGCGCTGCCCGGCTGCTGCCGCGACCGCTGCGGAGAGCGGGCGCGCGGGTGGGACTCCAGGGGATCGAGGGCGGGCTACACGTGCTGGTGGCAGGTCGGTACCGGCTGCAGACGGTCATCGGACGAGGCGGAATGGGCGAGGTCTGGCAGGCCCTCGACGAGGTGCTCGGCCGGCCGGTCGCGGTCAAGCTGCTGCTCAACAACGGGGCGGACGCCTCGGCCGAGGCCCGCTTCCGGATGGAGGCGCAGACCTCGGCACGGCTGAACCACCCGCACGTGGTCGGGACACTCGACTTCGGCACCTGGGAGGACCGCTGCTTTTTGGTGATGGAGCTGGTCGACGGCGACAGCCTGGCCGACGAGCTGGCCGCCGGCGGTCCGCTCTCACCGGAACGGCTGGCCCAGGTGGCGCAGCACGCGGCCGAGGGCCTGGCCGCGGCGCACGCCCAGGGCATCGTGCACCGGGACATCAAGCCCGGCAACCTGCTCAGCGACCGCAACGGCACCGTCCGCATAGCCGACTTCGGCATCGCCCGCTTCGTCGACGACCCCTCCGGCGGGCTCACCACCACCGGGCAGATCGTCGGCACCGGCCTGTATCTGGCGCCCGAGCGGGCCGTCGGCACCCCGGCCAGCGCGGCCTCCGACATGTACTCGCTGGGCTGCGTGCTCTACCACCTGGCCGTCGGAGCCCCTCCCTTCGAGGCCCCCACCGCCACCGCCCTGCTGTATCTGCACGTCGACTCCCCGCCGGTGCCGCCGCACCAGCGGGGCGCCTCGCTGCCGCCCGCCTTCGAGGCGTATCTGCTGAGCATGCTCGCCAAACGGCCGGAGGACCGGCCCACGGCCCGGCAGGCGGCGGACTGGTTCGCCAGCGGTGCCTGGCGCGGCACGCCCGAGCCGCTTCCGCCGGAGCAGCCGGCCGCCGTGTCCGCCCCCGGCCGCCTGCCGGAGCCGCGCGGCGAAGGCCGGAGCACGGGCCAGGGACGCCGCCGCGCCCCCGAGCACCGGAGCGGCGGCGCCGCGCACCGCCGAAGCGGCGGCGCCCATGCCGCGGTCGCCCCGCGCCCGGTCTCGGTCACCACGGAGGACGGCTGGAACACCAGCGTGCACCGGGTCCCCCCGCGGCGCCCCGGCCTGCGCCCCCTGCTGCGCCGTCACTTCCGTCTGGTCGCCGCCGTGGGCGGCACCGTCCTGTTCCTCCTGGCGCTGTTCCTCGGGATGGCGTTCTTCTGAGAGCCTCCGGGAGCTTCCAGGGGCTTTCAGGAGCTTCCGGGAGACGGGCCCCCGGCGGAGGCCGCGCGGCCGCCGGGCGTACGGCCCCTCCGCCCGGCAGGGCGTACAGCCGGGCGGCTACGGGCGATCCGTCCCCCCGGTCCGTACGAGCCGGGACAGCGCGTCCTTTCGGAACAGGGCCCGGCCGGCCGTGATCCGCCGTTCGCGCCACGGCCCCGGTTCCGTCAGACGGGCCAGGGAGCGCAGAAGAGCGGGCGCGTCGGGGGCGTGGTCGGAAACGCCCAGCTCCGCCATGCGGCGCACCCCCTCCGCACCGTGTCCGGGCAGGGGACGGTGACCGACGACCGGCAGACCGGCGGCGAGCGCCTGGACGGCCGTCTGGCCGGCCGCGTTGTCCACCAGCGCGGCGCAGGCGTGCAGCAGGTCCGGCATGTCGCTCACCCAGCCGGGGGCGAGGACACCCGGCACGTCGGACAGGGCGCGCCGCAGACGTTCATTGCGTCCGCACAGGACGACCGGCAGAAAGCCGTGCGCGGCGAGCAGCCGCGCGGTGCCGGGCAGATGGCTGCCGGCGCCCCAGGCGCCCGCGGAGACCAGCACCGCGGGCCGGCCGCCGCCGTACCGCTCCAGCCGGCGCCGCCACCCGGCCGCTCCCGGCCCCTCGGAGAAGAACTCCGGCGCCACCACCGGACCGGTCGTCTCCGCCGGACGGCCGACGCTCCGGCGGACCTCCTGGGCGGCCTCCTCGCTGACGCACAGGTACAGGTCGTTGCCCGGATGCAGCCACTGCCGGTGCACGGCGAAGTCGACGACGACCACCGCACCGGGGACCCGGAGCACCCCGCGGTCGCGGAGATGGCCGGTGAGCTGGGCCGCCAGATGGAAGACGGACACCACGACATCGGGCCGCCAGTCCCGCACCAGACGCATCAGCCGGCCGCCCGCGAGCCGCGCCAGCGGGGTGCCGCTCGGGCGGGGCCGGGGACCGGGGCGCAGAAAGAAGTCGTAGATACCGGCGTAGACCCAGGGGGCCTCGCGGACCGCCGTCCGGTAGAAGCCGCGCAGACCGCTGCCCAGGCCGTACGGCAGGAGGGCCAGCACATCGACGACCCGGGCCTGCCTGCCGTCGGCGCGGGCACGGCGGGCCAGCTCGGCGGCCACCGTGTCATGGCCCGACCCCATGCTCGCGGAGACGATGAGCAGCCGCTCGGCCTCCCGGGGCACCTGCGGACCGGGGCGGACGGGAGCGCGGCCGGCACGGGGGTCCCGAGCGGCGGACAGCGGTGGCGGCACGGACGAATCGGACGACACTGGAAGTAAGTAACCATCACCCACCGCAGTCAAACGGACGGGCACACCCCCGCCCGTCCCAGGTTTCGGGCCCGGCCCCCGGGATACTTCGGCATCCCGCAGGCCGTCCCGGACCACCGGGGCCGCACCGGCGGCCCTCGCTCCCGTCCGACCCCGAGGTGCGTCCCGATGCCCCACGCCCCTTCCCGCGCACGGTCCGACTCCGGCACGTCCATCGAGGCATCCGCGGCACCGGGCGCCGTCCGCCGCCGGGCCGCCGGCGCGGCGGCGCCGGGCGGAGGCGCGCTGGTGACCGGTGCCTCGTCCGGGATCGGCGCGGCCGTCGCCCGGCGGCTCGCCGAGGAGGGCGGCTGGCGCCTGGTGCTCAACGGGCGCGACCGCGCCCGGCTGGAGGAGGTCGCCCGCGGCACCTCCGCCGTCGTCTGGCCGGCGGACCTGTCCGACCGGGACGCCGAGCGGCGGCTGGTCGAGTTCGCGCTCGACAGCGTCGGCCGGGTGGACCTCCTGGTGGCCGGAGCGGGCATCGGCTGGGCCGGCCCGTTCAGCACCATGCCGCAGCACGCCATCGACGAGGTGTTCGAGGTCGACGTCCTGGCCACCCTGCGCCTGGTCCGGCTGGTGCTGCCGCAGATGATCGAGCGGGGCACGGGCCGTGTGGTCCTCATCGGCTCCCTGGCCGGCACGGTCGGCGTCCGCGACGAGGCGGTCTACTCCGCCGCCAAGGCCGCCCTGGGCACCTTCGCCGACGCCGTGCGCCACGAACTGCGCGGCACCGGGGTCGGCATCAGCCATGTGGTGCCCGGAGTGGTCGACACGCCGTTCTTCGACCGCCGGGGAGTGCCCTACCGGCGCTCCTGGCCCAGGCCCGTCCCGGCGAGCCGGGTCGCCGACGCGGTGTGGGAGGCGGTCTGCCGGGACCGGGACGAGGTGTACGTCCCCGGCTGGACCCGGCTGCCCGGCCGGGTCCGCGGCATGGCGCCCGCGCTCTACCGGCGCCTCGCCGCACGGTTCGGGTGACGAGCGGGGGGTGTGAACGATGCTCACCATCGTCCTCGCGCTGCTCTCCGCGTGCTCCAACGCGGCGGCCTCGGTGCTGATGAGGCGTGCGGCGACGGCGAGGGGCAACGGCGGGAACGGGAACGGCGGGGGAGACGGGGGCGGTACCGCGCGGGGGACCCCCGACGGCCCGGGGACCCAAGGAGGCCCGGGGGCACCGGACGGCGGACGCGGGACGGCGGGCCGGCGCTCCTCCCGG